>JAFGGT010000033.1 GCA_016930445.1 Candidatus Methanofastidiosia archaeon | reverse complement strand
GCTGGTTCCATAAGATACAACATCATCAAGTACGCACCGGAAAAGAAGATAGTGTTCCGTTGGGACGATGCCCTTAACTTTGAAGGCGATTCTTGCCCATATCTCGAATACGCCCATGCCAGGTGCTGCTCCATAATGAAGAGATCGGAGGACCGGGGCGTACCCGCTTATGTTTATGACCATCCTAAGGAGAGGGAACTGATAAAGGCCCTGGCACAGATGCCGGACGTTGTCGAGGCGGCTGCCAAGGACAAGAGGCCCCACTACGTTGCAAAGTATGCGAACGATGTCGCCACCAGGTTCAACTCGTTTTACAATGATCTGCCCGTGCTGAGGTCTGATAGGAAGGCAGACAGGGTCGCCTTGGTCGATGCGACAAGGATCGTCCTTGCCAACTGCCTAAGGATGTTGGGCATAGAGCCCTTGGAAGAGATGTAAGGAAGACAATACCATAAAACTAGAAGGCTACAAGAACTTGCCTTGCCTGAGCACGTATGTCCTCAGCCACTTCTCGAAGAGCATCAGGGCTGGCACAGGCTTCCCCTCGACCGCGCTCCTTCCGGATACTATCTCTGCCTTGTAATCATCCAGGTTGCCAAGGACCGTATAACAGGAGCCTATCTCCTTGGCCATATGTGCGTCTGTGCCCGCGGTCATCGGGAAAGAGTGTTCCTGGCATATCCTCTTGGTACTTCCGCCATCTTTTAGGAAATGACCGTTTAGTGCTTCAACGCCGTCAAATGGCAATTGAAAGATGAGCTCTCCAACGGCGCTGCGCCTATGATCGAACGGATGTGCTGCCACGGCTATACCGCCTTGCCCATGGATCGCCTCGATGGTCTCTCTCGCGCTGAGCCCCATTGGAACGTTCTCGTGAATCCCATATGCGAGTATGTGCCCTTCAAGAGAGGATACCTCTGCGCCCGCTACCACCAAAAGGCCTGTGTCGACCGACATGGCCTCTTGGGCGCCCTCGATGTTGTCATGGTCCGTGATCGCAATGCCATCAAGCCCCTTTGCCTCGGCTGCCCTGATCATCTCTTCCGGGCTGTTGATACCATCGCCATAAGAATAATATGTGTGCACATGCATGTCAATCTTGAACATGCGAAGGTGTATGCGATATCTGCTTATAAAGATTTAGGGGCCATTCTAAGAATAAGAGTGAATATGCTCCCCTTCGGGGAATTGTCGCTTACGCTTATGTCGCCCCCGTATCTTTCGACCACCTTCTTGACAATATAGAGGCCTATCCCCGTGCCCTTGTTCTCCCCATAGCTGAACTCATCTTTGAAGATGTTCATCTTCACATCATCCGGTATGCCTATCCCATTGTCCATTATCTTTATTATGCCAAGGTCCTCCTCCACACCCATCTCAACATCAATGCGCTCGGCACGCCCATGCATGACGGCGTTGCTGATGATGTTGTCGAAGACGGAGGATATGGCATCATCGGCGAGGATTGTGCAATCCCCCTTGACATTGAACTTCACAGAAGGGTAGTTCTTGATTATCTCGGCGACCACTTCCGACACTTTATAGCGCTTTAACTGGTCGCCTTGGGATATGACCATTTCAAGGTCCTTCATCCTGTTAATTAGCTCTATGCTCCTAGATATGGATCTCATGGCACGTTTCTTCATCTCCATGTTCTCTGCCCTCATCATCTCAATAGAGAAAGATGCGATTGTGAGATTGTTCGATATATCGTGCCTAAGGATCTTGTTAATTAGGGAGAGATGCTCGTTCAGCTTGTTTATCCTCAGTTCATACTTGATAGAGCTAGTAACGTCCCTTATTATCAAAAGGGTTCCCAGCACACACTGCCTTTGATGCAGATTCGAGATGGCGCAACTGTAATATTTTTCACCTTCCCTCTCGGTAATTATTCCCTCCCTTCCATTGATGTCGCCGCTAAGGTATTCCAGGGTGCTAGTCCATCCCGGCATCAATCCTGAAAGCTCCTTGCCAACGATATCGCCATCTTCGCCCGTTAGAAATTCCCTCGCTTTTTCATTGATATATGCCACTCTATTCGAATTGTCCAATACGATTATTATGTCCATTATGTTCTCCAAGATGTTCTTCTGCGCAATTGGAACGATATCAAGGAATCCGAGATTGAACGTTGAGTACAGCATCACGATGCTTGTCATCAAGAATGAAAGGGGCGTGATATCAATGCTATAGAGGGCAGGACCAATGGTCAGGTATAGTATGTTGGCCACCCATGGTATCAATAACGCTATGAGAAGGAACGTTCTCTGCTTTTTATAGAGTGAGAAGGATGTCGAGAACGGATCGACGATATAGTATATGCTCACAGAGAGCAGGATATACGAATATATCATATTGACATAGAACCAGATGCCATAATCCTTCACATAATACACTATGGAACCAAGCTGGGACAATGTGATGTTGTCCCAGATGAGCGAATGGGACCCATTTGTAAGGACAAGGACCAAAGTGATGAAGGGAACGACGGACAATAAAAGGACGTTATTGGTATTTACGTACTTGTCCCTCCCGCTGTAGTAGAGCGAGAAGATGAACCATGTGGCAGGGACCATGACAATGCCTATGTAGGAAAGCTTTGACCAGAACAATATCCCTCCAAGGCCGGTGTAAAGGATATGAAGGAACTCGCAAAGCGACCATTGGGAAAGGGCAAGCAAGAGGACCATGAAAACACGGGAGCCGGGCACTCTCCTTTTTCTGTAGAGGATGACAAAGAGGACCATAGAAAGAACGGATGATGCCAGAGCCAGCAACGAGTAATAGGTCCATTGATAAGCCATAAAAAACCTTCTGGGATTCGATGAATATTGGCTGTTCGGGCAATATAAAAGTTTTTCTGAATTTGGGACGCCATATTATTCCTGGTTTATAATAGCGATGAAATGCGGTCCTAAAGAATACGTCATAATTTGCATAAAGTTTATATTTTAGATTCATTGTGTTTTATTCAGTCTGAAAAAAGGTGAAAATATGAGCGAAAAAATAACCGTTTCTATTATAAAGGCGGATGTCGGGGGATGGCCAGGCCATGCGCTTGTGCATCCTGAACTTAAAATCATCGCAAGAAATGAGCTAGAGAAGGCCAAGGGGAAGGATATCATCGACTATTACGTCACAAACTGTGGCGACGACCTCGAGCTTGTCATGACACACCGCAAAGGTGTTGATGACGAGGAAATCCACGCGTTGGCATGGAACACTTTCCTCAAGGCAACTGAAAAGGCGAAGGAGCTCAAGCTCTACGGCGCGGGACAGGACCTGCTCTCAGACGCATTCTCCGGTAACATCAAGGGTATGGGCCCTGGAGTGGCTGAGATGGAGTTCACGGAAAGAAAGGCAGAACCAATTGTCACTTTCTTCATGGACAAGACCGAGCCTGGAGCGTTCAATCTGCCCATATACAAGATGTTCGCAGATCCGTTCAACACCATTGGGCTTGTCATAGACCCTAGCGCCATTCAGGGATACAGATTCGAGGTATGGGACATACAGGAGCACAAGAAGGTCATGATGGACTGCCCAGAGGAGATGTACTCGATGCTGGCCCTGATAGGGGCAAAATCAAGATATGTCATCAAGAGGGTCTATCCAAGGGAGGGCGGAAAGCTCCCGTTGGATGAACCGGTGGCCGCGATATCCACAGAGAAGCTGTATGAGATTGCCGGTGAATATGTGGGAAAGGACGACCCAGTGGCACTTGTCAGAGCACAATCCGGCCTGCCTGCGCTAGGTGAGGTCCTTGAACCGTTCTCTTTCCCGCATCTGGTCTCAGGATGGATGAGGGGGAGCCACAATGGGCCCCTTATGCCTGTGTCCCAGTGCAATGCGAAGTGTACGAGATTCGACGGCCCGCCAAGGGTGGTGGCACTGGGTTTCCAGTTGGCCAATGGCAGGCTTGTAGGCCCTGTAGACCTATTCGACGACCCTGGATTCGACAATTCCAGGCAGATGGCAAAGGACACTGCAGACTATATGAGGAGGCACGGGCCCTTCGAGCCACACAGACTGCCGCTCGCAGACATGGAGTATACCACGCTACCGAAGGTCTTGAGCAAGCTAAAGGGAAGATTTGAAAAAATAGAATAGGTGCATAGATTGACAAAACCACTGATAGTAGTCAACTTCAAGGCATATGGAGAGGTATGCGGAGAGGCCGGGCTTGGGTTGGCGAGGGCTTGTGAGGAGATCGGGAAGGAGACCGGAACTAGCATCGTATCATGCCCCCAGATGGTCGACCTGGCCCTGGTCGCACAATCTATCAGGGCCCCTGTATGGTCCCAGTCCTCCGATGCCGTAAGTCCTGGGGGGAGGACAGGGCACACGACGGTAAAGGCCATCAAAGGCGCGGGGGCTACAGGGACCCTCGTCAATCACAGCGAAAGCAGAAAGCTACTTTTCGACATTGAGGACATAGTCAAAAGATGCCGGGAAGAGGGCATCGTATCCTGCGTCTGCACGAACAATATCAGGACATCTATCGCCGCTGCCGCACTCGGCCCAGACTTCGTTGCGGTGGAGCCGCCAGAGCTCATCGGCGGAGACGTGTCTGTAACATCTGCAGACCCTGAAATAGTCTCAAATGCCGTAGAGGGGGTAAAGGCCATCGACCGCAAGGTGAACGTCCTCTGTGGAGCGGGGGTTAAGAATTCGGCAGATGTGGCCAAGGCGATCGAACTGGGGGCCAGAGGCGTTCTACTGGCGTCCGGGGTCGTCAAGGCAAAGGACCCGCGAAGCGTGCTAAGGGACCTTGCCTCTGCACTTTAGGTAAGTGTGCACGACCGCAGGTATGTACCCTATAGCGGTGCATGTCTCGAAGGGGATGCCCTTTCCTGTGACATCGAGATGGTATCTTCCTTTTTTTCTTATGCTGTTCGGCAGGCCTTTCCTGCCCAGGCCGACGATGAAGTTCGATTTCATTCCCCCTTCTATCATTCTTAAGAGCTCCATCATGCCTACGGCCTTGTCCTCATCAGGCTTCGATGTCGTTATGATGGCCTCCTGGGGGAGGTTTATGTCGCTCCCATGGAAGAATTCCTGCCTGGAGTTCAACAGTTCCAGATAGTCTCCGCCCTTTCCGATGGTGGTGTTGCCAACTACCTGCTCCAGAGGGTCTGGGAAGGGAAAGTCGATCAGAGATAGGTTGAATCCAGTAGCATAGCATATGGGCGCAGCCCTTGCAATGCTCCTTAGGTGGATGTCATGCGCCTTGTTCTTATCATAGGAGTTGTAGAGGCTCAGAGTTAGGCCCTTCATGGAAATAAATAGGCCTAGGGCATTATTAATACTAATCCTTTTGAATGAAAAGGAAAATATTATTTTATATTTTCAAGAAAAAGAATATATGATATGATTAAATCAGAAATAAAATAGGATTGACTGCATAAGATATATAAATATATATTTCTGGTTAAATTTAGATGATAGGGGATTTTATGCAAGAAGTGAAGCATGCCGATGAACTATTCAAGGATTTCAAGGCTCAAAGCATTTCAGAGTTTTTTAAGAAGAACGCAGCAATGCTGGGATATACGGGAAAGATAAGGAGCCTTACGACGATAGTCCATGAGGGCGTCACCAACGCCCTGGACGCCTGCGAAGAGGCTGGCATATTGCCAGACATCCATGTAAGGATCGAGGAACAGGGCAACGAGCATTACAGGGTGTCAATGGAGGACAACGCATCCGGGATACCATTGAGATTCATACCACAGGTATTTGGAAGGATGCTCGCGGGGTCCAAGGCACACAGGAACATCCAATCCCGTGGCCAGCAGGGGATTGGCGTGTCCGGGGCCGTGATGTTCTCCCAGGTCACGACGGGAAAGCCGACAACAATATACACTTCCACTGGAAAGGGGCCCATCATCAAGGCGCTTGTGCAATTAGACGTAAAGAAGAATCTTGGAGAGATCCTGGAGAAGGAGAAGATAGCGAACAAGTGGGACTGGAGAGGCACCATAATCTCGCTTGAATGCAAGAACGTCATATACAACAAGTCAAGATATTCGCCTTACAACTATTTGAGGATGACATCGATATCCAACCCCCATTCAAGGATCACATTCATCGAACCGGACGGGACGAGGATACTATATGAGAGAAGCACAAACCTCGTTCCAGAACCCCCAAAACCCATAAAACCCCATCCCCACGGCGCAACGCCGGACGACCTTATCACCATGGCATCTAACACGGCAAAGAAGAATCTTTCACAGTTCCTTTCACACGAGTTCGTAAGGGTGTCCTCGCCGAAGGCACTTGAAGTATGCAAGAGCGCCGGGCTCTCGGACAAGATGAATCCAAAGAGGATGACATGGGAGGATGCCGAGAGCATAGTCAAGGCGCTCAGCTCCATAAAGTTCTTCGCTCCGCCCACGGAGGGGTTGAGGCCCATTGGGGACGAAGAGATAAGGAAAGGATTGGAATCCACCCTTTCCCCCGAGTTCACGTACACGATCACAAGGGCGCCTCAGACTTACAGGGGAGGCATCCTATTCGTCATCGAGATCGGATTGGCCTTTGGGGGCAAGGCCGGCAGAGGGGGCGTGGAGCTCATAAGGTATGCCAACAGGGCGCCACTCATCTTCGATCAGGGAGGATGTGCGATGACGGATGCAGTAAAGAGCATAGACTGGAAAAGGTATGGCATAAGGGACATAGAGAAGGCACCTCTGACAGTGTTCATAAATCTTGTCTCGACCCATGTCCCTTACACCTCGGCAGGAAAGCAGGCCGTGGCCTACGAGGAGGAGATTTTCAATGAGATAAGGAACGCCATCATGGATGCCGGCAGGGCACTCTCCAAGTTCCTTTCGGGCAAGAGGCGATTATATGAGAAGAAGTCCAAGATGAACACCCTTCTAAGGTACGTGCCCGAGACCGCCCAGTCGATATCCCTTCTTACCACGGCTGAGAAGGATGGGATATCGGAGGCTCTTGAACGGATAATAAACGAGAAGTACAACATGATAGTCGAGGATGAGGAAGAAGAGCCCGAACCGCAAGAGAGCGAGGAAACGGAAGGTGAGGAATATTAGTGAGACCGACAGGAAGCTTGTAAAGATGGCCCAAGATGTGCTGAGGCAGATAGAGAAGGGACATCCTCCGTCCGTGGAGATACCGCAAAGGGGCCTCTCCAACGTGATATTCGACGACGACAGCAGAATACTCAAGATGGGGGACAAGACATCCAAACGTTCATTTCTAAACATAGCCCACACAAGGAAGTTCATGCAGACGATGCTCGTGGCATCTTACGCCCAAAAGCTCGTCAAGGATGACAAGCATGCAGGCATAAGGGAGCTCTACTATGCCCTGAAGCACTCTGTCGGCAGTTCCAAGGAGAACACATTCGAGGAGCAGGGCGAGTCCAATATAATAATAGAGGACCTTGAAAGGATGCTCGACCTTCTTCGTGAGCAGATGAACCTTACCGCCGACAGGAGGGGATTCATCTACGGCGACATAGAGATATTCGATTCAGGGGACAGATTCAACGCATCGAAGCTTGGAAGGGGCGGCTGGGCCGTGCCAGGCAACATCGAGGACATCAAGCTCAAGAAGAGCAACGTGGACTATGTGCTCGTTGTAGAGACGGCGGCGATGTCCGACAGGCTGATAGAGGAGAAGTTCCCCAAGGACAACAACTGCCTCCTTGTGGCATGCCAAGGACAGGCGCCAAGAGGAATAAGGAGACTTCTTTCAAGATTGCATTTGGAGATGGACCTGCCAGTCGTCGTCTTCACCGATGGCGACCCATATGGCTGGTACATCTATTCCACCATCAAACAGGGGTCGATAAACCTCGCCTATCTGTCCAACACGTTAAGCGTCCCGAAAGCGAAATTCGTGGGCATGACGATGGACGACATAGAAACGTATGATTTAAAAGGTGTGACGGAAAAGTTAAAAGACCTTGACAAAAAGAGGATTGAAGAGGAATTAAAGTATCCATGGTTCCAAAACAGGAAATGGCAGAAACAGCTGCAAAAATGCAAGAAAATGGGCGTAAGGATAGAACAGCAGGCACTGGCTAACAAATCTTTGGAGTTTGTTGCGAAGGAGTACCTACCAGAAAAGATTGAGAACAAGAACTTTCTTCCCTAGGTGTGAAACATGAAACAGATTCAGGATAGCTATGACGCAGAGCTTGTGGAAAGCTCGGTAAAGAGATACTGGGAAGACCATGAGATTGTCCAAAAGTACATGAAAAAGGATGGAAAGACCTGGTATTGGTGTGACGGTCCGCCCTACGTTACGGGCACGATACATCTTGGAACGGCCTGGAACAAGATGATAAAGGATACTGTCCTGAGGTATAAGACCATGACAGGATTCGCACCCACCAGGCAACCGGGATTCGATATGCATGGCCTTCCGATTGAGGTAAAGGTAGAGGAAAAACTAAAGCTCGGCACTAAAAAGGACATCGAGAACAAGATCGGCATCGACAACTTCATCGGGATGTGCAGGGAATTTGCCATCGACAACATGAACAAGATGATAAATCAGTTCAAGGACATAGGATGCTGGATGGAATGGGATAGGCCTTACATGCCCATAGATGACGCTTACATAGAATCTGGATGGTACACCTTAAAGAAGGCCTGGGACAAGGGCCTGTTCTTCAGGGACAAGAGGGTCACACATTGGTGCCCAAGGTGCGAGACCGCCCTGGCAGAACATGAGATAAGGGGCGCTTACAAGATGGTGGACGACCCTTCGATATTCGTCAAGTTCAAGCTGATAGGAAGGGAGGATGAATACCTCCTCGTATGGACCACTACTCCATGGACATTGCCGGCAAACCTGGCGGTGGCGGTGCATCCAGATTTCGACTATGTGGAAGTAATGGTGGATGACGAGACCTGGATCATGGCCGAAAGCCTCATGAAACCTGTCTTTTCCCAGCTCAAGATCTACAATTACGCGGTCATAGGTTATCTCAAGGGCAGCGAGCTCGAGGGCATGAGGTACGAGCATCCCCTCTTGGACGAGAACCCGATACAAAAGGAGTTCTTCGAAAAGGGAGAAAGGTACCATTCGGTGATACTCGGCGAGCACGTCACGCTGGAGGACGGCACTGGATGCGTGCATACGGCACCCGGCTTCGGTGCCGAGGACTTCGACATGGGGAAAAAGTATGGGCTCGAGGCCTATTCCCCTGTTGACGACCAGGGAAAACTGACCGACTCCAAATACGCTGGCCTATTCATAAAGAAGGCCGACCCCCTCATCATAGAGGACCTTAAAAGCAAGGGTCTGATGGTCCTCACGTCCGTCATCAATCACAAATATCCCTTCTGTTGGAGATGCAAGAGCCTCCTTATATTCAAGTCGACCGAGCAGTGGTTCCTTGACATCACAAGGATCAAGTCCAAGATACTCGAGAAGAACATGGGCGTTCAGTGGATACCCGGATGGGTGCACAAGAGGTACGAGAACGGCGTAGAGAATGTAGGGGACTGGTGCATATCAAGGCAAAGGTACTGGGGCATGCCCCTGCCAATATGGTCTTGTGAGAAAGGCCACCACATATGCATCGGCTCGAAGGAGGAGATGGAGGGCCTGATGAAAAACGACCTTAAGGTCAAAGAGCTGCACAGACCTTATGTCGACGAGGTCGTGCTTTCGTGCCCCGAGTGCGGAGGCGATATGACTAGGGTCAAGGACATCGTAGACGTTTGGTTCGACTCTTCGATAGCATCATGGGCCTCCCTGCACTACCCTCATGAGAAGGAGACCTTCGAGAGGATATGGCCATCGGAGTACATAGTGGAAGGGAACGACCAGGTGACAAAATGGTTCTACGCTCAACAGGCGTCATCGGTCATTACATTCGGGGAAGTGCCTTACAAGACGGTTCAGATGCACGGATTCGTCTATGACGCTTATGGTGACGCCATGCACAAGTCGACAGGGAATGTCATAGCGCCTGAGGAGGTCGTAGAGAAGGAAGGAAGGGACATCTTCAGATTCTTCACCCTATGGCATCAGCAGCCCCATGATGACATGAAGTTCTCCTGGGACGACATTGCAAGCGTCAGGAGGATGGTGAGCATCCTATGGAACATCTACAAGTTCTCAACGACATACATGGCCCTTGACGACTACGATATCAGGACATCGTACGATGACGTGAAGGAGCACTTGAGAAAGGAGGACAAGTGGATGCTTTCGAGGATCAACTCAGTTTGCGTTCAAGCAAAGGATGGCATGGACGAGTATATGTTCCACAAACCCACTAGGGCCCTCATGGACCTGATCGTTGAGGACATATCAAGATGGTACGTCAGGCTCGTAAGATCAAGGACCTGGTCGGAAAAGGACGATCCCGATAAGCTGGCGGTCTACTTCACCCTGCACCATACGCTTGTGAAGCTCTCCAAGCTATTGGCACCCCTCATGCCTTACATTAGCGAAGAGATATACCAGAATCTCAGTGGAAGGCTGGAATCGGTCCATCTTGAGGATTTCCCTGAAGCCGATACCGCCCTCATAGACGAGAGGCTGGAAGAGGAGATGAAAAATGCCAAGAAGATAGTCGAGGCATGCGCCAACGCCAGGCAGAAGGCGGAACTCAAGCAGAGGTGGCCCGTCTCAGAGGTCGTGGTCGACAGCAAGGACGAGCTCCTGTCAACGACGATACTAGACCTCGAACCAGTCCTCAAGGAGCAGATAAACACGAAGTGCATAAGGATAGGGGGCATCGAGAGGGATTACAAGGTCAAGCCCAACTACAAGAAGCTGGGGCCAAAGTTCAAGGGCGATGCGCAAAAGGTCGCAGATGCCATAACCAGTGAACCCAAGAAGGAGTTCATCGTCGCCCTCAAGGAGCTTGGGAAGGCCACTGCTGGCACATACACTGTCGATATCGATGATGTAGTCATGGAGGAGGTCATACCTGAGGGGTGGTCATCGTCCGAGACCGACCTTGGCATAGTGTTCGTGAACACAGTCATCACTGAGGAGCTCAGGTCGGAGGCCATGGCCAGGGAGATCATAAGACGCATACAAGAGATGCGCAAGGAGATGGACCTAAATGTCGAGGATGTCATAGAAACGAACATCGTCTGTTCCTTCGAAAAGGAGCTGGATGGACAGATCGACTACATATCGAACGAGACCAGGTCCAAAAAGATGGCGTTCGAAAAGGGTGCGGAAGGCTACTTCAAGGAATGGAGCATTGATGAGAACAGAGCCAGCATATGGGTAAAGAAGGCCTAGGCCTTCTTGAATATCCTTTCGTCCACTTCAAGCCCGAGTCCAGGGGATGAAGACGGCCTCATAATTCCCTTCTTTATATTCAATCCCTTGGCGGGTTGGTGCTTCAGGAAAAGGAACGTGTCAAGGTCCACGTACTTGACATTTGTATGCGCCAGGGCCAGGTGCAGTGAGGCTGAGATCGATATGGCGTTCTCGCTCATGCAGCCGAGCATGCAAGGCACTTCGAAAAGCTCGCAGCAATCGATCATCCGCAACGCATTCGTTATGCCGCCGAATCTGTTTAGCTTTATGTTGGCCAAATGGAAAGCCCGCTTACCCAAAAGCCTCGGAAGATGGTACTTGTCTCCGATGAGCTCATCGGCCATTATCCTGATGGGAGAGGTCTCTGTCAGCTCCACCATGCCGCCCTCGTCCGAGACAGGTTGTTCAAGGAACTCGATATCTAGGTCCTTAGCTACCCCCACAAGCCTTCTTGCGTCATTGAGGGCAAGTGAGCCGTTGGCATCGGCCCTTATATTGACATCAGGGCCCAATTCGGCCCTGATGCTTGAGAGGACATCGAGGCCCGCATCAGCATCCGCCCCCAACTTCACCTTCAAATGCGAAAAGCCCTTCTTATGCCAATACCTTGCTTCCTTGAGCATGGTGTCCCTGTCATTTAGGCCTATGGTTATCGATGTAGGGATCTTTGGCCTGTTGTAGCCGAGCAGCATATACAAGGGAGAATCATGGGCCTTTCCAAATATGTCCCAAAGAGCGGTATTGAAAGCGAACTTGACAGCTGGATTTCCATAGGTTATTGAATCCATGACGCTGTTTATGCTCTCTATCCTGATGGGATTCATGCCAAAAATATCTTGTTTGAACAGGTTGGAGAAGTATGTCGCGCTCTTCACGTCCTCGCCTGTGCCTGACGTGGGGTATCCGCAGCCGTAACCTACTATGCCCTCATCCGTTGAGATCCTTACAAAGAATGAACTTGAGTTAGACACCCCGCCAGTGGCTGTGGCAAATGATCGCTCAAGCGGTATCTTCTTGTAGACAAACTCTATTTCCTCTATCTTCACGGATACAAATCATCGCGCCGATTTAATAGGTTTTTCCATCTGCCGATGCGCCTATCCTGGAGGGCATGCCGCACTGCTCGCATTCGAACTCTATGGTGCTGTAGAGGATGCCGTTCGCATGTAGTACCTCCCTTATCCTCTCCTTTATCGCTTCTGAATCGTGTAGCATCTGGTCATCGATGACGAAATGAGCGTCGAATGCGTTGATGTTCGAGCAGATGCTCCAGATCCTTATGTTATGAACGTTCCTCACGCCCTCGAGCCCCTCCAAGGAGGAGATGAGCATCTCCAGGTCTATGCCTTCAGGCGAGAATTCCAAAAGTATCCTCACGGCAGGCTTCATTATGCTGTAGGATGATGCTACGATGATGACTATTATCATCATGCTCATTATGGGATCGAAGTAGCTCTTCCCTGTCACATATATCAATATTGAGCCGACCACGATGATAAGGGACGATAGCGCGTCGCTCAGGACATGATAATAGGCGCTCCTGACGTTGAGGTCATCGTGGCCCCGCAATTTCAGGCCAATGTATATGTTTACTATCAGGCCGACCACGGCAACTGAGAACATAACGGGAGTATCGATCTCTGGAGGGGAACCGATCCTAGATACTGCCTCCCAAAATATCAGCGCACTGATAAGGAGAAGCAATACGCTATTTGCCAATGCCGCAAATATCTCCACCCTATGATAACCGAATGTCCGGGATTCCGTAGGAAGCTTCCTAGCAAGTATCAGGGCGCTGTAGGAGAGAATGAGGGCGAACGCATCCCTGAACATGTGCCCGGCATCGCTTAGGAGCGATAGGGAGTTTGAGTAGTAGCCTCCAAATACCTCTACGCCAAAGAACAAGAAGGTAAGAACTATTGCTATCTTGAAAGAGCGCTCTATACCTTCATTGGAAGGCACCATGGAATGATGTCGTGATCAAAGTTAAAAAAAGTATTCAATAATTGATGTTCTTCTCTATTATCGGAACGGTGAAGAAGAACTTGCAGCCCTTGCCCTTCTCGCTTTCGACCCATATATTGCCGCCGATCTTCTCGATCATTTTCATTACTGTGGCCAGGCCTATGCCTGTACCCTCTGTCTTCTTGTCTGCAAGCCTCTCAAACAGCTTGAATATCTTTGGCGTGTACTTTTGGTCAAGACCTATGCCGTTGTCCTTCACATAGAACTCATAATGCGTGCCATAGTTCTCCACGCCGACCTCTATCTCGAGATCGTCATCGTCCTTGGAGAACTTTAGGGCGTTTGAGAGCAGATTTGTGAATATCAGGGAGATAGCGAGCTTCTGTTGGTACAGAAAAGGGAAATTGCCGACCATCTTGAAGTCCACCTTCTTCTCAGGGTACATGTCCTTTACCCTGTTGAATTCGTCAATTATAAGCGACTCTGTATTGATATAGTCCTTGTTGGTCGAGGTCTTTTGTATATTGTAGTAGCTGACAAGGTCGTTTAGGACCCTGCTCATTTTCACAACATTGTTCGAGAGCCTGTCCATGTATTCCTTCTCTGTCTCGTTGAGGTCTTTGTATATCTCGTCAGAGAGGAATGTCAAGTTGGCATTGATCGATACTAAGGGCGTCTTCAGGTCATGGGTGAGTGAGGAGATGTATGTCTGTAGCTCCCTGTTCTGCTCCTCTAGGAGCCTCGTCTTGTGCTCCACCTCTATGGCCAGTCTCTTGTTGAAGTCCTTCTGCTTCTCAAATGCCTTTGCATTGTGTATCGCTATGGCGACCTGGTTGGCAAAAAGCTCAAGCATCTGGATGTCGTCCAGGGCGGGTGCGATACCGTTCTTAGGGTTGTCCACATTAATAATGCCTATCCACTCGTCCTTCACGCGGATAGGTATCATCAACAGGTCATCACCCTGCCACTCGTTTAGATCCTCGCTCTTGAACTCTCCGAACTTCATCCTTTCCCTGTATTCCTCCGGGACCAGTTCTATGTTGTTGGAAAGGTCCCTTACATAAAAGGAGTTAGAAACCTGGTATTCGGGTATCTTATACCAGTTGGTCCATTTCGATGGCGGGGAGTTCATGATCTTCTGCCTGTATTCCTCTGGCATTCCCCTTGCCGCGACAGGCTTGGATGTCCTGGATTCCACTTCCCTTAAAACGATTATGGCAAAGCTCCAACCCAGGTCTTCTGTGATCGCCTTGCAGATAACATCGAAAAGCTCATGAAGCTCAAGATTGGCCTGCATCTTTTCTGTCAATTCAAGTATCTTGAACAGGACGTTCTGTAATTTGTTCACAACTCATCAACATAATTGTTCAATTTATATCTTTCTATCAAAGTATATCTATTTCTATATATTTCGATACTGAACCAATAATTGAGCTATATTATCCTAGAACTCTATGCTTTTAATGACCCTGTCGGCAATCCTCTCATGGATTATCTCCTTGACATCCTTGAATGGAAGATCGAGCTTCAGGTCCGAGAGGAACACATCCTTCTGGATAATATTTCCCACATCATCATCATGGTCGACGACGTATATCACCGAGCTAGACGAGAATCTGTCAGACTTGATGAGCCCATCCCTGTCGCCATCTGTTATGGCAATGACAGGAAGGCGGAATCTGTAGAGGATGTCGCCTACTATCCTGGACGTGTCATCGCCTATCGCCACCACCCCCTCGCATCCTTCAGAAAGGTCGAACACCCGGGTGCCTGCATGATGTATGAAGACTACCCCATTGCCCTTGCTTTCCATTATGCGTGGTTTGACCGCATCCTCCCTCAGATTTGATGTGCTGCAGCATTTTGCCTTCAGTATGTCCAAATGGCCGAATGCCACAAGCTTCTCTATGCCATGTTCCTTCACATCGATGTCATTGGTGTCCACAATCCGCCCGTCCTCTGCAGTAATTGATACCTTTGGGCCTATGGCCTTCCCTATGATGATGTTGTTGCACAGGACGAAGTCCCCGTACCTTGTGTCTTGAAGATATCTGGTCACCCTCTTGCCGTCGAAGATAAAGTGCCCAATACGCTCCAGTGGCTGATCAGGGGATAGTCCCATCCCCCTTATCTTCTCAAATATCTCCTCAGGGAAGCTCCCTTGCCAGACCACATAGCTCATGGTACGAAAATCCAGATGCATTACAGGGGCATCGATCCCAGCATTGTCCAGTATTATCTTGACGAAGCTCTTTCCAGAATTGGCTGTGCGAGGGCATATCGCAATTATGAGGCCCCCTATGTCTTTTGATCTCCCTATCACCTTTCCAGGAAGGTCCGGAATGGAGATCACCATATCAAGACCGTTGTCATGAGCGGCTGTCCTGCCCATGGTGCCTGCCTGATAGAAGTTGGCCTCCCCTAGCACATTGACAAGATTCCTTGCATGTCCTTTGTCAAAAACATCAGGGCCATGGAATAACACTACCCTTTCGCCATGCATTTTCATGCGAAATACACACCTAAAAAAAAGAGAGAATCAGTCTCCCCAATAGAATCCAGTCAATATTGCTTCTATTGGGTCGTCACCTGATTCATCATCGTTTGAATTGTCATGCCCGTAAGCATTTCCGTTGCCATGCCCGTAAGCATTTCCGTTGCCATTTTGATTCTCGTGCCCAAAAGCGTAAGCATGTCCGTTGCAATCATCTACTGCCTTTCCTGCAACAAGCATTGGTGCCATAAGCACTGTAATTACCATCAAAATTAAAATCATTGTTCTTTTCATAGTGACACCTAATATATTTCAATAACCATATATATAAATTTATTGGTATTTCTATACCTCAACAGACCTCCAATCCTTTAAAAAGCTTTCAAGCCCCTTATCCGTAAGGGGGTGCATGAACATCTTCTCCAACACCTGTGCAGGGATGGTGGAAATATCTGCCCCGATCCTGGCTGCTTCGATGATGTGGAGGGGATGGCGTACACTGGCGACGATAACCCTAGTCGCAAAACCATAATTGTTTTTCATTGCCATGATATCTGCCACAACGTCCATGCCGTAATGCGCAATGTCGTCCAATCTGCCGATAAATGGCGAAACGTAGTCCGTCCCTGCCTTCATGGCTATCAGGGCCTGATTGGCAGAGAATGTCAGAGTGCTGTTAGTGCTTATACCCTCGTCCTTGAGTATGGGCAGCGCCTTCACGCCCTCCTTTATGAAAGGGATCTTGATAACGATGTTATCGGCCCATGCCGAGAGGTCCCTTGCCTCTTGGAGGATGCCCTCGATCTCGAGGCTTGTCGCCTCCACGGAAACAGGCCCATCGACAATAGCGCATATTTCCCTGACGACCTCCTTGAAAGGCCTTCCTTCCTTGGCGATAAGGGAAGGGTTGGTCGTGACCCCATCCACTAGGCCCATATCGCTCCAGTATTTAATATCGGCGACATTAGCTGTGTCCAAAAAAAACTTCATCTTATAATCTCCTTTGCTTTTCTAACTATGGATTCTATGGAAAGCCCGTACTTCTCATAAAGGTCATCAGGCCTTCCCGATTCAGTAAATCGGTCCACACCGAGCATCTTGACAGGAGTCGGATATCTTTCCGAGAGGAAGTCCGTAACTGCACTTCCCATGCCGCCAAAGATGCTATGGTCCTCAACAGTCATTATCCTGCCGCACTTTTTTGCAGCGTTCAATATGGTCCGTTCATCAAATGGCCTTAACACCTGCAGGTCTATTATCTGTGCAGAGATACCGGATTCCTTTAGGAGCCTTCCTGCCGCCAAAGCATTGTGGCTCGTGAAACCATATCCTATTATTGCTATGTCTTCACCTTCCTGTAGGATATGTGACCTAAAGGGATCAAGGTCAAAGTCCTCATCATAGATCCTTTCTACGCTGTCCCTGAAAAGCCTCACATAACAGGGGGAATCGATATTGTGGATTGCCTTGATGGTATTGTAGGTCGAAAGGGGGTCGCTCGGCAAGAAGATGTTAAAGTTTGGAAGTGCCCTCATCAACGACAGATCCTCATTTGCATGGTGGCTTGGACCATCCTTCCCAACAGATATGCCACCATGTGTCGACACGAGCTTGACATTCAGATTCGGGTAAGCTATGCACATCCGGATCTGGTCAAAGCACCTTCCAGGCACGAATACGCTGAAGGTTGATATAAAAGGCCTCTTTCCACACGACGCCATTCCGGCGGCAGTGGATATCATGTCCTGTTCACATATCCCCATATTGAAGAATCTATCTGGAAATCTCTCCCCGAACATGGCGGTCTTCGTCGAATTTGACAGGTCGGCATCGAAGACCACTATCTCTTGGTCCTCTTCTCCTAGCTCCACCAATGCGTTGCCATAGAAGTTCCTGACATTGTGCTTCATTGCTCACACTCCCTTATGGCGTCATTGTACTCTGTGTCCTTCAAGGGTTTCCCATGCCAACTGCATACGCCTTCCATGTATTTTACGCCTTTTCCCTTTACTGTGTTGGCAATTATCACTGAGGGACTGTCGTCCCTTGATTTGGCCTCCCTTATCGTCCTCTGCAGTGCCCCTACATCATGCCCGTTGACCTCGAATACGCTCCATCCGAACGACTCGAACTTTTTTTTCAGGGGTTCCAGAGACTTTATGTCCTCTGTAGAGCCGTCGCACTGTAACATGTTTCGGTCCACTATCGCGACGACATTGGAAAGCTTGTGATGCGAAGATGTCATTGCAGCCTCCCATATCTGGCCCTCTTGCAGCTCCCCATCGCCAAGAAGGACGAATATGTTCGATTTTGAATGATTCAATCTGCAAGCCAATGCCATTCCGTTGGCCACAGAGAGACCCATGCCCAGGGAACCTGTCGAGAAGTCCACGCCGGGTGTTTTGCGCATGTCCGGATGCCCCTGGAGCCTTCCGCCTATGTCCCTTAATGTGAAGAGCTCCTCTCTTGGGAAGAATCCCTTCATCGAAAGGGCGGAGTAATAAGCCGGTGCTGCATGGCCTTTTGAGAGGACGAATCTGTCCCTGTCAACGTCAGAGAGATTTTGCGGGCTAAAGTTCATAACGTCCAATATGAGCACGCCGATTATCTCAGCACACGACATGCAGCTCGACGGGTGCCCGGATTTGGCATCTGTTGTCATCCTAATGGAGTCTATCCTGATCTCCATACACATCTTGGATAATTCATTGGTCTCGATCATCGCTATCACAAATCCTATTCAATTCCATGAACGAGAGGAGCGGATCATTGCTGAATACTCCGGAACCTGCGACAAAGTGGTCGGCACCACTTAGCTTAAGCTTCCTTATATTGCCCTTGTTGACGCCCCCGTCGACCATGATGTCATAATCATAATCACTTTCATCTCTCACTGATCTAAATCTCTTGACTAGGTCAAATGTAGACTCTTCGAATTTTGCACCCCCGAATCCTGGATAAACTCCCATGATTACCAGGAAATCAATCCTCGAAAGGACCTCATGTGGGACATCCCATGTATCGGGATTTATGGCAACGCCAATCTTTGCCCCTTTGGGAAATGAAAGATCATCTGGGCGAAAGCCGGTCTCGAAGTGATATGAGACCCAGGAATGCGGTACGTCCTTGAATATGTCTATGTATCTTTGAGGTTCCCTTACCATGTAGTGTATGTCCAATTCAAAGCCAAATTCCTCATGAATCTCTTTGATAAGCATTGGGCCAAAGCTCAGATTCGGTACGAAGATGCCGTCCTCGATGTCCACATGTATGGTCGTGGCTATGCCTCTTAAAGGTTCCAATCTTTCCATCAGATGCAGATGGGACGTTGACAGTATGGAAGGCAATATCATTTTATCTTCCGGGGGTCTGGATGAAAGCCCGTAAGCATTTGAGTTAAAAAATATTATGGTGTGCATATTTAATTAATCTTTGATGAAAGGGGAATGCTAAAGGACAATCTTATTAAAATATGACACATTATTATTCATCATGGAGCTTTCAGTAAAAAAGTTTGACCTAGAGGCAGGTAAAAGGTATACGGTCATCATTAATGAGAAGGACATGCTAGAGGAGAGGATACACTCTGGTGACAGGGTAACCGTCTCAGGCCCTCAGGACACGATCACCGCATTTGTCAATTCTACAAAGAAGGTAATAAAAAAAGGGGAGATAGGACTTTTCCAAGAGGTCTCTGACAAGACAGGGCTCAAGGATACGGAAAAAGCGAGTGTTGAGTACTCGCCCCCGCCCGCATCCGTCCATGCTATCAGAAAGAAGATGAAGGGCGAGAAGCTCGACAGGGAGCAGATATTCCAGATAGTGTTTGACGTAGTCGAACAGAATCTCAGCGAGGCCGAGATAGCTGCTTTTCTTGTGTCCCAGCAAACGGTGGGCATGGGCATAGACGAAGTAGAATATCTCACCAGGGCAATGGCAGATTATGGGGAGAAGGCCGAATATGAAAAAACGACCTTCACTAAACATTCCGTTGGCGGCGTACCCGGGGATTCCAAAGTGTCGCTTATCAATGTGCCAATAGTTGCGGCCGGAGGCATATTTATCCCAAAGACATCTTCCAGGGCTATAACCTCCCCTTCCGGCACATCGGATACGATGGAGGTCCTGGCTGAGGTCGACTTCAGCATTGAGGAGATAAACAACATCGCCAAGAAATGCAATGCCGCTCTCGTTTGGGGTGGGTCGCTTAATATGGCTCCGGCAGATGACCTGCTGATTAGGGTCGAGAGGCCATTGAAGCTTGACCCCCTATCACAAATGCTTGCATCCATAATGTCAAAACAGCTTGCCAATGATGTTGACTTCATGCTCTTGGACATACCTGTTGGGAGCGGCGCAAAGGTAGAGACCGAATCCGAGGCCAGAAAGATCGCCTCGACATTCAGGGAGCTTGCCGATAGGCTCGGTATATTCCTGCGTTCAGTGATCACTTATGGCGGCCAGCCAGTTGGACACGCCATTGGGCCATCATTGGAAGCCATAGAGGCGTTGGACACGCTCTCGAACAAAGGGCCTGCAAGCGTTACCGAGAAATCGGTCGCTCTCTCAGGGGTAATGTTCGAGATGGGCGGTCTTGCAGCTAGCGGACAGGGCAGCGCCATGGCCAGCAAGCTGTTGACATCCGGAAAGGCGCTTGAGAAGTTCCTGCAAATAGTGGAATTGCAGGGCGGCAACCCGAAGGTGAAGAGGTCTGACATTCCATTAGGCGATAAGACCTTCGATATACTGGCCAAGAACAACGGTTATATAACAAACGTCTCGAACGACATGATCTGCAAGATAGCACATCTTGCCGGAGCGCCAAAGGACAAGGGAGCTGGCATATACCTGCATAGGAAGGTAGGATACTACGCCAAACAGGGGGAACCCTTATTTACCATCTATTCTGAGAGCGAGAAGAAGCTCGATGATGCGCTGAATCATGCATTGAAGAATCAGCCGATATCCATTGAGGGAATGATAATAGAGGAGCTCTAGGTGTTGGAATGCAGATCAAATGGTTAGGGGGAGCAGGAGAGGTAGGACGATCCTGTGTATATCTAAAGGACAATAATTTCAGATGTATTATCGATTGTGGAGTGAAACTATCCTCAGAGGACATGTACCCAGACCTTTCAGACATCAATTTCTCTAAGCTCGATGCGGTGATAATCTCGCACTCTCATCTTGATCACTGTGGGTACGTTCCATTCCTCTTCGCCCATGGGTACAGGGGGCCTGTGTATGCTACACATCCAACGAGGAGGATATCCAGGATAATCCAGGACGATTTTGCCTCGATACAGAAAGAGGAGACTGGATGGGCGCCCTATTGGAGGGATGATGTCAGGCTTTGCCAAAAGCATACTGTCGCTTTGGATTATGGCGAGAAGAAAGAGATAGGCCATAACATATTCCTCACGTTCTACAACGCAGGGCATATCCTGGGCTCCGCACAGGCGCTGATCGAGACGCCATACCACTCATTGCTCTATTCAGGCGACATCAACATGGAAGAGTCCAGGATAATGAAAAGGGCAGATACGAACATCCATGCTGACACATTGATAATCGAATCTACCTATGGCGGGAAGAACGACATGCATCCCCCGCTTGAAAAGAGCGAGAGCGACCTTGTGGAAATAATAAACAGGACCCTTGACAATGCCGGTAAGGTGATTATCCCAGTGTTTGCAATCGGCAGGGCACAAAACATTTTGATGACCCTCAAGAAGGCCTATGAAGAGGGAAAGATCAAGGTGCCGATATACCTTGATGGACTATTGCAAAGGGTGAACGAGATCTATGACGACTATCCTGAGTGGATGAACGATGACATGTATGTGGCATTCCGCGAATCAAATCCGTTCGAGTCCCATATATTCATCAAGGTCCAGGACAGGAAGCGCTTGATGTCAAGCAACGAGCCTATGATAGTCGTCACCACTGCCGGCATGATGTCGGGCGGCCCTGTCATATCCTACTTCAAGGAATGGGCGGGCGAGAGGGAGAACACGTTCCTGATAGTGGGCTACCAGGTCGAGGGAACGCTCGGCAGGATGCTTTTGGAAGGCCAGAGGGAGTTCGTTGTCGATAATAGGAAGGTATATGTAAATGCCAAAATAGAGTCCGTGAACTTCTCGTCCCATGCAGACCACAATGGGCTCTTGAACTATGTCTCAGGACTGAAAAAGAGGCCAAAGAACATATTCCTGAATCACGGGGATCCTCAAAAGCTTATCGAGCTGGCAGACGACATCGGCAGAGACGCCGTCATCGCCAATCAACTGACAACTTACACGCTCGAGGCGGCCAGGACGGGATTCGAACCCATAGAGCCCTCGTTCATCATGGAGAATGTCGAGCTTGTGATAACTACTCCGCGTGACGAGATAATAATGAACTATATGATCCAGATGATCCGATCAGCCCATTCTGAGATCTGCATATCTGGATACATCGATACTGCACTGATGAACGAGATCGTGGAGGCCATGAGAAGGAAGGTCATCGTGAAAGTGATGTTCAGGCATCTGACAAGGCCCTCGAATAAGGAGGCATACACCATCCTATTGAATCATGGAGCTGAGATAAGGGAGAACAGGGACCTGCATGCAAGGATGATAATATCTGATGACAGATACGCTCTCCTATCATCTGCAGACCTGACGAGGGACAGTTTCTATGACCATTATGAGGCAGGATTCCTCGTAAAGGACAAGAAGGTGGTGGGGAAGGTGCTATCATTCTACAAGAAGATATGGGAGGATTCTCAGCCTATTGAATGAGGGACCTCCTCGGCCACCACGCTCCTCCTCATATGCCCGACTACCCTGGCATCGATAATCCTGTCCAGGCCTATCCTGCCGCTTATGCCGGCGATGATGGGATAGGAGCCAACCTGTCTTGCAAACGTGGTCTTGCCATCGTAGACCTCGGTCCTAAGCGAGCGCAAGACCGAACCTTTTGGGAGAAGCCTCTCAAGCATGGGCTGGTCTATGTTTGAGCGGATGTCATTTCTCCATTTCCAATAGTATTTCCTGTTCTTTCTCAGGTACTTGTTTCCAGCCCTTTTGCTAAGGCTGGTACCTGGAAATATCACCACTTCCCGGATATTGATCCTCCTCAAGAGAAGGCCATCCTCATATATCCTCTTCAGCCATGCCATGTTCTCGGAATGGGTGTTTTTCGACTCGCCTTCCAATCCGAAAAGAATGTTCACTCCCGGAAGCAGCATCGGCATTCCATTCCCCCCTTTTACAGAGCCTAGTCTGTTGATGAGCTCGATTACCCCGTATATGCCCTCAGGGTCGTTTTTCAGTTCGTTCTGCTTTATGACCTTGGGGTCGAAGCTCTCAACACCGAGGCTGGCGACATTTCCCGGGCTGCAGTATTCGACCAGGGTCCGTGTCTTTTCCTCGGTGACGAAAAGTGGGTTCGCATTATCTATATGGAGAACTTTCGATATCTCGGAGAGCGGCCTGAAAAGTTCTTTCAGGTCCTCATTGCTGCCATAGGAATATATGCAGGTCTGCTTCCCGACCCTGAAGTTCCTGATACCGAAGCGGGACAGTGCACTGGCCTCTTCGATAATGTCCCTAGGCTGCCTCCTTGCCACCTCTTTGCTCTTGATCTTTTCCACACAGAACGAGCAAGGGACCTCCTTGGCGCAGCCCGACATTGTCTCGAGCTCTGCGATATGAAAACTAGGGTCGTAGGGCAGTTGAGGCACTATGGCCGCCCCTAGCGGGGCGATCTCTCGCAATCTCGCGTATTTATCTTCAACGCCAGGGACATCCGTGAAATTGCTTTCCAACAATCCATCTAACCTGTACTCGAGCTCTGGTACTATCAAATTGAAAAAATCATCCTCGCCCTCGGCACTCCTTGCCATCCTGCCGCCGAACATGCCTGAGCCTGCCGTTGCTGCAGGTCCTGTCAATATCTTGAACTTCTCCCCGATCCCCAATCTCTCGAACAGTTTCCTTACCTCTACCGTCGTACCTGGATACGCTGAAAGGTACTTCCCTGGGGTGTGAAGGCCGGAGATGACGATGATGACATCGCTTTTCCTTAGGATCTCGCCAACCATTGGATTGTTCGGAGTGAGATTTCGCACTGATATGTTGGTCCTCATATCGTGCTCGATATCGGATTTCTTGAATATCGACCTTATGTCATCTATCGTCAGGTAATGGCATTCCGCCCTGCATTTCGTAATTGCGCCAAAGATGTACCTGGGATAGGTCCCAATATATGGCATCACACCCAGGCCAGAAGGCTCGTCCGTATAACAATCTATTATCGAGAACCTCATTGGACCACTAAAGATCTATTTTTTCGAGTCCGTCGTCAAAGACCAGTCCCTTTGCCTTTATGAACTCTGGATCTTTCAAAATAATGTCGTCCATGGTAGATTTGAGCACATCCATGCCCTCCCCGCCCACTGCAGAAACAGCTACATCTGCTACTTCAAGTCGATCGCTCATGTCTATCTTGTTTTGTACAAGTATCGTGGGGAGCCCGAATATCTCCTTGATAGAAACATAAAGGGACAACTGTTCCTCAACGGTATAGTTCTTAGACTCGGATGCGTCTACGACAAATATAACTATATTGGCAAGGCACCCTATTGCAGATATGGCCTTCATTTCTATCTCGTTGCGCTTAGAGAGTGGCCTGTCAAGTATCCCAGGAGTGTCAATGACATGCACGATCTGGTACTTAAGGATAAAATTTCCGATATTGATCCCTGTGGTAGTAAAAGGATATGGGGCGATCTTGGGGTTGGAGATGGTCAATTTCGAAAGAATGGTCGATTTCCCCACATTTGGATATCCGGCGATCACGACAGTATAATCATTTGATGATATGGGCGGGATCTCCTTTATCTTCTCCCTCTTGTTGTTCAGACTGCCCGATATCTTGTCCAGATTCTTGAGCAAAGAGCCGAATTTGCCATAAGCATCCTTTCTTATCTCCACGACCCGCTCCCTCTCCTTGGTCTTCTCCATCTTCTTTATTGCCCTGGTCTTTACCTTGATTATGGAACTTATGGCATGCCTTATCTCATGGAGCTCGGTGTCCAGCTCTTCAGTATCTATGACGATTTTAATCATCTCGCTGGTAAAGTCGTCTAGCTCCCTGTATTTGGGAAATCTGTCGACGATCTTTTGAAGAGATGCAATTATGATCTCCGCGGACCTTGAGACCATCTCAATCTCCCTTGCCTTGAACAGGCCTGCCTTTGAGCCCTTGCTCTTTAGGACTATCTTGGAGCTTCTGGAAAATGCCTTGTTGATAATCTCATCAGTCCTCAATAATGGTATGTCCTTGTACATGTCAGATCTCACCAACTATGCCCAACCTTGCCTCTCTTATCCCGCTGCCGATAAGATGGACTATGCCGGGAGGGTCTATGCCTTCCTTGCACCTGAGCAGGAACGAACTCTCACACAATGGGATGATCTTTATCGAGTTCCTAAAACTGGTCCCATTTATCAATCTCTTCAATTTGTCAAGCTCCACCATCGATACTGTGATGCTTCCGTCCAAAAGGTGTTTTTTGACCCATTCCCTATCAAGCTCACCCCAGACCCTTCCAGTGCCCCTTTCGATCCTGGTGAGCCTGACATCGACACAAAGCCCCTCTATAAGGCCTTTTTTGAATATATATTCCCTTGTTGAGAGCTTTCCTCCAAATACCTCTCTTAGGGAGTTGAGGCTTATAAGGACCTCCTTTTGAGAACTTATGTCGCAAAAGATGCCAAAACCATAATTTCCAACGTCGACAAGCTTTCCCTTGTATAGGTCGAGCGCCAGCTCGTCCAGTGTATAGCAAATCTCAAAATTGGCCTTGAGGTAATTGGAGAATACAACCTCGTCCTCACCTTCGAACTCCACTACGGTCAGGCCGGGCCTATGGCTGATGTCGAATCTTATGTCCAGATCCACCATGGACTGCAATCTATCCTTGGCTATATCGCCCTTCAATGTAATTTTCACATATATTGCTGCATTTCGCTATTTAAAAGCTTAATTCTTTCCAAAGCAACGCTGGGAATCTTTTTTCTGAGCCTTTTCAGCGTATGATCGATTGAAACCCTTTTTGAACCATAGACCAAATTGTCAATATGACAGACCAGTTTTTCCTCTAGGCTGATAGGTATGTAGTCCCTTGGTGGAAGCCCAGCTGACCTGGCCTCTTCCTTGCTTATCCCTCCTCCAATATGCCTTTCACAGACGAGAGAGTAATTATCTGGAAATCCCAATGACATCAATATTTCGGAACCTAAAATACCGTGGTCTATCCCATGGGACACGCTTCGTCCGATATCGTGGAACAAGGCGCCATAGATGCAGAGCGGTCTATCGATTTTACACTTATTGTCAATGCCTGCGCATATCTCCATCACATATTCTGACACAGATATTGAATGCCTGATAATGTTTCCAGGCATTCCAACAGATTCTAAAAGGGAAATGGAATAATCATAGACTGTGGTGTCAAGCCGATAGAGACTTCCTATCTTTGATGGTGGCAATTTCATCCTCCAAGCGGGAGATTATCTTTGTATTGTCAAAGTATTCCAATTGTTCCTCACATTGGGGACACTTGAACTGAAGCTCCTGGGCCTCCTCGAATGAGTATCTCATACAATTGTTCTTGCATAGGAAGTACATGCTGGAATTCTCATGCTCAAGCCTTTCCTCAAGCCTGGAAAGGTAGGAGTTCTCAATGTCCTGTATTATCTCCGGGGCCTTCTCCATATCGAGCTTCCAATAGTATATGTACCATCCAGTGGTCTTGTCCCGTATCCTGCGATATGATGCGAGCCTGTGATCATAAAGTTTGTACAAGACCTTTCTAACATCATTTATCTTCATGGATGTTTCTTCTGCTAACTCCTCTGCAGTTGATTCCTTCATTCCGATTATAGATGCGATCTCCACGCCACCTTCGCCAAGCAAATCCTCTAAAAACTCAAAAATCAATGTATCGATGTCGCTCAATAAATCACCAAGAAAATATGTATAAATCTGAAAAACACAAGCTAAAACTATGTTATAAACCACTATATATATTTTTCTACGAACATTTTCGTTTAGATAAAATATTTATCATTCCAATATTAATCCATCATATGGAAAAAGACCATATCTGTAAGGTATATGTCGATTGGACGGAAAAGAAAAAGGGAATTGTAAGATTT
Organism: Candidatus Methanofastidiosia archaeon; assembly: GCA_016930445.1. Lineage (GTDB taxonomy): Archaea > Methanobacteriota_B > Thermococci > Methanofastidiosales > NM3 > JAFGGT01. Next base: position 848 of record JAFGGT010000033.1, on the reverse strand, counting down.
GATGAGGAGAGGAAAGGGGAAGTTGCTTTCTCGGTGCCACCAGAGTTTATGGGGCACCATCACATCGTGACGCCCGAGGACCTTTTCCTCTCGTCCGTGTTGACCTGCCTAGCCTCATACTTCTTCAATATGGCATCAAGGAGCAGGCTCAAGTTCGTATCGTTCAGGTCATGCGCAAAGAGCAAGCTCTTGGAAATGGGCCCTGACTATATCTTCTCCGATATAGAGATCGATGTGAACATTCGTGTTAGGGACAGGAAGGAGGAGCACAAGGCCCGAAGGGCTATGGAAGTGGCAGAGAGGGGATGCTATGTTGCTAATTCGATCACATCCAAAGTAATCGTTAAGAAGATTATAGAAATAGTAGAAGAAAATAAAGAAAAAGAGAAGATCAACCCATCATAAGGATCAATCTGTCTATAATTATCTCTAGAGTGTCTATGGCGCTCATCAACTTTCCTGCCCTGAACACCCAGTTCACACCGCTGTTGGCCTTTGAAACATCGCTGTTAACTGAGTCGAAGAGCTGGTCGAGGCCCGAAACATCATATCCGTTCCTTTCTGCCCTGTCATACAGGTACAGCGCCTTGTCAAGCTCATCGATTATGTTGTTCTGGGCATTCTTGAATATCAGGAATGTTGCTGCGACACCTCCGGATGCTGGTGGCGAATAGCTTATGTCGCCATTGTGCCAGTATGCGAAGTGTCCGCCGATATTCTCTGCTGTGACGAGCGATGGGACGACCACAATGTAATCGTACACTGACCCGAGGCCAGGGATCTGCATGAATCCGTCGCCGGTCACAGGGTCGATCTGCATTTCATAGATGTCATTCATAGACACGACG
>JAFGGT010000032.1 GCA_016930445.1 Candidatus Methanofastidiosia archaeon | reverse complement strand
CCGATCAAATGATCTTCTTATTCTTTTTTCTTTTAATGGTGAAAGAATGGGCGATCCAATTATGGATGGTGTCCATGCCTACTATGATGAGCTTTCAAGATAGATCGATAGTAAATATCTCAATGGCCAGATAAGGTATCTTAGGTCAGTTGAGCTATCCATCCTTGAAGATTGCCTGAAACATCCTTACAACGTATCGGACATAGGCTGTGGCAGTGGCGATAGCTCCATACCCCTTCTTAAGAAGGGTCACAAGGTCACGATGCTCGACATTTGGAATCGATGTTGAGGGGCGTTCTTCTTCATTTCACCGTCTTATCATCACGATGCGGATACGGCATGTGATGAAGAGGCAATGGAGAATGAATATAGGCTTATGCCAATGGCCCGCAAACGAGTTCTCTGATTATCTGGTATTCTCTTGCAGAAGCCTATAAGCTAATTGTCCTTTTCCCCTCTTTTAAGGTATATGGTGCTAGTTGGGAATGCGAACTCTATGCCTGCATTGTTGAGCTCTTCATACAGCTTTTGCACGACGTCCCTCTCTATGTCCCATCTATCGCTGAACGAGCTTACCCAAAAGAGAGCCCTGAAGTTCAAGCTGAAATCGGCCATCTCGAGGAATTCAACACTTGGGGCGGGGTCTTCCAGGACTTCTTTGACCTTCTTCAATGCCTCGAGGGCGACAGACTTCGTTTTCTCTATGTCACTTCCATAGACAACGCCAAATGGCACGGAACCCCGTTCCCTGGACTTCGGCTGCGCATAGTTAATTATCTTGGAGCTGGCCATTATGTGATTGGGGATGATAATTACGTTATTGTCGTAAGTCTTGATCCTTGTTGACCTTATCGATATTGAAAAAATCGTTCCTACCTCTCCGCTATCCAGTTTCACCTTGTCGCCAACTGTATATGCATTGTCAAGTATGAGATTAACACCGCCTACAAAGTCCTTGAGGCTGTCTTGCAATGCGAGGCCTATGGCGAGGCCGGCGATACCGAGACCTGCTAGGAATGGCGCCACCTCGATGCCCCAGATGTCCAGTACTACTATTATCGCCGAGAGGATGAACAGGATGTATATTATCTTTTCTATGAGGGGCATGACTGTGTCGCTATACTTTGATTTTGTTCTTTTCTGCCAAGCTTTCCCCCAATGCTCAGCTATTATCCTGAATATGACTATTAGGATGTAGGCGAATACAATCACCAAAAGGGAATTGAAGGTCTTTAATATGTTTTCGATGCTGTTACCCTCAAGCTCCAAAGCCGCGATGATGGCCTTGAACCCTGTTATTATGACAAATATGTAGATAGGTTTTATCGCCTTCTCTATTATGAGGTCATCGACCTTGGTCTTTGTCTTTTTGCTAACGACGAGGAAGAAGTATTTGTAGACCACTGTTATTATGAACGCTATCAGTAGGAAAAGGAAGAATATGAATATTGCGTATATGTAGTCGTTGGAGAAGTAATCCCTTAGCGTGGCCATTATTTCGTTGATCGGTCTATCTAGGTCTATTGACATCCTTATCCCTTACAACACTCTACAGTAGATAATATAAAAGTATTGAGCTAGCTGCCCCCGCAATGGTGCAAAGGAAGTTTGTCGAATTGTTACCGAACCATTCCTTGTTGGTCTCAAGGGTCGCCCCGAGATAGGAGTCCACAGTGGCCCCGATGAATCCTCCAAAAACAGTTATGAAGAGAAGCTCAATTCCCGGTATGCCATTTGCCGCCATTCCAGACGCCCAGGCGATGAGCCCCATGAACACGCTGATGACGATCTCAGCGACCTTACCCAAAAGGGAGATCGCGCCTTCTGTCCCCGCAGGCACCTTCTTGAGATTCGTGATCAATCTTGGCTCTGTCTTTGACAACCTTCCGATCTCTCCGCCAGCGGTGTCGCATGTCGCTGCTGCCGCAGAACCCAGATACCCTGCGATAAATACGCTTCCACCAAAGAAGAAGTACAGGATCACAAGAGCAAGCGATACGATGCCGTTACCAAAAACGTTCTTATAGCCCCTGGCACCGCCCTTCTTCTCTGCTATGCCCTTTTTCTTTTTCTGGTCATAGTGATACTTCGTGGTCGCCCCTGATAGTATGAAGAACATGAGTATGATCAAGAAAGCCTCCCAGCCCCCAAAGAAGATTATGCCTATGCCCATCACATATCCAGATAACAATCCTGAGAGGCTGACAACATTTATCTTGTAGGCAGGTAGCCCGATTGCAGAACATACGACAAAGGCTATCGCGATATTGGCTAGTACTTCGATCATCGACATATGAACGGAATTAACTTATGAAATCCTTATAAAAAAGTATCTATCGTCAAATAACTTGAGAATTAAGGTATCAATAATTAATATAATAAGAATTATGTGGTTATAATTCAGGGGGATATTCGATTTTTGCATTTATTTGATATTTAGGCAATTGTCTAATATTAAGGCATATAACGTATCTTTCTTCATTTTTCACAGAAAATATTTAAATACTTCCGTTACTAAAACCCCTGTGATAATAATGGAAGACCATATCAGCTTTTCAACAAAGTACAAATCATGGATCGTAGTAAAGAAGATGAAGGTAGATGAGAACATTGAGGACATAGACGTCGGAAGGATTCTCCTCTCCATTCGTGACACCATCGACGGAAAGATCTACGAACTACTTCAGGGAGATTTTGACATAGAAGGCCTAAAGAAGATCGTGGACGAGATAGTGCCATCAGGGAAGCTGAACGAGGAGCAGATGGCATCCGCCCTCAAGACAGCCAAGTCCCCAAAGGCCACGAAGATGCTCAAGGAGCTTACGGAAGAGAAGCTCAAGCTTGAGGTCTACAAAGGGCTGTTGGTGGAGATGGTGGTACAGAAGCTCAATCTCAGCATGCTCGCCTTGAAGTCTTTGGACAAGTACTTAGACGATAAGAGCAGGAGATTGTGATGGAGGTCATCCCCGAGGAGACGGGTGGCGCAGGATTTTCCCTGAGAGCACTGTTCATAGCAATAGGCCTCACTCTTTTCTTATTGTCCACCTCTATCTATATTTCACTGCGATTGAGCGCACTTCCATGGCCGATCATATTTTCCGTCATCATCTCCGCAGGCGTTTTGAAGATATTGTCATATTTCAAGGCGACAAATCCCAATGAGATCAACGTGGCGCAGGCAGGCGGGACCATTGGCGGGCTCATGGCATCCGGAGTCGCGTTCACAATACCGGGCATCATCTTCCTTAGGGATTATATGGGGGTAGAGATTGAGATGGTCGACCCCTACCTACTGGCACTGGTCTGCGTAAGTGGCGGTGTTCTAGGGGTGCTATTGTCCATACCCCTGAGAAGGACCTTCATAGACGAGGAGAATCTGCCATACCCCTCGGGGGCGGCAGGCGCCGAACTGCTCAAGGCACAGTTCAAGGGAGGGCGCAGCGCCATATTCGTCACGTTCATAATAGTTGTCGCTGGACTTTTTGCTATTACAAGGGACATTTATTTCCCAGTCTTGTTCACATTATCATCTCTAGTCACTTACGGCATCTATATCACCGTTGTGGCAATGCCCATGGCCATAGGGATAGGATTCATACTGGGCCCTAAGATATCCCTAAACTCTTGGTTTGGAGGTTCAGTGGTTGGATGGCTTCTGATAATACCTTATCTCGTATCAAGGGGATGGGATGGTGGCGATTCCATAGCCTTGGTACAGAACGCCGGCATGGGCATAGTGCTTGGAAGCGGCGTCGGATTCTTCGTTTCATACGTGGTCCCAAAGATAAGGAGGATATTTGCGCCCCTTTTCAAATTCGATGGGCCATGGTACTTCAAGGCATCCCCGATATTCTCGATCTTTGCGATAGCCTCTATGCTGGCCGTCGGCGTGCCCGTACTTGCCGCATTGGTGAGCGTTGCAGGCGTTTGGGTGATGGCGACGATCGCGGCGAGGATGACGGGAGAGACAGATATCAATCCCCTTGAACAGTTCGGCATCATCATAGGGCTGGTATCATTGGGCCTTTACTCTGTGCTTGGCCTTGAGCTTGGATATGGCAGCGCGTTCCTCATAGTATGTTTCGTATCGGTAGCTGCGGCCATATCTGGCGACATTGGCCACGATTACAAGTCTGCCAAGCTGATAGGGACCAGGCCATCGGACATAATCAAGGTGGACTTCATATGCGTCATCATAGCGGGGATAGCAGCGCCTTTCATCCTTGACATAGTACTCACCGGCTACGCAGATGTTCTATTCGACCCCGTTCTAATGCCTGCAGTCCAATCACAGCTCGTGGCGGGCAGCATATTCGGATTTGCACATCCCAATGCATTCTATGCAGGCTTTGGGATGGCCTTCGTATATGAGCTAATCAGCAAGTTCTCAAAGAGGCAGATGCCGTTTTCCGCAATGGCATTCGGCATCGGCATGTTCCTTGGCATGACGTTTGGCATATTGCTGGCCATAGGCGGCCTGATAAGCTATGCCGTCAAGAGAAGGGCTCCAGACATGGAACACACCGGAATACTTGTGTCGGCAGGGCTCATGGGAGGGGAAGGGATCGCAGGATTCCTGGCTGCCGCACTGTTCGTAGCAGGTATAGGGAAGCAGAGCGCCAATTACAGCGTTATGCTAGTATTTGGCATAAGCTTGATATTGTTGATGGTATATACCATATGGTCAAGGAGAGACTGATGATTGTAGGTATAGACATAGGTGGCACCACCACCGATGCGGTGGCATTGGAAGGGGAAAACATACTCTCCCTGATTTCTATCACGGCCGGAGACCCCATCACTGCCGCCGCGGGGGCATTGGGAAAGCTAATAGAGACCCTTAAGTGCTCCCTTTCTGATGTTAGCATAGTGGCAGTGACGGGAGTTGGTTCGAGCAGGCTGGGGGGGACGCTTCTTGGCATTCCTGTCATAAAGGTGGACGAGTTCACTTCCATAGGCACAGGTGGGTCATTCCTCACAGGCATAGACCGGGCAATTGTGGTCAGCATGGGAACTGGCACGGCATTCGTAAAGGTCGAAGGCAACAGGATATCCCATTGGGGCGGCTCAGGCATCGGGGGCGGCACACTCCTGGGCTTGTCAAAATCCATGATAAACATATCAAATATCAACATCTTGACAAAGAGGGCAGAAGGAGGGGACCTCAACAATATCGATCTCACAGTGGGCGAGATAGCTGGAGGTCCGATAAACGGACTGCCGGCGAACGTCACCGCCTCGAACTTTGGCAATATATCCGAAGAGGCTGGAGATGGCGATAAGGCGCTGGCGCTGATAAATCTTGTAATCCAGACGATAGGTGTCATGGCGGTGTTTTCTGCAAGGGCCAACAACTTCAAGGACATCATCCTTACAGGAAAGCTGACAAAGATCCCTCAGGCCGATGAGATACTGAATGGCGTTGGAAAGCTGTTCGGTGCCAACTTCTACATACCTGATAAGGCTGACTATTCCACTGCCATAGGCGCTGCGATACATGTTCATAAGAAGGGATATTGATGTTGGAAGACGCATGCAGGAACATACTCACCTCAAGCATGGCGCTCAAAGGCGATGAGACGTGCCTTGTGGTCACTGATTGGAAATATCTGAATATTGGCAGTGCATTCGCCAGAGCGGCAAATGGCATCTGCAAGGAGTCCTTGCTACTACTAATGAAGGAAAGGGGATCCCACGGAGAGGAGCCTCCTAAGATCGTGGCAGAGGCAATGAGGGAAGCGGATGTCATCCTCATGCCCACATACAGGTCGCTCTCCCACACAAGGGCAAGGAAGGAAGCATGCATGAATGGGGCAAGGGTCGCGTCCATGCCACAGATAACAGAGGATATACTTTCCAGGACCTCCGGGGCAAATTTTGAACAGATGAGAAAGGATTGCGGCATCTGGGCAAAGCTCTTATCAGATGCAAGGGTGGTGAGGGTGGTGACCGCCAAGGGCACTGATGTCTCTTTCAGCGTCGATGGAAGGGAAGGCCAACCTGACGATGGCATATACTCAGAGAAGGGAAGCTTTGGCAACATCCCCGCCGGGGAGGTGTTCATAGCACCTGTCGAAGGAACTGCCGAAGGGACCATAGTGGTCGATGGGTCCATGGCCGTTGACCCCGGACTTTTGGAGGAACCCATTTTTATAAGGATGGAGGAGGGCCATGCCATCGACATCAAAGGCGGGAAGGACGCCAAGGCCCTATTGGAGAAGATCTCTCCGTTTGGCAGAAACGCAAGGAATCTTGCGGAGTTCGCCATCGGCACAAATAGTGCTGCAAAGCTTACAGGAAATCCGCTTGAGGACGAGAAGGTGAAGGGCACCATCCATATGGCCTTAGGCGACAATTCGACCTTCGGAGGAACCGTGGAGTCGCCCTCCCATATAGATGGCATAATATTAGAGCCTACAGTATTCTTTGATGGCCGGAAAATTATCGATAGGGGAATGTGGAATATTTAGATTATTATCAGAATAATGAATACCATAATATATATAAAAGAAAAAGATATTGGAGATTTTATGAAAAATTATATCTTCACTTCTGAATCTGTTTGTGAGGGCCATCCTGACAAAGTGGCCGATCAGATCTCCGATGGTGTTCTCGATGAGCTGTTATCGAAGGACCCGGATTCGAGAGTGGCCTGTGAGGTAATGGTAACGACAGGAATGGCATTTGTCAGTGGAGAGATCACTACCAAGGCCTACGTTGACATTCCGAAGGTAGTGAGGAACACGATCAAGGACATTGGTTACACTGATGCGAAAATGGGTTTTGACTATGAGACTTGCGCCGTTCTCACGTCCATAGATGAGCAATCCCCCGACATAGCGATGGGGGTCGATCAGACACCGAATCATGAACAGGGAGCAGGGGACCAGGGCATAATGTTCGGTTATGCATGCACAGAGACCGAATCACTAATGCCGCTTCCCATCTCCATGGCACAAAAGCTGGCCATGAGGCTGGCTGAAGTGAGGAAGGACGGAACCCTTCCCTATCTTCGCCCAGATGGCAAGACCCAAGTGAGCATAGTATACAAGAATGACAGGCCCAAGTACATCTCGACCATTGTGATGGCCGCCCAACACAGCCCCGATGTCTCGAACGAGAAGCTTAAGAAGGATATCCAAGAGGAGGTCATAGGCCACGTAATACCTAAGGATCTTCTTAGGGACGATACGAAGTACATGATCAATACGACCGGAAGATTCGTCATAGGTGGACCTCAGGGAGACTGCGGTCTTACCGGAAGAAAGATTATAGTGGACACCTACGGCGGCATCGGAAGCCATGGCGGGGGATGTTTCTCCGGAAAGGACCCCTCCAAGGTCGATAGGTCGGCCTCTTACATGGCAAGGCACATTGCGAAGAACATAGTGGCTGCAGAGTTCTCCAAGAGCTGCGAGGTGCAGCTTGCTTACGCCATAGGCGTTGCAGAACCTGTGTCCGTCTATCTTGACTGCAAAGGGACGAACAGCGTCAAGGCCGAAAAGATCTGCGAAGCCGTAAAAGAGGTATTCGACCTGAGGCCAAGGGCCATAATCGACTATCTCGACCTAAAAAGGCCAATATACAAGAAGACGGCGGCCTATGGGCACTTCGGCAGGGACGAACCTGAGTTCACATGGGAGCGCACCAATCGCGTAGACGAGCTCAGGGACAGCGTGGGGCTTTAACGTTTCTTTCATCTCTTTAAACATATTATTTTTATTATCTAGGCCCCATTCTTATTTGGTGGTTAGTTGGAGATAAAAAAGCGTCATGACATGTCCAAGAGCGAGGTAAGGAAATTATTTGAGAATGTCAAGGACATATATGGCGAGGATCCCATCTCATACAAGAAGGGAAGATACGAGATATGCGAGACTGACAAGGACGTGTCCCTGATACTCTTGAATGGGGAACCCTATCTTCTGCTAAAGGACGATAGGCTGATGCCATCATTGAAGCTTTTCCTGGACAAGGACGTTAGGGGCGTCAGGAACAAGGTCATAGTAGACATGGGCGCCATAAGATTCGTCACCAATGGCGCTGACATAATGAGGCCAGGCATAGTGGACGTCGATAAGGAGATAACCCCGGAATCTTTCGTCATCATTGGGGATGAGAAATACGGCAAGCCCCTCGCGATCGGCGTTGCGATGTACTCTGGGAAGGAGATTATGGAGATGGATTCAGGAAAGGTTATAAAGAACATTCATTTTGTAGGGGACAGTATTTGGAATTTGGAGGTATAGGTGATAAATTGGGCACTCCGCAAAGAAAGGATGATCATATAAGATTTGCACTCGAAAATGATGTTCAATGCAGGGCATCTGCAGGTTTTGATGATGTCACGCTCATTCATTCATCGCTTCCAGAGATGGACCTCGAAGACATTAGGACAGAGACCTCCCTACTTGGGAAAAAGATGGATTATCCATTTATCATATCCGCCATTACAGGGGGGTCGGAGCGGGCCGAGGGCATAAACAAGGACCTAGCGATACTTGCCGAAAGGCATAACATAGGGATGTCTGTAGGCAGCCAAAGGGCGATGATAGAGAACGAATCGCTCAGGGGTACATACGAGATAAGGAAGTATGCGCCAGATATCCTTCTGTTCTCCAATCTTGGGCTGGCCCAGATAATAGGCATGGATAACGGGTCCATATCATCTTTGATAGATTCCATTGGGGCAGATGCCCTTGCGGTACATCTCAATCCGCTTCAGGAAGTCCTGCAACCGGAGGGAGATACCACTTTCAAGGGAGGGCTTCAGAGGTTACGGGAGCTCAAGGACGATCTTGGCTGCCCCGTGATCGTGAAGGAGACCGGTGCGGGCATATCCATGGAGGTGGCAAGGCTGCTCTCCTTCCTGGACGGCGCAGAGATATCAGGGGTTGGAGGCACATCGTTCGCCGCTGTAGAGTATTACAGGGCAAAGAATGCTCTCCAAAAGCACACGGCAAACCTATTTTGGGACTGGGGCATACCCACGGTGCCGTCAATAATCGAAACGAAGAAGCATATTAGTACGATCATAGCCTCAGGAGGGGTGAGGAACGGGATGCACATAGCAAAGTGCCTTGTGCTAGGCGCATCATGCGCTGGACTTGCCCAACCCTTCCTGTCGGCAGTCTATAACAGGCCATTGACCCAAGCAAGCGAATACCTCGATAGGATGGTGCATGAGCTGAGGACCACAATGTTCCTCACAGGCGCCGATAGCGTAGACGAGCTCAAATCGCTGCCAGCGGTTTTCCATGGCAGAACGAGGGAATACCTTGAAGAGAGGGGTTTTGACCTGAAACAATTTTCACAAAGAGGAGTATGAATGAAAGTATATTCATTGGGCGGATATGAGGAAGTCGGTAGGAATATGACCGCCCTTGAGATAAATGGGAAGGTGCTGATACTCGACCTTGGGATAAGGCTTGACAGAGTGATGATAGGCGAGGACACCAACATCCAGAACATACCTACGAACGAGTTGGATAGATTGGGGGCGATACCGAACGTGTCCCCATTGAAGAACAAGAAGGTAGTTGGCATTGTCATCTCCCATGGTCATCTTGACCACATAGGTGCCATATCCCGGTTCTTGAAGAAGTTCAAGTGCCCGGTGGTGGGGAGGCCGTATCCACTTAATCTCTTGTCATCAATGCTGAAAGAGGAGGATTCACAGCTAAAGTATCCGCTATTTGAGATCAAGGATTCATCGATAACGCTTGACGTGTTCGACATAAGCATGATACCTGTCACGCACTCGATCCCGCAATCGTCATTCGTGATCGTGAAGACCCCGGAGGGCGACGTCGTCTTCACTGGGGACTATAAGCTTGACAATCACCAGGAGCTGCAAAAGCCCATATCCTTCTCGAAGCTCAAGAAGCTCGATACAAAGCTTCTGATAATAGACAGCACCAATGTTGCAAAGGAGGGCATAACGCCTTCGGAGAAGGTTGCGAAGATGATGCTCGTGGATTATCTGAAGATGATAGAGGACAGCAAGAAGGGCATAGTCGCGACCACGTTCTCTTCACATTCCGAGAGGGTGCTCTCGCTGATAAATGAAGCTGAGGCGATAGGAAGGAAGCCTGTGCTGATAGGAAAATCTCTCTGCAAGTACTACGGGCTCGCCCTTGAGATGGGCATCGTGAAAAAGAAAGTTCAGATGATAAGAAAGCGGGCCTCCATCGACACGTTCCTAAAGGAGGCCAACGAAAAGAAGAAGGAGTATCTGGTCATCACAACAGGTTCCCAAGGGGAGAAGGAGGCCGTACTGTCAAGGATGGTGGACAACAAGACGCCGTACTCCTTCGAGAGCAAGGACTCCGTCCTCTTCTCTGCCTGCATAATACCGAATCCTCTGAACAAGGCAGCGAGATATGCGCTCGAGACCAAGCTCAAGATGAGGGGCGCCATAATAGCGAGGGACATCCACGTCTCAGGCCATGCCAGCAGGGAGGAACATAGGAAGATCATAAGGACGCTTTCCCCCCAGGCAGTGCTGCCATGCCACGGTTATCCTGACATGCTGATATCGATGGCGGACCTATGCTATGAGGAGGGATACAGCCTCAACGACCAGGTCATAGTGCAGAGGAATGGCCAGTCGTTCACGCTGGGGTAGCCAGCCCCAAGCGGCTTCCATCGATATTAATGGTAATTGAATGGATGCAGAAGATGCTCTTAGCAAAGAGATATATGCCCATATAAGGGACAGCGGTAGGGGGCTTGTACCCTTGCCAGAGCTTATCTTGAAGTTCAGGTCCTCCCCTTATGGATATGACAAGGGGGATATAATCTCTTCTGCGGAAGGCATGGTCGGAACGCTTCTCAAAAAGGAATACATGCCGGTAAAATGCAGGCTCATTCCCTTCTATGGGGTCCTGACAGGCGATAAGGGATAATGTGGG
>JAFGGT010000120.1 GCA_016930445.1 Candidatus Methanofastidiosia archaeon | reverse complement strand
GTGCATCCATCCATTATCACGGACCTTTTGATCGTGGAGTCCAAAACGCTGGAGCCCCTTCCTAGGACGTAGTTCCTTTTGGCCATGGAGAGATTGGCGTTGATGAAGTCGTCCCTGGTCCCCACATCGTACCAGTACCCAGTGTTCCTTACGGCGTCCATCCTCCCTTCCCTTGCCAGGATGGGGAATATCTCCCTCTCGAGGGAGACCGCCCTGCCTGAGGGTATCATGCCGAAGATGTCGCTTTTGAGACGGTACAGCCCTGCATTTATCCATCCAGGCAAGTGCTTCTCCTCCTTCTCCCTGAACTCCATCACAGTGCCATCCTCGCCGAAGGCGACATTGCCGTACCTTGAGATATCGCTTACCCTGTGTACCAATATCGCGTTCTCCTTCTCTGTCATTAGGTCCTCAACGCGGCAATCCGTGACTATGTCCCCGTTCATGACGAAGAACTCGTCATCCAGAAGGTCCTTTGCATTGAGGACGGCGCCTGCCGTTCCAAGAGGTTCTGGCTCATTGTTGATGATGACGTTCTTCACCCCTGCCCTCTTGAGGTGCGCCCTGATCTTGTCCTCCAGGTAGTTGGTGGCCAGGATGATCTCGTCGAATGACCTAAGAAGCCTTATCTGGTGCTCTAGGATAGTTGTGTTATCGATAGTAAGAAGGCATTTCGGGATATTGTAGGTCAGCGGCCTCAGGCGGGTCCCGAATCCTCCTGCAAGGATGATGGCCTTCATCTTATCAGTCCTCCGCTAAGATGTCCCTTATGGCCATCTCGACGGCTTGCCTTGAGCTGTAAGTCGGGTACCATCCGATATTGCCCATCTTCTCAACTGAAAGGAGCATCCTTGGTACGTCCCCTACCCATCCCTTCTCTCCGCCTGTAAAGCTGAATCTAGGCCTCAAACCCATCTGCCCGCTAACAACTTCGGCTATCTCTAAAGAGGAAATGGTGTCGATTGAGCCTATGTTATGGATGTTCACCCTCTCATTTGTGTTCTCATAAGCATGGATCATGGCGCTGATGCAATCCTCTATGTAGCAGTAGGACTTTGTCTGCCTGCCGTCACCAAGTATCAATAGCTCGTCGCTGTTAATCTTAAGCTTCTTGATAAAATCAGGTATTATGCCGTGATTCGACCTTCTGCCGATGATGTTGGCGAATCTGTATATCCATGCCTCCATGCCAAAGGAGTGGCAATAAGACGAGATGAGCGCCTCACATGCCAGTTTCGAAGCGCCATAGATGGATTGTGGCATCAAGGGCCCGTAATCCTCAGGGGTGGGGGTCTTAGCCAGGCCATATACAGTTGAAGATGAAGTGAAAGCAATTCTTCCCACTCCTTTGAGCCTCATGGCCTCAAGTACGTTGTAGGTGGCGAGGATGTTCTGGTCTATGGGCGCCCTCGTGTCCCTAGACCCCTGGCTCACATCGGGATTTGCGGCGATGTGGAAGACGGTGTCAATTGAGTCGAAATGATCGATAATGTCGTCTAGGGATGTTAGGTCCTCCTTTATAAAGCCGGCATCCTCGTTGACGAATTCCCTCCTGCCCTTGCTGAGGTCGTCGAGGACAAGGACCTCTTGGTCGTCCACAAGCCTGTCGACAAGGTGGCTTCCGATGAAGCCCGCGCCTCCGGTGACAAGAATCCTATCCATGCGACCACATCATTCTGTGTCCCTGGGATAGAAGTCCCTTATTCTTGTGGTGTCATCTATGTGGGGCGTGGAGAACTCGTAGAGGAGAGTGTTGTCCAAGGCCACGATGGAGTGGGGGGTCCTAGGTAGGATATGGATCTTGTCGCTCTTCGAGTAGTACTCGACATGGTCGTCGAACTTGATATAGCCCCTGCCCCTGTTGACATACATGGTCTCGTCCTTTTCCTCGTGCTGATGGTAAGACGTCTGGAATCCCTCCCTCAGGAAGAGCTCCTTCGTCATATACTTGTCCGTATGCACAAGGAGCTTTTCATACCCCCATGCCTTGTCGGTCTTTTCCAGATACTCCTTTTGGATAAGCTCGAGGTCGTAGACTGTCTTAACAGACCTCCAGAATACGTCCTCCTCGTAATAGCCCATCATCCTCTTGTTCGCAATCTCCGGGAATATGGTGCTCTCGATCTTGCCGCTCTTGTACGTCTCGGGCAATTCAATGTCACTTTTGAAGTAGTATATCCCGGCATTGATGTACTTGTCGATAATGGGCTTCTCCTCAAAGCCCATGACATAATCGGAGCGGAGCCTCACGACGCCATACGGGCTGGGTAGCTTGGTGACGTATATGGTGACCGGGTAGTTGTTCACCTTGCTTGTATCGATGAACTTCTTGAGATTTATATCAGAGACTATGTCCGCGTTCCTCATGACGATGTCCCCATTGAGCATCTCCAAAGCATAATCTATGGCGCCCACGGAACCCATTCCCCTGTTCTCCTCATAGACTTCTACGTCTATCCCCTCATATTTTCTAGTATAGCTCTCGATCTCCGCATAGCATTCGCTCTTCGCTATCATCACGACCTTCTTGATATCGGCACACTTGAACTGGAAGATCTGCTTGTCAAGGACGGAATAGTTCTCCTTGATGTTTATCAGGGAAGGCGACCTGATGTTGGTGTGTGCCTGCATCTCCATCTTGTTGTCGCCACAGAGGATGACGCCGTATGTACCTGTCAATCCCTCTTCACCTCGCTCAACAACCTTTCTATGCCGCTTTCTAAGCTTATTTTTGACTCAAAACCCAATATTTCCTTTGATTTCTTGGTATCGGCAAGTGTCTCCCCAACATAGCCCCTGATCTTGTTCTCAACAAAGGCAGGGCTTATTTCCTTGCCCATCTTGTCGTTCAATATGTCGACTAGTTCAAGCAGGCTGCATGACCTGCCCGTTCCTAGATTCAATATGTCATTTTTGACCTTAGAGCCCATCGCCATCTCTAAACCCCTTATGACGTCGCTAACGAAAATGAAGTCCCTCCTTTGGCTGCCGTCACCATAGAGCACTGGGTTGTTGCCGTCCCTCATAGCCCATAGGAACTGGGAGACAAGATTCGCATACTGCCTCTTTGCCTCCTCGCCAGGGCCATATACAGAAAAGAATCTCATCGCAAGGGAGCTCACGCCATACCAGTCGTAGTGGAGCCTAGCCAGCCTCTCCAGGTAGTACCTTGCCTCGCCATAGTAGTCCTTCACCATCACGGGCATGTCCTCCCTCCATGGGGTGGGATTCCCATTGTATATCGAGGATGTTGAGGCCCAAACCATCCTTACATCCATGTCCCTCGCCAATCCAAGCACATGCAGGAACTCATTGATAACTTCCCCGACGAGATTGTTGTTCTCCTTGTACATGGGCGATGAGGAATATATTCCCATGTGGTATATCCCATCGATTCCTTCAAGTTCATTTGCATCGAGGCCCTTGCAGTTCTTATTATAAAAAACGATATCATCCTCGAGCTCCGCTATGTTAGCCTTTGAGCCCGTGTGGAGATTGTCACATACGATTATATCATGGCCTTTATTGAAAAGATATTTTGAAAGATTGCTTCCTATGAATCCAGCTCCACCTATTATCAAATATTTCATGAGAGTAAATCAAGAACTTGATATTAAATATTTTCGTATATTGGAATGGAATTGAAATTCTTTCATATAATAAAGAAGAAAATAGAGTTAAATTAAGAATCAGAGCTGTGCGCACTTGTACCTCGGGAAGTTCAGGGACCTCACGAATACGTCCTGGAAGTTCTTCTGGCTGGCTAGCTCGATGTAGTCCACCATCCTCGAGACCTTGTTCTCCTCGGCCCGCTTCTTCTTAGAGAGGAGAGAAAGCTTCGCACCCTCACCCGCGGCATTGCCAACGGACTTGATCCGGTCCAATGGGATGTCTGGCAGAAGCCCTATGACGACTGCGTTCTCGATGTCAATGTAGTTCCCAAAGGCCCCAGCAAGGTAAAGCCTGTCTATGTCGTCGAACATCATGTTCATCTTCTCAACGAGTATCATGGCACCGGTGTATATTGCGCCCTTGGCAAGCTGCACCTCCCTTATGTCTCCTGCCGTGACAACGACGTCCTTCCCCTGTCCGGCGTTCTCCTTCCATTCAACGACATACTCCAGCTGCCCAGTTGTCTGGTCCCTTCTGACCCTATCTGTTCCGATGTCGACCATTTTGCC
>JAFGGT010000119.1 GCA_016930445.1 Candidatus Methanofastidiosia archaeon | reverse complement strand
TGGGCATCATATCCTGCCAGGTCTTTGAAAAGGAGCTGGCACATCTGCTCGACGCAGAGGAGAGAATAGTTCGGATATATGCTTTGCCGACTGTGGAGAACATCGGCTTCAACATTTTTCTAAAGAAAAGGAACATTGAGTTCGTTAGGGACCTCGGCGACCTGGAGGACGATGAGGAACTGGACGCCATCGTCGAGATAATGCCCATAGGATTGCATGTCGACATCCAGGACCTGATCATAAAGAGGAAGGAGCGGATAGACCTATTAAAAGAGCACTGCGACAGCGTCCTTATCTTTTATGGCCTCTGTGGAGATTCCATGGAAAAGGTCTTCAATAGAGATGATGTGAGGTTAATAGCACCAAAGGATGAATTGAGCATCGTGGACGACTGCATCTGCTCCGTCCTGGGAAGGGCAGAGTACCTAAGGCAGCTCAAGAATCTGGGAAGCCTGTTCCTTATACCTGGATTTGCCCTGCACCAGGAAGAGATGAGAAAGATGGTCGTTGGGCCGAAAAGGCAGGTAGACGCGATGAGGATGGTACTTGAAGCGGCAGGCTACAGGAGAACGATGCTTGTCGACCATGACCTGTGGAACGATGAAGAGAGGGAACTGGCAAGTAGGTACTCTGCCGAGCTCGGGCTCCCGATGGAATGCACAAGGGGCAGCATCGATATCCTCCTCTCATGCTTCAAAGAGGCAGTAGACTCCGTATTGTAATGGGTGGCAAGAATGGCTTCGAACGAGGAGAGGAGAGATAAGCTGCTTTCTGACCCCAAGAAGGCCATTCTGAGCATTTCCATACCTATGATAGTGGGAATGAGCGCAAATACGATATACAACTTCGTTGATGCCATATGGGTCTCGGGCATAGGGGCCGATGCCCTCTCTGCAGTTGGGCTCTTCTATCCATTCTATTTCATGATACTTGCGCTTTCCTCTGCCATAAGCGTCGGGGGAGGCGTGGCCTTGGCAAGGAAGATAGGGTCCGGGGACGTCATGGGGGCTGGAAGGATAATGAGCCATTCATATCTATATGGTATCATCGCCTCATTGGCGCTCTCAATCCCAATGCTCCTCTTTGCAGAGGACATCTTCCTTTATCTGGGTGCAGGAGATGTACTGCCGGAGACCGTTAGCTATGCCAGGATAATGTTCTTTGGGGCATTTCTACTCTTCTTCTCAGACATATCCAACTCCATACTGACGAACCAGGGCGATGCGAGAAGGTCGATGCACGCAATGCTTCTGGGGTCGGTGTTGAACATCATCCTCGACCCAATATTCATATATTACATGGACATGGGGATCGCCGGCGCGGCATGGGCAACCGTGGCGTCGTACTTGGTGGCTTCGGCCCTTCTCTATTACTGGATATTCATGAGGGGGATGACGTTTGGCAAAATAAGCCTCAAGCCCGACTTTGACTGGCCGGTGTCCAGGGACATCTTCAGGGTGGGTGTCCCCGCATCCTTACAAACGCTATCGTTCTCGGTCTACATGATGGTCCTCAATGGCATCGTACTAAGTACTGGGGGAACATATGGGGTCGCCATTCTCAGCACTGGCTGGAGGGTAACGTCCCTAGCGACATTGCCGCTAATAGGCATTGCCATCGGCGTTTCCACAGTGACCGGGGCGGCCTATGGGGCAAAGGAGGTCAGGAAGATGAAGTGCGCTTACACATACTCCATAAAGATAGGGCTGCTCCTGGAGGCGGGAATAGCTATTTTGGTGTTCCTCCTGGCACCATACTTGTCTCTACTGTTCACTCAGGGGGGCAAGCTGGAGATATATGATGGCCTTGTGGGATTTCTCAGGATTGTGTGCCTATACTTCCCAGTCGTATCCATAAGCATGTTCTCGTCCTCTCTTTTCAATGGCATAGGCAAGGGGACATATGGGCTTGTGCTGACGCTCCTCAGGACGGTGGTGCTGACGATCTCCCTGGCATTGCTGTTCTCGGCCAGGACGGACCTTGGCCTTACGGGCATCTGGATTGCGATAGTCGTGGCCAATGTCTCAGGAAGCGTCCTCTCGCTTATCTGGGCGGATGTCTCCATATCCCGCATTCTCAAGGCGTACCGGCAATAGTATCTCAAAAGATGTGCCTTTTCCCTGTTTCGAGTGGACATTGATGTCGCCCTTGTGTGCCTCTATTATCTTTTTCACGATAGCAAGGCCGAATCCCCCTCCGTCGGTCGAATATCCAAGTTCGAAGACCTTGTCTATGTTGGCCTCGGGTATGCCCACACCGTTGTCCTCGAAGAAGATCCTGTGCCAGTCGTCATCTGTGGCAGAATACACCATTATCCTGGTCGCCTTGCCGTGTATGAGGGCGTTGGACACCAGATTGTTGAAGACCTCCTCTATATTTGTAGGGTCCCCCAAAATCTTAGGGAGGTCGCCCTTCTCGATATCGACAAGGAAGTTCCTTCCGACCTTGTCCACTATGAAGTTGAGGTCCATCTCCCTCGTATAGACTATGTCCTTTCCCGCCTCGGCAAGCTTGAGCTGCCCTGTAATGTAATGATTGATCTTTTTCACGGTCTTTGACAGATTCCTGCAGTATAGCATGAAATCGTCATCCTCCTCCATTATCAGCTGAACGTATGCATTGAGAGTTATGAGCTGATTCTTGAGGTTGTGAGACACTGTATGTGCGTATTCTGATATCTCTTTCCTCTGCCCGATAAGCTCCCTCTCGGTGGTCTTTCTGTCCGTGATGTCGTATATCAGGGCCATACCGAGCCTCTCCACAGTGTCCCCATCGCCTATGGGGATGACATATACCTCCAATATGTGGGAACCGTGCTCGAACTCGAAGGTCTGCTTGTGTCCGTCGAGTGCCAGGCGGAAATGTGTGAGAAGGTACCTCGACGTGTCCTCGTCAAGGGTCGTCCATAGCCTGTCGTTGGATATGTCGACCTCCTCGCCAAATATCCCCTTGACGCCTTCCCCGCCGAAGAAGAGGATGTTCAGCGCCCTGTCGAACAGGAGGAGGCAGCAGTTGGGTATGTTCTCTACAAGCGTCTGGTACAGGAGCTCGCTCTTCTTCTTGGACTCCTCTATCATCTTTCTCTTCGTGATGTCCCTGCTGATGCCCATGAGGCCTATGATGGAGCTGTCCTCGTCCTTTACGGGTATCTTCAATGTCTCGAAGAAGTAGACCCTGCCGTTGAGCTCGATCCTGTCCTCGAATGTCATGGCATGCCTCGATGATATGACCTCATTGTCGTTGAGAGATAATGTTCTCGCATCCTTTGGGGCGAATATATGCCTGTTCTCCACGCCTATGAGCTGTTTCTTGTTCATCCCCGTCAGCTCCTCGAAGGCCCGGTTAACCATCAGGTACGTGCCGTCCAGATTCTTGAAGAAAAGCAGGTCCGATATGGACTCGAAGAGATTGATAAGGAGCATCTCATTGTAGTAAAGCTTCTTCTTGGCCTCCTTCTCCCTCCTCCTTACCTCATAGAGGTCGATCTGGAACTTTATGGCGTTATAGAGCTTCTCGAAGCTCACAAGGCCGATCTGCTTCGTAAAGTAGTCATTGGCCCCGTAGACGAAGGCGTCCCTCGCGACCTGTTCATCGCCCTGTGCCGTAAGGAATATGATGGGTATGGAGATGTCAACTTTCCTGATCTCCTTGAGAAAGTCCAGGCCGTTACCTTTGAGGACCTGGTAGTCAGACACTATCAGGTCGTACTCGTTGCAATTGAACATCTTCAGCGCATCGTCCAAGGAGTCCACATTGAAAAACTCCAACGGGCGGCCGCCCTCCTTGATGTTCAGCCTCTGCATCTGCATCTTGAAGAGCTCGTGATACTCTCTGTCGTCCTCGACATGAAGGATCTTATAACCCTGGGACATTAAGAGAATGTAGTCAATTGAACATTAAAAAATTATCCAATGGGATAACAAGGCCTTGGTGACAATGAGTCCAGGGCACCACCAACGGCCTCTTCGAGCATCCTCAGGTCAGCTACTGTGCTTTCCATCTCGAGACCAAGCTCGCTAGAAAGGCGGCATGCCCGCTCGATATAGTCCTCGGGCCCTATGCCCACGTCGATCAATAGCGTGCGCCTGTAGTCGTTGAGCTCGAGCATGAGCTTGGAGTCGTTGCTGTCATAGTGCCTCTCAGTGCGCTCGTTTATCCTCTTAAGCATCTTGTCCCGATGGTATACGAATCCTGTGGTGAGGAAATAGCTCCCCATCCTTCTCAGCTCGTCCATGTAGCGCTCCCTGCCCAAAATGCAGCAGATGCAGTCATCGACCATGCCCTCCCCATCGCAGGGGTAGGCGATCCTCACGTCCTCTCGGCAGATGATGTTCCTAAGCGCGTTGCCACAGAGACCGTAAAGGAGGAGGATTGATGACGTGATGTCCTTGAAAGAGTTGATGTTCTCATTGCATTGGTACTCCAGCTCTTCAATGTCTATGTGCAACCCTATTGGAAGGATGTTTATCAGTACGTCGAGCGATCTCGAGAGCCTCGGGAGGAAGTCGGGCTCCTTGATGAATCTGACATCGTGGCACTCTATCCGCTCTGCAAGACTGATGTTCTCTGAGGTCTTGATCATGTAGATGTTGTCCAGGTCCTCCCTGCCATCCAGTATGTGCGCCAGCTCCATCTCAAAGACCTGGCAGGATATGATGCCCAGCCTACGCATGAATAATGAGGGATGAGAAGAAAATAAATATATTTCCTTATATCAGGTCCTTTCCGGAGAATGACCGCCTGGAAAGCATGAGCAGGACTAGCGTCAATGCGGAGAGCACACCAAGGGCTAGGATGCCTGAGATGGAGTCGTACCTCGCTATTGAGCCGCTGGTTATCATTTCCGCGCCCAGGGACCGGATGTAGAACATTATGGTGATATACGGTATCCTGCCAGGCATGTTGGACAGTACCAGTTCCCAAAGAAATGCGAAGAGCAGGCCTATCATGAGAGGGTGCCTCACGAGTATGCCGAGCAGGTAGAAGAAGGCGCCATAGGCGAATACGCCGGCCAGTATCATTAACAGGTATGGGCCCAGTATGTCCAGATTGCTGGAAAGGCCGCCTTCAACGAGCCCTATGTAGGTGTATGACAGGGCCACCGGCAGCGCCACTAAGAAGAAGTTCACTGCAATGTGTGCAAGGTATCTTGAGAGGGCGACCTCACCGCGGGATATGGACCTCGTGACAAGGAAGCCTATCGTCTTTGCCGATATCTCGTCCCTTATGAGCGATGTCGAGTTTATAAGGGTCACGAGCAGGAGCATGAGCTGTATGTAGAGTATGTTTGTCAGCTCGTTGAAGAAGAGGTAAGGTTCGTTCATTTCTGGTCGGCTCAGCGCATAGACCACTATCAGCATGGGCGCGCAGGTGACAATGACCATTGCAAGGAACTTCCTCGACCTTGTCATCTGCCAGAGGGTCAACTGCATCATGCCCCATGTTGCACTAAGACCTCCGCTCATTTTCCGACCACCCTCTCGAATATCGATTGCAGGTCGTTCTCTATAGGAGTGAGCTTCTCTATGGCTATCCCCTCGTCCAGGACCGCCCTAGGCAGAAAGTCGTAAAGGGAATTGGGATCCCTAGTCCTCACGAACAGCTCATTGGGCGATCTTACGTCGACGATGTCCACAAGGCCCTCTTCGAACAGCCTACTGCCGAGCGTCCTTGCGGAGCTCGTGTTGATGATTATCGAATGCGTGTAATCCTCGACTATGTCGACTATCTCCCCTATCTTCCCGGAAAGGAGCATCTTCCCATCGTTCATCAGGAGGACGTCATCGGCCAGCCTCTCGATATCGTAGAGTATATGGCTGCTGATCACGACATCTATCCCCTGATGGGAGAGGTCCCGGATGATGTCCATCAGATTTGCCCTGACGACGGGATCGACCCCTGTGAAAGGTTCATCGAGTATCAAGAGCTTTGGGTCGTTCAACAATGCCTGGGCTATCTTAATCCTTTGCTTCATGCCCTTGCTGAATGTCCCTATGGGCCTATTCTCGCCTGAGAGCCCGACAATGGAGAGACATCGCTCTGAGCGCTTCCTGCACTCTTCCGTGCCGAGCCCGTTCAACCTTGCCATGTAGTGAAGGAAAGTCAGGGGCTTCATCCTAAAGTACAGATTCTCGTGGTCGGGGCAGTAACCGATCATGGAGGAAAGCTCCGGGTTGTTGAAAGGCCTCATCCCCAGTACCTTTAGGTCCCCTTTTCCCTGCTTGATCATGCCTGAAAGAAGCCTTATCAAGGTGGTCTTTCCTGCTCCGTTCGGCCCCACAAGCCCGGTGATGCCATGGCCCATCTTTGCTGTGAAGCTGTTTAGGCCGATGATCTCACCATACCATTTCGACAGCGATTCTGCCTCAACGACGCTCATAAGCTCAACTCCTTCTTGAATAGGATGTAATAGACCGCAAGGGAGCTCAGGGCGATGATCCCAACTATTACAAGGAACGGATAGAGCTGCGGGAATCCGTAAGGATTATCGAGCCGGAAGAGGTATGTCCCCACGGCGGAAAGATTGTCCCAAAGCGATATCAGCTTCATATGTTCATTGCCGTTGATGGAGAGAAGGATCTCAGAGACCAGCCTGGAGAGGAAGAATATTGCGAATATCGACGCCCCTGCATAGCGAACATCCCCAAGAAGGGATGAGAGGCCGGCGGTTAGGGTCGTTAGGAGCAGGGTAACGAGCAGGCCTAGGGACAGGCCGGCAGCAAGGACCCAGATGTTATCCCTTATCAAGTCCAGCCCGAGGTCTGAGGATATCAATGCCACGGCGAATATCACGATGAGCGGCAGTATGGTGACAAGAGAGAATGAAAGGAACAGGACCGAGAGCTTTCCGAAGGCGTAACCAGCTTTCGAGAATCCCTTTGTGAAATATAGCACAATGCTCTTGTCGTTGAAGTCGCTCGCGATTATTCCTGCCCCTATGACGGCCGCATAGAGCATTATGAAAAGCTGCATCTCATCATAGAGAGAAAAGTACGAAAGCGGGTCGAAGGCGAAAAATGGATTCATCGCCGCAAATACCCTTGGCATCACTATGAGGCCATATGTGATGACTAGGACGAGTATGGCCCACTTCGACCTCAGGGCCCTCCTTAGGCCATGGGTTATGAAAAAGCTCATCCTCTTTCCCATTGAGGTCCTTAGGCCTGCCCATGAGCTGTATCTGGCGTAGAATCTGCTCATCACTTATCACCCACCAATTGTAGGAATAGCTCCTCCAGCGTGTGGGAGTGATAGGAAATGTAGCGGACCTGCGCATCGGACTCCCTTGCCGCCATGAATACCTCTTTTGATGAGGCATTGCCACCCACAAGCACCTTGCCTCCGCTGACCTCGGCGCTGTAGCCCATGCGCCTGAGCGCACCTGAGAACGGTCCGGGATCCCCCTTTACCCTGACGATGAGATTCTGTGTGCCAAGCACGTTCTCTAGGGAGTCGTAGAGTATGAGCTCCCCGTTGTTCATTATCATCACGTCCTTGCAGACGTACTCGACGTCCGGCAAGAGGTGGGTGCTGAGCACTATGGTCTTGCCGCTATCGGCCACGTCCCTTATCAGGTCCAGCATCTCCTTCCTGCCTTCTGGATCAAGCCCGTTGGTGGGTTCGTCGAAGAACAGGATCTCAGGGTCATGCACCATGGCCTGCGCCAGCTTCACCTTCTGCCTCATGCCTGTCGAGAAGCTCTTTATCTTGCGGTATCTCGCCTCGTCAAGCCCGACGAAGTCGAGGATCTCATGGGTCCTCTCCATCGAGACGTCCGGGGGTAGGCCGGAAAGCCGCCCCATGTATGAGACGAATCCCACGGCGGTCAGCCCACCAGGAAGGCAATCGTGTTCTGGCATGTAACCGACACTGTCCAGGTACCCCTCATCTCTCCCCTGCACCTTGTAGGACCCCTCGGTGGGGGCGATGAGGCCTAGAAGGGTCTTAATCAGCGTGCTCTTTCCTGCCCCGTTTGGGCCGAGCAGCCCTATCGCACCCTTCCTCACGGAAACGGTGACGCCGCTGACGGCCCTTATCAATCCATACGACTTCGATAGTGAGGAAGTGAGGAATGCAATGTTTTCGCCTTCGCTTAGGGACATATGCTCACAAATTGCGAGACAAGAATAAAACATTATTGCAGGGATGGAAAATCGACCATCCATGACAACCTATTAAAAGTATTATGGGATAATGTGAATTTGAAAATCGATTCCAAGGGAGTGTTGAAAATAGCCCTCATAGAGACAGAAGATATGGGATTCAAGGAGTTCGAGGACGAAAGGGAGGATATCATCAGGGTCCGCGACAAGTTCGTCCTTGAATGCCAACTGAAAAACGAGCAGAAGGCCCTGATCTGCGACGTCATATTCTACGACGAGCTCCTCAAGCTCTACAAGAGGTACTACGGCGAGTTCTTCGTTAACTACTCCAACATCATGGAAGGGCAGAACTACGATATAGACGACCATAGGTTTGAAAGGCTGAAAAGGATGCTTGAGAGGAAGCACAAGGAGGTCCTTCAAAACATAGGGGATATGATGACATCAAGGGAAAAGGAGATCAACGGGCACATATACAGGCGCGCTATGCTCGGCCTCCACATACTCCACTTCGGAATGGACATACTTGATTGTTATAGGGCTCTACAGGATGGGTAAGGAACGTATCAGGCACGCCTCACCCATTTTATCCTCTGATTCCTCTTTATAGATGACTCCAGGGATTGTGAATAGAGCGCATCCCTGGCGAATGCTGCGGGGTCCGCCATCTCACAAACCCACATTGTGTCGATGCCCAGCTCGAAGAGGGCATCCGGCAACAGGGAGCCGCTCGGCCCGTATATGCCCCTCACCCTTGCATCTTTTCCATAATCGAGCAGCTTGTCGAAGGTCCCGTTGACAAGGGTTGAGGCTGTCATGAGGACCACATCCGAACTGCTAAGAACATCCTCGTTCTCATCTTGTGAGTGAAAGATGACGTCGTCCGGGCAGTAGCGGACAGACCCGTCAAGAACGATGTTGTGAATGAAGTGCCTAGGTCTCATCTCCGTCACGTGCAGTTCGCTGCAAAGTGGTTTGAGGGAGTCCACGATGCCGCCGTAACCCACGATGGCCACAATGTCTGTAGGCCTGATGAGGTCGACTACGTCCTTACTCAGGTTGTGCCCTCTTGATAATAGAGAGGTGTCTCCCAGAAAAGGTTGCGAGAGTGCGGAGAGGGAGCACACGGATATGGACCTGAGATTCTCATCACCCGAATCGAGGTGCATCTCCGCAACTTTAGAGAGCGGTAGGCCGACAAGTGAACTTAGCTCTTCTATCTGTGGCGCCTTCTCAGGATCGATGGAGTACTTGCCGTAGAAGTTTATGACCATACCGCAAAGCCCATTCTCGGCTATTACAACATTCCATTCCGGGCGAACGATGATGCGCTCGACCCTGGAGGATGGCAATGTGTCATCGCCGTGCATCCCAAGTATGCGCTCAAGCGCATGATGGAGGGCTTCGGACCTCTCCACGCTCACTCACCGCCGAATCTGCCATCGTCAACGGCGTGGTGCACGTTACCTATCTTTCCATCGAGCCATCCTATCCTGGCGCC
>JAFGGT010000118.1 GCA_016930445.1 Candidatus Methanofastidiosia archaeon | reverse complement strand
CGAGGATGGAAAAAGGTATGATTACAGGGACTGGGACAAGATAAGGGAATTCACGCGAGAATATGAGAAGCTGCTCGGCGGGAGCCAATAGCGCCGGTCGCCATCAATGATCTAGGCAATACTCGACAAGGGGGTCCCTGCCCATTGAGATGTCCTCTATCGTCATCATGACAGACACATCAGGGTGTATGCCAACGCCCTCGAACCTCGAGCCGTCCGAAAAGGACACTCTCTTCGTCGCTATGAATGCCTGTATGCCATCCTCAAAGCTGAAGACGTAAGGCTGGCCGCTTGTGCCCATCGTGGCCTCGCCTATGACAACGGCCCTGCCAGTCTCCTTGAAAGGCAGAACGAAATCCTCGCCAGCTGACCTGCAGTACCTGTCCGTGATTATGAATAGCTCCCCATCGAAATGCTTTCTGGAATTCTCCACCTCCTCCGGGGCCCAGGAAAGCTCGGTCGTCGAGAACACCTCTGCCAGTGACAGCTTCTCTTGCATGGCCTGGGTCATCTTGTCCCGATTCTGCCTGACATAGTCTGCATAGAATCTGAAGAGG
Source organism: Candidatus Methanofastidiosia archaeon (assembly GCA_016930445.1). Taxonomy (GTDB): domain Archaea; phylum Methanobacteriota_B; class Thermococci; order Methanofastidiosales; family NM3; genus JAFGGT01. The sequence continues at coordinate 4,684 of JAFGGT010000118.1, read as the reverse complement.
CCTATGTTCAGAGGGGTGGATTCGCGCCAAAGCCCGAAAGGCCTGTCCATGAGGATCTTTATAAGATCGAGAGGTGTGGAACCGCCCCTGTTACCCCTCACATCGACAATAATCCTCTTCGCGTCGAAGAACTCCTTGACGAACCCTATGGCATCCTCCTCCGTGGCCTTGGAGAACTGATTTATCTTGATGATCGCGACCCTGCCCCTTTCCAGCCAGTATCCCTCTACAGATTTCTTGGGGAAATAGGATGCCCTCTCCCTTTTGACAGTGTGGCCTCGGCCGTCAAGCTCGAGTACGAACTCCCTTGGGAAAAGGTAGAACTGCTCACAGAATCTGGACCTTGCCTCCCTTTCGCTCGATGCGGATATCCTGGCCCTCTTAGAGGCATAGTACTCCTCCAGCGTCACTCCATTGATATTGTCGATAGTCATGCCAGGGACTATTCCTCCGATTGCGGACCTGTATATGACCCACTTCCCAAAATCGTACACCACTTCAATAGGCATGGCCTGATTGAAGTTCCTGTTGAGCCAATTGTCAGAGAACCATGTATGGCCGTTCCTTAGCTTTGCAAGGAATTCCATCATGTGCATATCGAACGAATATCTGTCGTCGGTATCTGTAACGTCGTCGATGAGGGTCCTGTAGTCCTCCTCGAACTTGTCTTGGGAAAGGCCGTACCAATGCGCGAAATGGCCGTGCAAGAGCTGGTATATCTTGGATGAGATGTATATCCTGTCATTCAAGGACAGTCTGTCATCATCATGAATATCTTCCATAATAATAGATATGGTCACTATATTTATTAAAATAGATGTCCTCAGGGGGCATAGGCCAAAATAACGCCTCTCCACCAAGGGCATCAAAGCCACTCGTCGAACCAACCTATGGCGAGCTCAAAGAGCTCTTTCTCATGAGAAGGGTCGCTGAACATGTGATCTGCGCCCTCTATCACCTTCAGCGACTTTGGCTCGTTCGCGCTCCCATATAGGGATCTTGCATGCTCCAAGGGTACAATTACATCGTTTCCAGGATGTATTATCATGAAGGACGCCTTGATGTCCTTTGCAATGGCCTTGGCATCATAACCCAAAAGGTCCCTGTAGAAGCCATAGCCTATACTTATGTCCCCCTTCCAAGAGGGGAATGTGATGTGGCCGGACCGCCTCCACTCATCTGCCCTCCCCCTGAACAGGCCGCCCTCATCCAATCGGGCCATTGCAGCTGCAGTGACCAGGGCCCTGACCCTCTCATCGTTCGCGGCCGCTACTATGGCAGTGGAACCACCAAGCGAATGTCCGAAGAGGCCGATACTCTCGACACCCATGGACACCATATGGTCAATTGCAGATATCGTGTCAAGCACCTGACCCGACAGCCTCATTCCATCGCATGTGCCCTCGGACTCGCCCACGCAGTCCCCATAATCGAATCTAAGGGCACACATGCCTGAACCGGCCATTGCCTTGGCAAGCCTGTAGTAGTGGCCTATCTCCTTAGAACCTGTGAAATGCGTGCAGACGATGACGCCTCTTTTGCCCTGCCCGTCCACTATCCCGACAAGCCTTTTTCCAGACCGGCTGGCAAACTTCACCCTTCTTGCGGCCATCAAGATAAAATATCTTTAGGCAGATAATAAAGATATGGAGAGATGGAGGGTCATAGGACCTGAAGGGCATGACATATATGAGGCCCTGGCCCTAGAGGAGGTTTCGATGGAGAGCGTTCTCGCAGGCGGGGACCCCATCATCAGATTCTGGTATTGGAAGGGCGACTCCGCTTCAGTGGGCAGATTCCAGTGCATAGGCGATGAGATCGACATAGGCTATGCCAGCGCCAGAGGCATCTCGCTTGCAAGAAGGCCCAGCGGTGGTGGCGCCGTCTATAACGGCGAAGGGGAGGAGATCCTCTACAGTGTGGTGGCAAGAACGGACATGGGGTCCCCCTCCATAGAGGCTTCTTTCAGGGGCGTTTGCTCCTGCATACAACATGGTTTGGGCATGATGGGAATAGAGGCCGAGTTCGAAGGCCCGGCGAACATCATGGTGGACGGGCAGAAGATCTCAGGCAATTCCAAGTGGATAAGGAAGAGAGCTTCACTGCAGCATGGCACCATACTCTATCGCCCAGACAGGCGGGCGATGAATATGGTATTGAAGCTCAACGAAGCAAGCTCGTGCCACGGCACGCCCTCAAAACCACGGGAAGTTACGGGAATAAAAGAGCATTCGGAAGTAGGCTTTTTTGAAGCCCTCAGGCTATTGATGGATGCCTTTTCTGCCGGCAAGCGGCATTATCCCGGCACATGGACGACCGATGAGGCAAATAGGGCAAAAGAGCTCGAAGATAAGAAGTACAGAAGAATGGAATGGGTGTTCAGCCGGTGAGAAGAAGGGCTGGCCGCTCCAGATAGTATATCAGGGAGTTGAGGAATCTTGCCACCTCGGCGCCGTCATTTACCCTATGGTCGAATGAAACGCTGAGGCCGATCACCTTCCTTGGCACTATGGCGCCGTTTATGACCCTTGGGAGGTCCTTGGCCCTGCCAAGTCCAAGTATGGCCACGTCACCTAGATTGATGATAGGCACTCCGTAGAAACCGCCTATGGAGCCATAGTTGGAGATGGAAAAGGAGCTGCCCTGCATGTCCATGAGGTCTATCTTCCTGTCCCTGGCCTTCTGGGCCAGCTCATTTATCTCAGACTGTATCTGGAACACATCCTTGCTCTGGGCCATCTTTATCACTGGGACCTTCAGCCCGTCAGGGCTGTCGACAGCGATGCCGATGTTATGGTATTCCTTTATGATCATGTCCTTCTCTTCCTCGTTGAAGGCAGCGTTGAGCGTTGGATGCTCCTTCAAGGCGTTCACAACGGCCACTACGACGAAAGCAAGCACCGAAAGCTTCGCCCCCTTCTCGGCAGAGCGCTCTTTCAGCTGTTCCCTCATGGACCATAGCTCGGTGATGTCTGCCTCGTCCATGGCCACCGCGTGAGGCGAGCCGAACATTGACTCTGAGAGCTTTCTGCCGATAACCTCCCTCACCCCGTCATAGCGCTCATGGCGTATGTGCCCATAGAGGTCGTAGTTGAGTTTCACCCTTGGCAACTTGGCCTCCGGTGCCCTAGTCGTTTCCTTGATGGATTTCGAGAGGTCCTCCTTGGTGACCTGGCCGTGAGCCCCTGTGCCGGGGATCCCCTCTAGGTCAAGTCCCTTCTCCTTGGCAAGCTTCCTGACACCAGGCATTGCAAGGGTGGCCTTTCCAAGCTTAAGCTTATACTCCTCAGGGGCTTCCGCTGCAGGGGCGGGCGCTGGAAGTGGCACTTCAGGCGCCGATGGTTCTCCTCCTTCGTATTTTTCCCCCTCATCACCTATCACGAGCATCGTCTCTCCGACCTTGACCATCCCACCCTCCGGTATCAGAAGGCTAATCACGGTCCCCGACCTTGGTGCAGGCATCTCCACTACCGCCTTGTCGGTCTCGATATCGCCGATTATCTGGTCCTCATTGACCTTGTCGCCCACCTTCACCCTCCAGTTCTGCACCTTTCCTTCCGTTATTCCCTCCCCTACATCGGGAAATCTGAACTCGGTCACCATGTCAAAGCCTCCCTTGATGCCCTCACTATCCTATCTATGTCTGGTATGGCCCATTCCTCCATCTTGAAGAACGGAAAAGGCACATCAAAACCTGTGACCCGCTTCACGGGCGCCTTCAGGTGCATGATCTCTGTGTCGTTTATCCTAGCAATGATCTCAGATGCGAACCCGCAGCTCCTTGGCGCCTCCTGCACTATGACCGCCCTGCCGGTCTTTTCCACCGACCCGTGTACGGTCTTGTAGTCGTACGGGCTAATAGAGCGGACGTCTATGACCTCGGCGCTGATGCCCTTCTCGCCCATCAGTTCAGCCGCCTTTGATATCTTTGGGACCATCGCCCCCCATCCCAAGAGCGTGATATCGTCCCCTTCCCTTATGACGTTTGCCTTTCCTATCTCGACCGTGAACTCGCCCTCCTTCACCTCTGCCTTCTCACCCCTGTACAATCTCTTTGGTTCCATGAAGACCACCGGGTCGTCATCCCTAATGGCGGAAGAGAGCAACCCTTTGGCATCGGAAGGATTCGAGGGGATGACCACCTTTAGTCCAGGTATGTGCGCAAGGACGCTCTCAAAGCTTTCGGCATGGTGTTCCAAGGCCCTCACGCCGCCCCCATAAGGGAATCTGACGACCATTGGCACATTGTATCTCGACATCGTCCTGTTCCTGAGCCTCGATGCATGGGAGGACAGCTGGTCTATCGCAGGCCAAAGGAATCCCATGAACTGTATCTCGGCAATTGGGCGGAATCCGTACAGTGCCAGGCCGATAGCGAATCCAACTATGCTGGACTCTGCAAGAGGGGTGTCGAAGACGCGCTTGGCGCCGTATTTATCCTGAAGGCCCTTGGTGATCCTGAACACTCCTCCGTTCAGGCCTACGTCCTCCCCAAATATCAGGACGTCCTCGTCCCTGCCCATCTCGACATCAAGGGCGCTGTTCAGGGCCTCTGCCATGTTCATGAGCGTCATGGGAACCCCCCCTCTATCTTATTGGCATCCTCCTTTATCTCCCTCTCATCGATGCATCTTTTCAGGTATTCGAGCTGATCCTTGAGGGACTGGGGCATCTCGGCATACAT
>JAFGGT010000031.1 GCA_016930445.1 Candidatus Methanofastidiosia archaeon | reverse complement strand
TTGGCAAGAGAATCTGATTTTCCACAAACGCCCGTCTTTGTACAGCCCTGTCCGTTAAGGGCCTCTTCACATTGGTAGCAAAACATTTCTGTCTCCTCTAATATATTTAATATACTTAGTATACAATAGATACCTTTAAATAATAAGCAGTTTCTAAAAGTATATCATGAAAGACTGCACGGTATACAAGACTTTGTCGATAATTGGCAAGAAATGGACATTGTTGGTCCTTTTAGAGCTTTACAAGGGGACAAAGGATGAAAAGCATTTCAATGAGTTGAAGAAACGGGTGGATGGGATAACACCAAAGATCCTCTCGGAGAGGCTCGGCGAACTTGAGGCAGATGGAATTGTAAGAAAGAGAGTAGATGACAGCACAATACCTGTAAAATGCCTATATTCGCTCACTGATAGCGGGTTTGAGCTAATAGAGTTGGTCCAAGGCATCAAGAGATGGGGCCTCAAATGGAAGTTCGACAATGAGGAGTGCTCCATGACGAGATGCAAAGGGTGCATCCTATAGGGTTCTGCCCATGTATGGGCCCTCCCTTCCGTATCCGTGCTTCCTATAGTATTCCCTTACGCCGATGCCGGAGATGATTATCATCTTGTCCATTCCGTGCTCTTCGGAGGCGATGCGCTCGGCCTCCTGGAGAAGCTTGAGGCCAAACCCCCTATGCTGCCACCATTCGCCATCCGTCTTCCCTATGGGCACCATCGGGCCATAGACATGGAGTTCCCTTATGAGGCCGGTCCTCTTAGTGATCTCGCTTCGGAAGATGTGCTCGCCCGGCATTCTCAACCTTACGAAACCGATAAGCGCATCGTTCTTGGTGTCCTCGAAGCTGAGGAACTCCTCGACCCCTCCCGATGCCTCGTAGGTCCTCCTTATAAGCCTCACATCCTCTTCCTTTGGCTCTATGCCCTCCTTATAGCACATCTGCCCTATCTCCCTGCACCTTATGCATCTGCATCTCATGCCCCTCCTGCGCATCTCGTCCTCCACCATCTGCCCCATGTTGGAGCTCATGGCACCCGCGGCTATCCTGTTCGTCGGTATGTCCCTCTGTATCCTCATCGTCCTGACCCATTCGGGCATGAGGGACTTGATCTTGACCAATAGCTCCACTGTCTGCTCCGTATCATACGGGACATATTCGCCTTTCAGATAATCCTCGTAAAGCTCCGTTCCCTCTAGGACAAGGCAGGTGTAGAACTTTATCATGTCGGGGCGATAGTCCGGATCGTCGAATATCCTCTCGAACGTCCTAAGGTCCCTATCTGGATTGGAGCCCGGAAGTCCGGGCATCATGTGATAGTTCACCTTGAAGCCCTGGTCCTTGAGAAGGGCGGTGGCCTCTTTAACGTCCTTTGTGGTGTGCCCTCTCTTGACCCTTGCGTATATGTAATCGTACACCGTCTGAACACCGAGCTCGACCCTGGTGCCACCGTATGAGAGCATCCTGTCGATGTGGGGGGCCTTGGACCAGTCGGGCCTGGTCTCGAAAGTCATGCCGACGCACCTGTTCTTTGCCACCTCGTTCTCGCTCTGCGCATCCTCCAAGAGCAGCGGGCGTTTGGTGAGCAGCTTTAGGGCACCGTCTGAGGGAGGCGAACCGCTTGGGAATAGGGCGTCGTAGATTTCATCAGAACTGACATCCTTCGAAAAGAGATTCATTGCGGCGAGGCATTCCCTCACGAAATATTCCTGATAGTCGAGGTCCTGCGATGGGAATGTCCCGCCCATGACTATGAGCTCGATCTTGTCGGTGGGGTGGCCGACCACCTGGAGCTGCTCTATCCGTCTATAGATCTGAAGAAACGGATGGAAGTTGTTCTGGATCGCCCTCATGGCAGCGGGTTCGTGCCCAGTGTAGGATTGCGGGACATCATGCTCCGGGCCTCCTGGGCAGTATGTGCACTTTCCGTGTGGGCATGGGGCCGGCCTTGTCATAACGGCCACCACAGCCACGCCGGACATCGTCCTCATGGGTTTTCTCTGCAGGAATGGCAGGGTCTTGCCATAATGCGCAAGGATGTCGGAGTTGGAGGGTATCTTCTCAAGAGAATATTTCTTGGTGACCCTCACCTTTTCGTTCTGAAGCGTTTCCTTGTCCCTTATCACACCCTTATCTATCAATGAGGCTAACTCATCGAGGGCCCTTCTTGAATCGCTCATCTTCTCACAGCTTTAAAGAAAGGTATCCGATCGTGTTTACTATGACTGCGTACGGAATGAAGAGGAATATCACAATGGGTGTTATTATGAATAGGTAAGAGGGGAAGTAGTTGATGCAGAGATATAGGGCTCCCCCAGTGGGCGCAAGGACCAGGGCCAGCGGCACGACGTATATTATTGCCGAGAAGAAAGGATGCCTTAGCACCTCCCTCATGCTGACGGCCATGTTCTTGCCTATGAGCGCCCCGTCAACAACGCTAGAGGCGATGGTGTAGTTCCAAAGGTACCCTAGCAGAAAGGGAATTATCACATAGTACTTGCCATACTGCGATGCCAGATAGTATGTCATCAGCATGACGAGTGCAAAAGGTATGAGTGAGAAAGCGAACCCTGTCGCCCCCTTTCTACCGCCAACGTCAAAAGATATGCTGCCCCGCCTAAGGCCATCGCTTATCAGGCCGGATGTCGTGCAGACGGCGTAAAGGACAAAGATGACATACGCAATTATCGATACCAGGAATATTTCATACCAGGTCCCAAGTATCCTCTCCAGCGCTTGATAAGAAGAAAAACTATAATATTGTGAAATGTCCTTTATCTCAAAAGACGGCAACGCCCTAAGATTGAATATGAGGGCAACTCCTACGATGAAGATCGTCGGGATTAGCATAGGTGCGAGCATTTTAAATAGGTTCTCCTTGTAGACCTCCAGTGAAATCCCGTATATCTGTGAAATCGTAGGTTTCTGCAAAATACCCGCCTCTACAATAAATTAAAATATAAGTATATATGTCTTTTTTCTACCATATCTATTTAAATACCTTTTTGACACTATTTTTTTGATAATTATGAAGGTCATCACTGCTGTCTGGGGGGCACTTTTGCTAGACGAGGACGATAAAGTCCAGCTGAAAATAGCGTTCCCCAAGGACCCCGAAAGCCTTTCGGATATCATGTTCCAACTGGACCAAGGGGTTCTGCCCAAGGAGATGGAGGCGCTGAGGGACCACGATGTGGCCGTTTGCGACAATGCGACCGTTGCCGAGAGCCTTGGCTGCAGGCAGATGTCCCTGGGCGATCGGCAGGACCTGATCAAGAAAGTCCTAACGAAGGCCGATGCGGAAGATGGACTGGAGTTCGATATCAAGAGGGGCGTCGCAATAGAGCTTGTCAGAAGGCAGCTCAAGGTCGCTGCCTCGTCAAAGGACCTGTCAATATCGCAGGCGATCAATTCTGTCGATGAGCTCGACCAGACCATAAATCTCTTCACGGAGAGGCTTGTGGAGTGGTATGGCATACATTTCCCAGAACTCGAGGCTTTGGTCCCTGACAACGTGGCCTATTGCGAGACGATAGCGAATTATGGTTTCAGAGAGGACATCGATGAACCCAGGGTGGCCGAGGCTGCGAAAAACAGCATGGGCGCCCAGATGTCTGCTCAGGACATCGAGGAGATAAAGAAGCTTGCAAGGGCGGCCGTTGAGCTTGCAAGGACCAGGCAGGAATTCTCAGATTACATTGAAGAGAACGTGACCTTGATCGCGCCCAACATGACCGCGCTCGTAGGCCCCCTTATCACTGCCAGGCTGATGGCACTGGCAGGTGGGCTTAGGAATCTCGCTCAAAAACCGGCCTCCACCATCCAGATGCTTGGCGCAGAGAAGGCCCTCTTCAGGCATCTAAAAACGGGGGCAAAGCCTCCGAAGCACGGCATCATATTCCAATGGCCCGACATCCACAACGCAAAGCCCTGGCACAGGGGAAAGATAGCCAGGACCCTTGCTTCAGAGCTTGCTATCGCCGCTAGGGTCGACTACAGGTCGGGCGGAATGGTCGCTGACGAGCTCTCAAAGAAGATAGAGGCCAGGATAAAGGAGATCAAGGAAAAGTACCCTTACCCGCCCAGGGGCAAGGCAAAGGCAAAGAGGGGAGGTAGAAGGAAATGAAGAGGCTCTTTCCTAACGTCCTGATGGACGACCAGGGCATAATGACAAGGAATCTCGTGAGGGGGACCAGGGTCTATGGTGAAAAGCTTCTCGACGTAGATGGCGAAGAGTACCGGGTCTGGAATCCCTTCAGGTCAAAACTCGCCTCAGCCATAATGGAGGGATTGAAGGAGCTGCCGATAGGAAAGGATTCAAAGGTGCTCTACCTTGGATCGGCCACGGGCACTACGGTGTCCCATATATCCGACATTGCGACGGATGGCAGGATATACTGCGTCGAGTTCGCGCCAAGGTCCATGAGGGACTTCATGGCGGTCGCGGAGTCAAGGCAGAACATCGTCCCCATACTGGGCAATGCAAAGGACCCGCAGCAGTATGCTGCATTCCTCGAAGAGGTGGACCTCATTTATCAGGACGTGGCACAGGTGGAGCAGGCCGAGATTCTACTCAGGAATCTGCCTTTCCTCAAGACCGGCGGCAACATAATGCTCTGCATAAAGGCAAGGAGCATAGATGTCACAAGGGACCCGGATAAGGTCTTTAGGGAGGAGGTATCCAAATTGCGTCAAAAGATCGACATAACGGAGACCCTGGACATATCCGCCTATGAGAAGGACCATTCATTCGTTGTAGGCATCAAGCGTTGATTGCCCCAGATTCTGCACGGTCTTCCAGGAGCGCCTTACGAAGAAAGGCATCTCCTCCTTGTTTTCCTTAAAGTATTGCAGGAATCTGCATGTGTCGGGATCGCTCGGATACCCGCTGCCGATGCCGATGCCCCATCTCTCTATGGCCACTTCGTTGAGATGGGAGATGTTAGAGTCCCTGATCACCTTGGCTATTATCGATGCCGCGGCTACACAAGGATATTTCTCGTCGGCCCTGTGGCAGGAGCATACCCTCGCGCCCGGAAGGCCTGCCTCCAGAGCGTTTCCAAATCTCCTCTCGTCCGTATCGCAACAGTCGACATAGAGGGGCTCGTCCGCGTATTCCAGGTCGGATGCTGCCTTTATGAAGAGTGACTCCTCAATCTTGTTCAGAGTGGCGTTCCTTCTAAGCTCGTCTATCTCCCTGGCGCTGACGCTCTCCGCCCTGAACTCGCAACATGTAATGAGCTCCTGATAGAGACGCTCCCTTCTCTTGGGCGAGAGCCTTTTGGAATCCCTAACACCAATATCCTTCAAAAAGCGCTCATCGTCTATCTGCATCGCTGCCACTACCAGAGGGCCGAGCACAGGCCCCCTTCCCGCCTCATCCATGCCTATCATAGGGGTTCCTCCGGGTCTATCTCCGACAAGGACGCAACGACCCTCTCGGGCATTGAAGCGTCTGCAGGCAGTTCGGGGACTTTTGAGACCCCGGTTGTCACAAGTATAGAGCGCATGCCTGCGCGCTTCGCGCCCGCTATGTCTGTGTCCATCCTGTCGCCGATGACGACAACCTCCCCCCGCTCCATCCCAATCATGGAGAGGGACAGTTCGAACATTGGAGGGTTTGGTTTGCCCATCACAATAGGCTCCATGCCCGTTGCAGCACTGATCGACGCCACCAATGCCCCCGCGCCAGGCACCAGGCCCTCTGGGAGGGGGAACGAGACGTCCGTGTTCGTGGCTATGAGCTCCGCCCCTCGCCTAAGTGCGAGGGTGGCGGTCTTCATCTTATAGTACGTGAAATGCCAGTCTAGCCCGACGACGACGAAGTCTGGGGAACTTCTGGCCATGACGACCCCGTAGGACCTAAGGGTCTCCCTGAGGCCTGGCTCGCCTATCACATATGCTCTTGCGCCTCGCATCCTAGAAGATATGTACCTCCCAGTAACCATTGCAGATGTTACTATCATCTCAGGGGGCATTGATAGCCCAAGGGCGCCAAGCATCCTGGCATTCTCCAACTGCGTCCTAGTGGAATTGTTGGTCACGAGCAAAAAGGGGATCTTTCTCGACAAGAGGGAATCTACGAACGCTATGGCAGACGGGATGGGCCGGTCGCCCACCCTAATGACCCCGTCAATGTCTATCAGGTAACCTATGGCCATCCAAGCACTTCACTTGTCTGTTATGCCGTTCTCAGTCACCATGAAGAGAGCTTCCCCCTCAGGGAGGGACGGCGAATCCACAAGCCTGGCTATCCTCTGGCCCTGTTTGCTCTTCCTAAGATATATCCTGATGGTCGCTGAGTGGCCCAGAACGTGCCCTCCGACCGGCCTTGTCGGATCACCGAAGAAAGCATCGGGTTTCGAGGAGACCTGATTTGTGACAAAGACGCAGGAATCGTAAAGATTGGCGATCTTGTGGAGCTGCCTGAGATGCATGCCCAGCTTCTGCTGCCTCTCCGCCAAGGTGCCCCTCCCGACGAACTCTGCCCTAAACATCGAGGTCAGAGAATCGACTATGAGCAGCTTGCATCCCAGCTTCTCGAAGAGCTCCTCGGCCCTTTCGGCTAAAAGTATCTGGTGGCTGGAATTGAATGCCCTGGCAACGTGTATGTTCCTCAGCGCCTCCTTTGGGTCCATTTCGAGAAACTTGGCTATCTGCATCACCCTCTCTGGCCTGAAGGTGTTCTCGGTGTCTATGAGGGCGGCGCACGCGTCCAGGCCGCCTCTTTCCTTTGGAAGCTGGACCGTCACGGCCAATTGGTGGGCAATCTGGGACTTTCCGCTCCCGAACTCACCGAAGGCCTCGACTATTGCCTGGGTCTCGAATCCCCCGCCTATGAGGTCATCGAGCCTTTTGCTGCCCGACGTTATGCGGCCTATCGTCTGCCTTCTTTCAAAGACCTCTTCGCCGGAGATGAATCCGCCCACATCGGCGGCCTTTCTTGCCGCAGCAATGATCTTGGCCCCCGTGGGCTCTGTTATCTCGGCAACCTCGCGTAGCTCCATGGGCGAGGAAACGGCTATTGATTCTATGGTGGTAAACCCCGCGGCCCTTAGCTTCTCTGCCGTAACTGGGCCTACCCCTGGAAGATCGTCGATGATCTTAATTTCTTCACTCATTCTAATCTCCTCTCAAAATAATTCCAATAATCTATAGGCCTCATCCATATTATCTATCCTTTCCGCCTCCCTTGTGAAGAACTCTAGGTTCCCACCGTTGGAAAAGGTCCTGGCAAGGATGTCGTATTCGCGGCCAGCCTCTACTTCCCCAGAAAAATAGCCGGTCGCCATGCCCTCACCGTCATCCAGCCTCAATATCTTGTAATCGCTTGTTGGAGTGACCTGCCTAACAAGGCCCCTTATCCTGACCAAACTTTCCGGTGCCATCTCAACTATCTTTGCGCGGGGAGGGGATATAAGGTCTTCGAGCAAAGGATATTCCTCGTTGCTTGCCTCGATCGACCTGGCCCTCAGGCCCCCTCGCTCCATTTTACCATCATACTTTACCAGGTCCCCTGATGAGAAGTCCTGTTCCTCGGTCAGAAGAAGCAGAGGGCCATCCTTCGTTATGGCCTTGATGGCGCCATCCTTTATTTCGATGACCCTGGCCAGCCCGTCGGGTTTTGGGGCATAGGACTCGAGGTCCGGCAGTCTTGGCAACACCCTCCCGGAGGCTCCGATGCTTATCTCCACGCCATCCATTCCCTCACGGGCCCTGCATCCTTCCAAGACGATGCCCGTGCCCTCTGGGAGGCCCTGGACTATCCTCGCCTTGTCATCCCAAAGCGATGCCCTGCAAGTTCCGGTCTCGTCCCTGATCTCTATGGACGCTACTACCCCCTGTGACCCGTCGTCCCTCTCAAAGGTCCGGGGCTCGTAGGCCCTGACCAATGTGCCGCAGACCGAAAAGAACTGCATCTCAGACGTGATATCCGATATCTGGACATTGGTGTCTATCGTGGGCAGAGACAACCCGTCGATGTCGGGGTTCAGGTTCAGCCGGGTGTATGAGTTGGTTTGTATCTCCATGCCGTTGAAACCATTTCTGGCACTGCAGTTCTCGATCTCGATTATGTCACCGATCGATATCTGACTAGACCTCTCGGCGTTCTGGTTCCATAGGGAGACCCTTGCCTGTCCTGTGTTGTCCTGTATAAAAAGCGAGCATACCTTGAAGATCCTTCCGTCCCTCTCGTACTCCCTTACATCGGAGACGTTCACGACGGCCCCTATCACTTTGATCTCTCCCATGTCCTCATGCAGGGAGCCGATCTCGGCCCTCTTCGGGGCAAGGCCATCTATGCTTATCCTTTCGTCGGAACGTTCGACGCCGCCCCTTCTTTGAAGGGTAAGCTCTAGGCGCCCATTGATGCCCTTCTTCGCAAAGCCGCCATGTATCCTGACCACGTCCCCCTCTTCGAGGGCGATTGCCTCCTCCACCTTCTCGTCCCAAAGGACCACCGGCATCCTGCCGGTCTCATCGCCCAATTCGAGCCTCAAGACCCTCCCGGGCCCGCCGGTGCTCTTTTTCGTGAAGGTCTTGACTTCAGACTTCCTAATTATCCTGCCCACGAGCTCTATGTTCATGGTCCCTTCGATGATCTCCGAGATCTTTATGCATATCTCAGCGGGCTTCTCCTTAGTCTCTATCCCCAGTTCGGAAGCTATAATCGATATGGCCCCCGCCCTTGTCAAGAGGCCTTGAAATTCCTTTACCTTCTCTCCTATCCGGGATTCGAGCTCCTCTCTGTCGATCTTGCCTTCAAAAATCTCATAATCATCTGTCATTTTCGTTACACCTCGATTGCATCATATGGGCATACCTGCGCGCAGACCCCACAGTTCACGCAAAGCAGGTCGTCTATTGAAGCCTTCTTATCCTCTCTATTGAACAGCATCGCAGGGCATCCCAATTCCTTAAGGCATATGCTGCACCCTGTGCACTTCTCCTGATTGACATGGTACCCCGCTTCCGTGCTTGGCCTTTTCTCAAGGAGGATGCAGGGCCGCTTTGCCACCACCACGGCAGGGCCCTCGTGCTCGTTGGCCTTCCTGAGGGCATCCATGGTCACATCCAGGTCATATGGGTCCACAAGCTGTGTGAACGCGCCGATGGCATCACATACCCTCACCAGGTCTATCATCGGTGCGGGATCCATCGTTGCATTTAATCCAGTGCCAGGATTGGGTTGATGGCCTGTCATGGCCGTCGTCCTGTTGTCCAGTATGACGACCGTTATGTTATGTTTGTTGTAAACGGCATCGATTAGTGGCGGAATGCCTGTGTGGAAGAATGTCGAGTCGCCTATGGAGGCGATTATCTCCTTATTTCCAGCCGCCGCGAACCCGCATGAGATGCCTATGCTGGCTCCCATGCAGAATGTGGTGTCCACAGCGTTCAGCGGCGGCATAATCCCAAGGGTGTAACAGCCTATGTCGCTGGGCTTTATCCATTTCTTGGAGGTCTTGTTCATGCAGTAGAAAGTGGCCCGGTGCGGGCATCCCGGACACAGCATGGGCGGTCTTGGTGGAAGGTCTGGCATCTCTGCCACCTCCTCTTGGGCCGGCCCAGAGCCGATCGCGAGCGCTTCTCTTATGCCCGTCCTGACTATGTTCGTGTTTAGCTCGCCTACCCTGGGGATCACGTCCTTTCCATAGATCTTTACCTTGAGGCGATTGTCATGAGCCAAGGCCTTTAGCTGCCATTCCAAAATCGGTTCCATCTCCTCCACCACAAGGACCTTCTCCTTGTCCTTTAGGAACTCCAAAAGCCTGTTCGTCGGCAACGGGTGCAAGGTGCCCAGCTTGAAAACCGACACCTCCTCTTCGATTGCCCCCAAGGCCTCCTTCACGTATGCGTATGAGATGCCCGATCCTATGATGCCTATCTTCCCCTTGCCTTCAATGGAGTTGAAATGGCTTTTCTCAAAGAGGCCCCTGGCTTTCTCAACTTTCCCCAACAGCTCGGGATGCATTATCCTTGCATGTGCCGGTATGGTCACCCTATGGGTGACATCCCTCTTGAACTCTGGGGCGCCGTCCCTCTTCACGACCTTGCCAACCTCCACATCAGCCCTGCAGTGGCAGGTCCGGGTTGTAGGTCTGAGCATGACCGGAAGGCACAACTCCTCTGAAATTGCGAACGCTTCCTTGGCCATCTCATAAGCCTCCTGCGGCGAGGATGGCTCAAGTGTTGGTATGTTGGCCAGAAGAGAATAATATCTGTTATCTTGTTCGTTCTGGGAGGAGTGACACGACGGATCGTCCGCGGAGACCAACAATAGCCCCCCCACAACCCCAGTATAGGTCAAGGTCATGAGCGCATCCGATGCTACATTGAGCCCCACATGCTTCATTGTTGCCATTGATCTCAGGCCGGACCAGCTAGTACCAATGCAGACCTCGAGCGATACCTTCTCATTGGTCGAATATTCCATGAATATGCCGTTCTCCTTGGCATGTCTAGAAATGTATTCTGGAATCTCTGAAGAAGGAGTTCCTGGGTATGCGGCGACCACGTTCACGCCAGCCTCGATCGCCCCCCTTCCAATTGCTTCATTGCCCATCAACAGTAATTTCATAGAAACCCCATTAAAAGATGAATTAAAAAAGATATAAAGGTTTTCTCACCTTTATCCTAGAGAAATGCATCAGATCCTGTACCCTATCTTGCCTAGGAGGTCCCTCCTCTCGGACCTTTGCTCCTCTGTCTCTATCGAGTCGGCGGCAGTGCCATCGACTATGCCTATTACACTCCTGCCCAGGTCCGTGACCGCGACGAGCACCTGCAATGGGTTCTCAGAGGCGCCATAGACCCCGCATACGCCCGGATAGGACTTCACAGCGTTCAGCACGTTGATAGGAAAGGCGTTTCTCATCATGATCACGAAGACATGGCCAGCACCTATGTCCAGACACGCCCTTGACGCTGCGCCCCTCAGCTTCTCTTCATTTCCCTCTGCCCTGACGAGCCTTGGCTTCGCCTCGTTCATGGCAATACCGAACTCGATCGATGGAGTGGTCGTCTTCAGTTTCACAGCAAGGTCTTCTACCGTGAAAATTGAAAAATTTCCCTGCCCTATTATGCACTCGATGCCTGCATCCTTCTCGATGTCGATTATCTCAAAATTCATATAGAAAGATATAAAGGAACGTTATTAAATCCTTTCCCATGCCTGGGGATGGCAGGACGCCCCCATCAGTTGCACTGATTGATCCTATCATGATTGGGAACGCAGTAATGTTTCAGGATCTCTTCCTGGGCGCGCTCTTCCGTGATCTCGCCGCTTTCCAGGCGATTGAAAATGTCTTCCCACCTTATCTTCTTCATGATAGCCACACAGAATAAAATTCTCAAGGTCGTTTAATAAATCTATTTGTCGCAAAATAGGATTTTTAAACATTTCTATCGGCGGCCTTTCGTATCTTCTCGGCCTTCCTGACTATCTTCTTGTCGTTCTCGAAAGTGAGGAGATCTATCGCCTCAGCCGCAGGAAGCATTGTATATGAGTCAAATAAGTACTCCAGCGCGACCTCGAACTTCTTTGAATAGCATAAGTAATAGTACACGTCCTTCGTGAATTGTCCGTGCCTGTCCTTCGAGGAGTAATGCGACTTTCCGATATAGTGCTTGAAGTCCAGATTGCACGCGCCCGATTCCTCGCAGGCCTCCCTCATGGCAGCATCCCTGAAGTACTCCATGCCGTCAACACCGCCCTTTGGCAGCACCCATGTCTTTTCTGCCTTCCTCCTTAGGAGAAGTATCGTGTCATTGTAATAGATAACGCATCCCGCGGAGATCCTATAATCGTTGACCGGGTCGGGCACATCCGAAAGATTGCACTCTTCGAGCGCTGCCCGGGCCTCCTCGATGGTGTAAAGCTCTGTTGGGCAAAGATTCACCATGTTCTCAGGGGACTCCAAAGGCTCGGCCGTCACAAAGATCTCGATCCCGGCATCAAGGTACCTTTGCATCGCGGGCATGATCTGCCATTCCTTATCTATCAATAGGATCTTCAGCCCCTCGAACGCGTATCCCTGCAATATGTCGATGTAGGTGCTGGCCATTGGAGAGCTGAGAACTATCAGATCGACCATGCATCCTCTTTTCATGAAGAGCAGGCAAGAGGCGAAATCCTTGAAATCCCTCACTATCGCGCAACCGGTTCCCTGAACGCCGATCGGAAGGCCCCCTGGTCCCCGGAAAGTATTATAGAACGTGTATGCCTTGTCGCCTATTATCTCTATGCCAATGTTAAGCTCGAAGTTCCTAAGGTCGACCTTTCCGCCCGATTCGTATACGGCCTCCCCTACACACTGATTTATCTCGATCGAGGTCATGCAAAACTCCTTTGTGACCCTTTGCGATGTGACCCTAAAGGATCCAGGGCGAGTTTCATCGTAGATGCTCAGGGCGACGTCCTTTATCTCGCCGATGTCGGCCCTCGTCTCGGTCGCGGGTGAGAATGACACGAGGCCAAATACCTTCTCAAGCACCTTTTCCGCATTGCTGTCCTCGGAATAGAGTATCAGCCTTCCCTGGACTATGTCCAGCCTGCTATATTCAACATCACTCCAAAATAGGCCCTTCTGAACGTTCCTTTTTAGCGTTTCGAGCCATCGCTTGCGCGTTTGATAGGATTTAAGGCCTATTTCTGAATAACGGAGCAGATAACAGTTCACACTAATTTTTTTACATTGTTACATTTAAATATTTGCTATAAATTTATATATATTGAAAATAGGCATTTAATAACATTCCTTGATATGGTGGACTACGTGAAGAAAGAGGACCTTTTGAAAAGATTGGCTGAAAAAGGCTATTGCGAGGAAAAGATAGAGGGGCTCATCTCAGAGAAAAGAAAGGCGCTTGGGCCCCATGTGACCGAGGAGGGCCTTTACGCACTCATAGCGGCCGAACACGGCATTAGGGAAGCCGTGGAGGAACCAAAGTTGACAATTGAAGGGCTACAGCCCGGGCTTTCGAATCTCTCTCTACTTGTAAAAGTAATAAAGTTATATGATGAGAAGGAATTTCAAAGAGGGGACAGGAAAGGAAAGAGGCAATCGATCCTTCTAGGCGACCAGACCGGAAAGGTATTTCTCACTCTCTGGGACAGGGAGGTAGACCAATATTACAATAAGGTCCACAATGGCAACATCCTAAGGCTTTTAGACATAGTATCCTCTCAAGGGCCCTCGGGGGTGCAACTGGGACTCGGGCCAAAGGGGAGGCTAGTGGTCGAGGATGAAAAGAAGTACAAGGACCTCATGATAAGCAGCAAAAGACAGATAACTCGCAAACATCTGGACGAGATCAGCCCTGGCGACCGATCGATAGAGATACGAGCAACCATATCAAACCTGTACAGATTGACAACCTACGACTCATGCCCGGAATGCAACAGGGGACTCATCAAGACCACGAACAACTACTATTACTGTGAGCACTGCAAGACCAGGACGACCCCGAACAAGTCGATGGTAATAGAGATAGGGCTAGACGACGGATATGGTCATTCCAGGGCCATATTCTTCGGAGACAGCGCCGCAGAGCTCATAAGCGAGGCGCCCGATTCCGTTGCAAGGGACGTTCAGAGCTTTCTGGACGCGGGCTTCAATCCAAAGAACGTGGGACTTGAATACCTTATGGAGAACAAGCCGGATCTCTTGGGAAGGGAGATACTCATATCCGGGTCCGTCAACGAGACCGAGTTCAAAGGGCTGGTCATCAACGTGTTCGATGTGAAGCCCATAGACTTCGAATATGAGACGACGATGATCTTCCAAGAGCTGGAGGATGAGTTCAATGATTAGAACACCTGCCATAGACCGAAAGATATCCGAAATACACGATGACGACAAGTGCGTGAGCGTGATAGCCACCGTCGTATCGAATAACCCAAGGGAGTACACAATGCTCTTGGACGACGGCACAGGCCAAGTGACGGCCTTTGTTGAAAGGCTCTACAACGTTGGCAAGGTGATAAGGGTCATAGGGCGGCCGTTCGAGAACGGGAAGGGCATCAACGCTGATATCGTGCAGGATTTTTCGGATGTTGACCTCTCACTGTATAAGAAACTGCTAGAATGGGAGGAGAGAAGATGAAAAAGAGGGTTCCCGCCAAGAGAATGTACCTATCAGAGATAGGCGAGGGATTCTTTGTCAAGAACGAGGGCGACTTCGAACCAAATTATCTCTTATCGCCCTTTGGAGAGAAGGTCTTTCGGGCAAAGATAGTGGCGACCATAGTCGCTGGACCTTACCATAGTGACGACAACTCCTATGCTAGGATCCTTATAGATGACTCGAGCGCAGTCGTCTGGGCATCGGCGTTCAGGGAGAAGGCCGCATTGTTCAAAAAGCTAAGTACAGGCGACATCGTGCAATTGATAGGCAAACCCCACGAATGGCAGGACACGAAACAGCTCACCGTCGAGGCGATATCCAAGGTAGAGCCACAAATGATGCTTCTGGCAAGGGCCGAGACATTATTGAGATACCTGCGCTTCATGAAGAAGTCCACAGAGGCCAGGACGCTGCTACAGGACGTCGGGGACGTCAGGAACGCGATAGACGAGGCCCCTGAGAGGGGGATAGACCCAGACCTGATAAATGGGCTGGACGAGCTTGATTACATCTTGGGAAAGCAGGAAGAGGATTCCGTAGACGTGCAAAAGCTTGAGATCGTCAAGAAGAAGATCCTCGAGACATTGGAAATGTTGCAGGACGGGGAGAGCGGAGTGGACCTCGATGTGCTGATAGCCGAGCTTGACCCAGATTTCACATCCGCCGAGGTCGAGGAGGGGGTACGGTCCCTTCTGAGCGTCGGTGATATATTCGAACCCAGCGTCGGAAGATATATGATCGCATGACCTCACGGTGTTATTCTTGCCATATAATAACACTCTTAGCGTATCTCAAAAGAAGCTATTGGACCTGTATGGCCACCGCCCTGAGCTCACCGAACGTGAGATGGCCAAGCTGGTCGGGTTCAAGTACTACAACTATGTTTCCACTGTGAAGGCCAACATCCTGGAGGAGAAGGGGTACCTTGCCGGCCCCTACCACTACATAGACCTTAGGAGGATCAGCACCCCTCCGGTCAAGAGGCTTTTGATCTTCATCATGTTCCAAAAGAGCGAGAGCTACGATTTCATGATAAGGTTGCTGATGAGGATCGAGTCTTGGAGCTTTTTCTATCCTCTTCAGGAGAGCACTTTCAATGAGATGATAGTAGGGATATACTCTACCGATCACGAAAAGATAACAAGCATCTTCGATGCCCTTGTGGACCATGGGGTCATACATTATTATTCTATATATGAGCTCGAAAACAATCTTTGTACCGTCAATCCCAGGTTCTTCTCAGAGCGTGGGGACGAAACTGAATACGACAGTCCTATGCTGAGCCTCGATAATGCCTATCTTGAACAGGATTTTTCTAGTGAGGAGGGCAAGTTCAAGCTTTCGGAGATAGATACTAGGCTATTGATGTACCTACAATCCGGATTCTTCAAGGGCGAGTTGTCCAAGATAATGAAACACGATGCCAAGTTGGAGGACGATGGCGGCAACAGGCCATTCGTTTGGGGCTACAACTCCTGGCGATACTCCTACGAGAAGATGGTCAAGAACGATATCATAAGGAAGTTCTACCTGGTATATCCTCTTCCTAAACACCTTTGCTCGTATTTCTTCTTGATCTTGAAGGGACGGGGGCTGGAGGAGACCAAGAGGCTTGCAGCCAACATAGGTGCAGGCATAAGGACGCTGATATCGGGGTCACTTGTGAGGTCGCTGAACAATGAGGATGCAGGAGATGTATATTGGTGCGCCCATATCAGGAGCCATCCGATGTTCATGCACAGGATATCCTCGCTCTTGGACATTCCCGATGTGAGCAACAAATACGTTTACCACTGCAAGTCAGTGTCAAATCACAATAACGACAGATATCCTGTTCCGTACATGAATCACTACACGGAGCAAAGCGTATCGCTTGAAAGTAGATATTACGATAAGAGCACTTCCAAGCTATCATACGATTATGATGGATATAAGAAAAAGATTCTGGATATTGTCGAGTCGATGGCCAAGCCCTAGTCTCGATAATAGTTCACGTAAGTATCGAAATCCCTCTGGGTAAGTTCTGGAAACAGCGTGCTGACAACCAATGTCTTGGTAGTTTCCGGAACGTAATCAAAGAACGTGTTTATCTCCTTTCCTGCCGTACTGACGATCAATTGGGGCGGATTGGTCGTGAATAGGTCCCTGAAAAGCTTCTTTTTAATCTTCTCAAAAAGGCTCTTCTTTCCGAGTCCGTAACCGATCAGTATGTTTAGTTTCTTCGTCTTACAGTTTTCCGTCATCCGCTCAAGATTCTTCATTGCCCGTATATAGTACTTAGGCAGCTTGGAGAAGTTCCAGTAAAACTGGACCCTGATATCATTGTCCCTAAGGAACTCTATGAAATCCGGATCCTCGTAAACAGTGGACTCAACTTCTATCACTGGAGTAAGTTCCTCATGGCTTCTGGTCTGCATGGCGTTCAGTGTAAGGCCAAGGAATGAGAACTCATCGATGTCATGATCTATCATCACCCATTTGACGATATCCTTGAACACTATTGAAGTGGCATCATATGCGTCTATAATCGAACAGTTCAATTTCTTCGAGTATAGTCTAATGCCGTGAGGTATCAAAAGAAAATGATTTAGCTTGTCATACACCACTTCTTCGCCCATAGACTCACATTATTTTTATTTATTAATAAAGCTTATTAAATAAGACTAGACCCACCCCTTCATTTCCAATGGAGTCCAAAATAAAAATTGTACATAATTTTTATAGTTAAAAAAAATGGTTATAATGCTTATCCGCATTGTTATATATAAATTTATCTACCATCGCCAAATTTGGTTAGAAAAATCGTCGAAAATTCGAATTTCTCTTTAAAATGTTCCAGTGGAAACAAAGGGCGGAGTGCAATTTATATATTTTAAAATAAATTATTAAATGATAATATAAGTTAAATCTCCAGTGGAAACAAAGGGGATATAGAAATATATAAAAAGCACCATTTCTAGTGGAATTGGTGCATTAATGAAAAACCAGAAGAGTCTAGACAGCCTATTTGATAAACTGCTGAACACTGAACAGATACTGAGCAACAAGGAAGTGCTTCGACATTCCTATACACCGGAACAACTGCCACACAGGCAACACCAGATCGAGGAGCTTGCATCAATACTCGTTTCAGCCTTCAAGGGCGAAACTCCGTCCAACATCTTCGTATACGGCAAGACAGGGACAGGCAAGACCGCCGTTGTAAAATATGTGGGAAAGGCCATAGTGAAAAAGATTGGTGGACATTACTTCTCAAAGCCGTTCCAGGGCTACAAGCCAGACCCAGAATTCGTTTCCACAACTCATTACGATTATTCCGTTTGGTTCATATATATGAACTGCGAGGTCGTCGACACCCAATATAGATTGCTTGCGAAATTGGGAGAATACTTCGGACAGTCGATCCCATTGACAGGCTGGCCTACCGATAAGGTATATGACACATTCTTCTCCGCCCTGGACCAAAAGAAGAGGCTTGTGGTCATAATATTAGACGAGATAGACAAGCTTCTGAGAAAGGGAAGCGATGAGGTTCTATATAATTTGACAAGGATAAATTCTGATCTTACCAATGCTAGAGTTAGTATCATCGGTATTACCAACGATCTGAACTTCATCGAGTTCTTGGACCCAAGGGTCAGGAGCTCCCTGGGAGAGGAGGAGATAGTCTTCCCGCCTTACGATGCGGTCCAGTTGCAGGACATACTTGCCCAGAGGGCAGGAATGGCATGCAGGAACATGGAGATAATAGAACCCGGCGTAATACCGCTCTGTTCAGCCTTTGCCGCACAGGAACATGGAGATGCCAGAAGGGCATTGGACCTCTTTAGGGTCGCCGGCGAGCTAGCAGAGAGGGAGAGGAGCAAGAAGATATCCGAAAAGCATGTTAGGGAGGCCAAGGAGAGGATAGAACAGGACCGCATAGTCGAGGTCGTGAAGACCTTGCCTACACAATCCAAACTAATATTATATTCTTGTATTCTGCTAGAGAAATATGAGCCCTCAGGAATGTCGACCGGAGAGGTCTATAACGTCTACAAGGACCTATGCAAGCTTTCTTGTAGCGAGGTCCTCACACAGAGGAGGATCTCAGATATAATTTCTGAGCTGGACATGTTGGGGATCTTGAACGCGAGGGTCGTGAGCAAGGGCCGATACGGTAGGACGAAGGAGATACATATGGGTATCCCCGTGACCCAGATAAAGAGGGTCATGGAGCAGGATAGAAAGATCGAGAGGGTTACCACTTACGTTCCGCCCATACAGCATAAATTGTACTGATGAGGCAGGATCATGGCTGCAGTGAGCTCATGCAGGGTGAATCTTCCTGAAAGATTCATAGAGAAGGGCCTTATATTGACCGAAGAGGCCTACATTAAGTTCCTAGAGGACGGCATAAGGGAGGATCTCCTGGCCGAATTCTTGGAGACCCTATTGGACAATCAGGTTTTCTTGGTGACAAGGGACGATTACGAGGACTTCTTCTATCCTAAGATCGAGGCCAACGGTGCAAAGGACGCTTCAGAGGGGCCTGAAGAGAGCGCCCCAAAGAGGTCGATAACATCCAAGCACCATCCTGCAAAGGATGTTTCTCCAGATATCAAGATAATAAGGGATGCCACAGGGAAGAGCGATTCCGAGGGGACCTTCGATGATTTCTTGTCCCTGTTCAAGGACAGATACAAGAGGCTTTCAAAGATCTTCAAGGAGCACGCCGAACTTAGGGACTTCATACCCATAAAGGGGGCCAAGGACCAGGAGCTCAAGTCACATGTGAAGGTCGTCGGCATGGTGGTGGACAAGAGCATCACGAGGAATGGCAATGTGATAGTCGACCTTGAGGACCTCAGCGGCCAGATCCGGGTCCTTATAATGGGAAGCAAGGACCGTCTGAGAGAGAGGGCGAACTACATCGTGAGAGACGAGGTGATCGGGGTAGAGGGAGTGCTTGGGGAGGACGTCATATTCGCGAACGACTTCCAATTCCCAGACATATCCTTAGGGACTCCGCGCAATTGCTCGGAAGAGGACATCAATGTCATCTTCACTTCGGACACCCATGTTGGCAGCAATGAGTTCGCGGAGAAGTCCTTCTTGAGATTCATCAAATGGTTGAGGCAGGACACGGGGAATCAAAAGCAGCAGGAATTGGCCTCGAAGGTCAAGTACCTTGTGATAGGGGGAGACATCGTGGATGGGATAGGCATATATCCGAATCAGGAGAAGGAGCTTAAGATCACTGACATCTACAAACAATACGAAGAGACCGCGAGGCTGCTACAGTTCGTGCCGGATTGGATCGAGATACTCATTCTGCCAGGAAATCACGATGCGACCAGGGGGGGAAATCCCCAGCTCCCGATCCCGAAGTCATTTGCATACGACCTATACAACATGAGCAATGTCCACATGCTCTCCAATCCCTCCTTCTACTCCTTGCACGACGTGAAATGCCTGACCTACCATGGCGATTCGATGTTCGATTTCTTCTCCCAGATACCGGGGTTCACGCTGGACAGCCCCATAGAACCCATGACCGAGATGCTTAGGAAAAGACACCTGGCACCCAACTATGGGCTTGGAACCCAGATAATCCCAGAACCAACAGATTTCCTATGCATAGACGAGGCACCGGACATATTCCATACAGGTCACACACATATCAATGGGAAGGGCGCTTACAGGGGGATAACGCTTCTCAATTCGGGCGGATGGCAGTCGCAGACCGAGTTCCAGCGTCTGAGGAACATCAATCCGGACGTTGCCAAGGTACCTATCGTCAATCTAAAATCGCATGGCGTTGTGGTCATGAACTTCGGTGGTTGAATGGGCGCCAGATACGATTCCTACTTTACCATGCTCGAACAGGAGCTTGATATAGCCTATTCGGTTGCCCAGCGGGCCAGGGCACTTGGAAAGGACCCATCCTACGAGGTCGAGATCCCATTGGCCCAGGACATGGCAAGCAGGGTAGAGAGCCTTGTCGGCCCGAGAGGCATAGCCAAGGTCATCCGCGAACTGGACGAGAGCGGAATGTCCAGGGAAACAGTTGCGCTCAACGTCGCGGCCAGGATATGCCAGGGCGGGTCTGAGATGGAAAAGTCAGAGGCCGCGGAACAGGCAGTGAGATCGGCATTGGCGGTCCTTACCGAGGGCATAGTGTCCGCTCCGCTGGAAGGCATAGCCGGGGTCAAGATAAGGGACAACTTCGATGGGACAAAATACCTTGCCATATACTTTGCAGGCCCCATCCGGTCAGCAGGGGGCACTGCGGCGGCATTGGCGGTCCTGATCGCAGATTATGTCAGCCAGAAGCTTCATTTGAACAGATACAAGGTCACTTCCGATGAGATCGAGAGATTCATCGAGGAGGCGGACCTCTACAACAGGACGGTCAGGCTTCAGTACCGGCCTTCGCCCGATGAGATCAGGCTCGCGCTGAGCAAGATAGGCGTTGAGATCACAGGCGAGACGACAGACGATGTTGAGATAACCGGGCACCGGGACCTGCCAAGGATCGAGACCAACAAATTGAGAGGCGGGGCCATGCTCGCCCTCTGCGAAGGCATTTTGCAAAAGTCCTCGAAGATACTAAAGATAACAAAGAGCAATTCCATTGAGGGATGGGAGTGGCTAGAGAACGTTGGTCTGAATAAAAAAACCAAGGTGGTGGAAGAGAAGGAAGTGGCACCCAACTGGAAGTATCTCTCCGATATCATCGCTGGAAGGCCGATATTTTCACATCCCATGGCCAGAGGCGGCTTCAGGATCAGGTACGGTAGGTCGAGGAACACCGGATTTGCGGGCTGGGGGATCCACCCGGCGACCATGTTCATCGTTGACTCGTTCTTGGCAGTTGGGACCCAGATGAAGACCGAGCGGCCTGGCAAGGCGAACGTCACCGCGCCAGTAGATTCCATCGAGGGACCGATAGTCAAGCTGAAGGACGGCAGCGTTGTGAGGGTTGAGACCTCGGAACAGGCCAAGGAGATCGTTGGCAAGGTCGAGGAGATCCTCTTTCTCGGCGACGCCCTGATAGGATATGGAGAGTTCCTTGAGAACAACCAACCACTTCTACCTTCCGGATACGTTGAAGAGTGGTGGGTG
This sequence comes from Candidatus Methanofastidiosia archaeon, assembly GCA_016930445.1. GTDB lineage: Archaea > Methanobacteriota_B > Thermococci > Methanofastidiosales > NM3 > JAFGGT01. Next base: position 23,989 of record JAFGGT010000031.1, on the reverse strand, counting down.
CAGGAACTAGAGGCGGCGGGCGGACGGGAAAGGCATGATAGATACATAGACAATCCTTTCGACATCGGCGAAAAGGACGCTCTCAGGATCTCAGAGGAACTGAAGATACCTTTGCATCCCTCGTTCACATACCATTGGGAGGACATCGACCTCGAGGACCTGAGGGCCTTGGTGAGGTGGAGGGAGGATGCCATAATAGAGAAAGGAAGATTGATATTGAAGAAGGGCCCGAACAAGGGCCTCTTGGAAAGGATATGCCTCCCCCATATGGTTGAAAAGGACAGGATAATCATAGAATCTGAGACCTTCAAAAGATGTACGGACCCAGTGCGTTTTGATAAGGTATTCCCCCTTATCTCAAAGGAAGGCAAGGAGGAAAAGGAGCTGGTCCTGGAAGTGGTGAGCGCCACCCTAGGTATAAAGCTGAGACAAAAGTGTCCTTATACGGTAGGCGGAAGGATGGGCAGGCCCGAGAAGGCCAAGGAGAGGAGCATGTCGCCGATGGTGCACGGGCTCTTCCCTGTGGGCGACGCAGGTGGAAAGACTAGGTCGATCGTAAAGGCCATGGGCAACAACTACATCCGCGTCGAGGTTTCCAACAGATACTGTGGCTCATGCAATCTGGGGACATACAGACTGAAATGCCCGAAATGCGGCGGCGCCACTCTGCCATACAGGATATGCAACAACAGGCGTTGCAACCGGAACGGCCACAAGCTGTTCGACAGCGACAGAAATGACTGCGAATCCTGCGGGCAGAGGCTCCATACCTACTCTTACAAGGATATAGACATCAAGACCGAGATGGAAAGGGCCGTTGAAGGCCTTGCTGTCAGCCTGCCCAGTGAGGTGAAGGGCGTGATAGGCATGATATCGGCCGACAAGTTCCCCGAACCTCTTGAAAAGGCCATCCTTCGCTCGATAAACGGCGTCTCAGTCTTCAAGGACGGCACGATGAGGTTCGATGCCACGGACGTCCCGCTCACCCATTTCGTGCCTAGGGAGGTCAACTCCAATGTTTCCACCCTGCTTTCGATGGGCTATACCACGGACATATATGGTAGGAGGCTCGAGGATGACGACCAGGTCCTAGAGCTTAAGGTGCAGGACATAGTCCTATCAGACAACGCTGCCGATTATCTGGCACAATGCTGCAGATTCATAGACGATCTTCTGGAACGGTACTATGGGCTCCCGAGATTTTACAATGTCTCGTCGAGAGAGGACCTCTTCGGAAAGCTCGTCATAGGCCTGGCCCCCCACACCTCTGCCGGAGTGCTGGGCAGGATAATCGGCTATACAGGGGCCAAGGTCGGTTATGCGCACCCCTTCTTCCATGCCGCAAAGAGACGCAATTGTGACGGCGACGAGGATGCAATAATGCTTCTTATGGACGCCTTGCTGAACTTTTCCAGGCAGTTCCTACCGGAGCATCGTGGAGGCAAGATGGATGCGCCCCTCGTCCTCACAACGAGGATAGACCCTGAGGAGATCGATAAAGAGGTGCACAACCTGGACATATCCTCGAGGTACCCCATAGAGTTCTACGAGAAGACCCAGGAGTTCATACATCCTTCCCAGATAGACCTTCCAACAGTTTCAGGCAGGCTTGGATCTGAGCGGGCATTCCACGACCTCTATTACACCCTGCCCACCAGGGACATAGCGGACGGGCCATGGGCGTCGGCATACAAGACATTGGGCGCAATGACCGACAAGATTGAATCACAGCTCGAGCTTGCGAGGAAGATAAGGGCGGTGGACCTTGACGACACTGCCCAGAGGGTGATAGTCTCCCACTTCATACCCGATATGATAGGTAATCTTCATTCCTTCGCTAAGCAATCCTTCAGGTGCGTCAACTGCAACACCATATTTCGCCGCCTGCCATTGTCCGGAAGGTGCAACAAGTGTCACGGGGGCAGATTGGTGTTGACGGTCTCAAAGGGATCTGTCGAGAAATACCTTCAGGTCAGCAAGGACATAGCACGACGGTATAACATAGACCCATACATCGCCCAACGCATAGAGGTCATAGAGAGCGAGCTCAATTCGGTGTTCATGGAGAAGGTCCAGCAGATGACACTGGCGGATTTTGCTCCTTAAATCTTTTCTTGAATAATATTCTATTTTTCTATTGAATTTTAAATAATAATTAATGATATATATTTTCTATTTTCAGAATATTATTCATTATATTATAATTATTATAGAATTTTATACATAAAATTTATATATTATAAGATATCATATTATTTAGAGGTGGCTTCTATGAATGAAAAGAAGATAGAAAAGATGCAGGAGATTCTTGTAGAGCAATACAAGAAGGATCCAATATATCTTGTCGCATCGAGCAGGCTCAGGGCGGCACTCGGCGTGCCGGTCGAAGAGATAAAGCCATATGCCGAGGCATTGGTTAAACAGGGCTATGCATATGCGTTTGAGAGCTTCTCCCCTACGTTCATAATGGGGCTGAATGAGAAGGGATACAGGGCGCTAAGCGGACTTGGGGGATAGGCTCCCCCTCCTTTTTTTATTGAATAGCACTTTGGGCCCACTTTTTATATTCTGCGCATCCTTTGGAACGCCTCTAGGAGAGTAGGAGGCACCGAGTCTCATCGCTTGCGGACATTCCTCGGGAAAATGGGGGAAATATCCATCAAATTAGCTACGAATTGCCACTTTTTAGAAAAGTTAATTAAGGAGAGCATATGTTATAATATATTGGTGGTGGGTGTGAGAGTTAACAGGACGCTTGGAACCAGTGTCCCACCTGAGATAGAAAAACAGATTGAGATGTTGGTCAAAAAGGGATATTATAAGACCAAATCGGATTTTCTTTATCAGGCCGTACTTGAAAAGCTTAAGAATGAAAGAGAATTGCTGTAAGCCCAAACGATAGTTATCTGTGCCCTTATCGGCACATTTATTCAAGGACTTCTAAGCATTTCTATGGACAAATATTCGTTCTACTATTCTAAAAAGATTTATATCTTGTCCATGGAGAATCATTATGGTGTTTTTATGAAGGTCTACAGCAAAAGGATCGTGTTACCAAAGACCTCCGAGCTCGATATTATCGATATCACGGATAGGGTGCAGATGGAAGTTAAGGAATCGGGCGTCAAGGAGGGACTCGTCAACGTTTTCGTGGTCGGGACTACGGGGGCCACGACCATCATGGAGTACGAACCCGGCCTTGTCAATGATATAAAGAGAACGCTCGAAAGCCTGGTCCCAAAGGGGGCCGATTACGACCACCATCAGAAATGGCAGGACGGAAATGGCCACTCACACATACGCTCAGTACTATTGGGGCCTTCCATCGTTGTCCCTGTCACTAGCAGCACGCTCTATCTTGGCGCTTGGCAAAAGATCGTCTACATAGAATTGGACAATAGGCCAAGGGAGCGCGCATTGAAGATATCCGTTTTGGGTGAGTGAATTGGTCCCAAGGATAAGAAGAGACGACTGTGTCATCGTGATAATCGACGTTCAGGAGAAGTTCCTACCGGTCCTTGATAGAAAGGACGTATTGGCAAGCAACATCAAGAAGCTTGCAATGGCATCGGGGGAGTTTGGAATACCGCTGATCGTTACCGAGCAGTATCCCAAGGGCCTGGGCAAGACCATCGATGACATATACATGATACTTGGCGAGCATGATTATATCGAGAAGAGCACCTTCTCCTGTTTCAAGGACGAGGTATTCAAGGAAACTTTGGCCCGAAAGGGGAAAAGGCAGATCATAATCTGTGGGATCGAGGCCCAAGTATGCGTTAATCAGACCGCTCTCGACGCCCTGGACGCGGGATACGAGGTCTTCGTCGCGGGTGATGCGATAGATTCCAGGAAATCCCTCGATCGGGAACTGGCCATTGAGAGGATGCGCCAGGCAGGCGTAGTGATAGAGGCGACTGAAAGCATACTTTTCTATATGCTGGACAGCCATGAGGATGGCAAGTTCAAGAACCTTCAGTGGATAGTCAAGTCCTTCTGAAGGGCCTTGGCCCTTTTTTGCTATCGTTGAAGGCGAATTCGCCATACACGAAATAGAAAAGAAAAGATTTTTATTCTATATAATGACATGTTAAAAAATAACATGTTAGAATGTGATACATATGATTACTGGAAAGAAGCTCTTGGAGTTCTATATCCTTTGGACGACCAAAAAGGGCCCAAAGTGTGGGTATGACATCATGAAGGAGCTTGAGGAGTTCTTTGAACTGAAGAAGCTCTCACATGCAGTGCTCTATCTGACCCTGAGGAACCTGGAGTCAAAGAAATATCTTGTAGGCGCCAAGGGTTCCAGAAACAAGACGATATACTCCCTGACGGAGAAGGGGATGGGAAAACTGGACAGCGAGATGTTAAGCATGAGAAGGTACCTTCTGAAGTTCAAGGACATACTGGACGAGATACTTTCTACAGAGAGCGGAGTTGAGCAAAATGGATAATCCTTTGAAGTCAATATCGGCGCTTTGCGAGAAGAGGCCGTACTCGGTGATCGGGATCATATTGTTGATCACCTTGATATTCAGTTCGGGCATACCGTTGATAGAACAGGACGTGGACATGGAGTCCTATCTTCCAGCGGACAATGAGGCACTGGTTGCCACCAATGTTCTCAGTGACCTATACGGAAGCCAGATGTACGAGAGCATATTGATAAGAGGGGACATTACCTCCTATGAGGCGATCATGGCGATCAAGGGGCTGCAGCAGTCCCTGCTGGAAGATCCGCAGTTAGTGGGATACATAGATTCGGCCACGTCCTATCTTGACTATCTCTTCATGGCGGGACTTCTGCCAGAGGAGGCCGATGAAAGCTTCCCCATCATAATCGAACAGATACTTGCGGCCGACAAGGCATCTGGCTCACCCCAATTCGTTGGCAGAGTTGTGAGCGAGGACCTGCAGCACACCATTATAACCTTGCAGGTCCGTGGTCATATCAATGAGGCTGGCGTCCCCGAGAACGCCCAGAGATTGATGGATGCGGTCGAGGAGTTCTCCAATGCGGACAACGGCCTCAGCGCAGGCATCACCGGCGACCACACGCAGTCGCTTGATATGATGGAGGCGATGAACAGGGATAACAGGGTGCTCATGTCGATCGCCGTCGTATTCATACTGCTGGTCCTATTTTTCATATTCAGGAACATCTCCGATACTGTTTTCCCGTATCTGACGATCGGCGTTGCAATGCTCTGGATATTGGGTACAATGGGCTTTTTGGGCATACCGTTCACAATGGCATTGGTCTCGCTCATACCCCTGATGCTTGGAATATGTATTAACTACGCGATCCATATAATGTTCAGGTATCGGGAAGAAAGGAGGAACGGCAAGGACGTTTATGAGGGCATTAAGGCCTGTGTGTCCAATACCGGAACGGCGGTCTTCATATCGGCCCTTACCACGATCATCGGTTTTTCCTCTTTCCTGGTGTCCGAACTTGTCCCGATGCGCCAGTTCGGATTCCTTGCGATGATAGGCATATTCTTTGCATTCCTCCTGGTCGTCACACTGCTTCCTGCCCTGACCACCATACGGGATAGGAAACGATCGGCCGATGACGCAAAGAAGTTCTCCGTCCTGGCCGGAGGGGTCTCGAAGATGATGGATGGCATTGTCAAGGTGACCATACACCACAAGAAGCCTCTCCTGTTCTCGGTAATGCTCGTCACCGTACTCTCTCTCGGGCTTTCGACACAGGTCGGAACGGCGATCAACTGGAACGACATGATGCCGGGCGATATAGGTACGATGCAGGTGGCTACAGAGATGGAGGAGCTGTTCGAGAGCTCGATGGCAAACAGGATATACGTGCTTGTCGAAGGGGACATATTCTCACCTGAGGCGATGGCAGAAGTGCTGGAGTTGGAGAACAGCATCCGTTCACTAGACATTACCAACGTATCGGGCGACCCTATAATTAGTTCTGAGTACTCTGTAAGCTCATATGTGGACGTCCTACTACAGGCCAACAACGGCATGCTGCCTGCCACCGAACAGGAGGCCAAACAGCTTGCCCAGGGCCTTGCGATGGACCCTCAGACACAGAGGCTCATAGGCCAGTATCTGGTGTTAAATCCGCTCTCGAAGTATTACAACTCTCTCAGCATCGTCCATATCGACACCAACGTGCTCTCTGACAAGGACATAGAGCGGGCGGTAACGGAGATAGAGGGATTCTACAGCGATGAGAGCGAACTCACCTACCGGTCGGCCGGGATACTTGTCATCATGTCCGACATAATGGGAGGGATGATGCAGACGCAGATAAAGACCACGATAGTGGCCATGATCCTATGCTTCCTTGCCGTGAGCCTGATAATGCGCTCGAGCGTCTATGGGTTCTTGGCCATACTTACCGTTGCCCTTTCAATATCCTGGGAGTTCCTGCTCCTCTACATCATGGGATGGCAGTTCGATCTGTTCACGATAATGATATCGGCCATGATAGTGGGCCTGGGGATAGACTTCTCGGTACATATAATCGAGAGATTCAGGGAAGAGATATCCGGCGGAAGGGAAACAGAGGAGGCCATAGACATCGTCATAATGAACGTTGGCAAGGCGCTGCTGACGGCAACAATAACGACATCGGGAGCCTTCCTGATAATTAGCATGTCGATGATGCCAATGGTCTACAGATTCGGAATGTTGTCAGGAATGGTGCTGATATTCTCATTTGTCAGTGCGATATTCGTTCTGCCCCCGATACTCGCCTGGATAAGCGATAGGGAAAGGGCTAGGGCCGCGGCCTGAGGCCACTCCCTTTTTTCCTTTTTTGAACATGCCTTTCATTTTTAGGACCGCATAGCTATTCCAACATAAAAATCAATTTTACACCTCTTGAGGCATTGGATATTAGTAAGTTATATAAACTATAAGTGAATTATAAGCACCGATGAAGTACATTGCTGTTATATTGGTGTTGTTTGTGGCCCTCTTGAGCGGCTGCATCAATGGAAGCGAGGAAAAAGAACTGACGATCTACACCTACGATAGCTTCGTCTCCGACTGGGGGCCAGGGCCGTTGGTGATACCACTCTTTGAGGAGGAATACGGCGTGACGGTCAACGTGGTCTCCATAGGGAGCTCTGGCGACATGATAACAAGGGCCATCGCTGAAAAGGATGACCCACAGGCCGATGTCCTGATCGGGATAAATGACCTGCAGATGTATAGGGCGTTTTCCAGCGGCATTCTCGAGGAGTACCGCCCATCCGGCTACGAGCAGATACCGGAATACTTGCTGATGGACGATCAATGGAGGCTTACTCCGTTCGACTACAGCTTCATGGCCCTTATATATGATTCATATGCGGTCCAGGAACCCCCTACCTCCTTCGAGGACCTCAAGTCGCCTGAATGGGATGGCATGCTGATAGTCGAGGATCCTCGGACATCCTCACCGGGCCTCTCGTTCCTACTTTGGACGATCGCAGCGTATGGGGATGATTTCGATAGCTACTGGGAGGACATAGGGGATAGCATACTGACAGTGGCCCCCAGCTGGAGCACGGCATATTATGGGATGTTCATCGAAGGCGAGGCACCGATGGTCATCAGCTATGCCACCAGCCCCGCATACCACCTCGAGTTCGAAGGGACCGACAGGTACAAGGGGGTTATATTCGAGGAAGGTGGATTCATACAGATAGAGGGCGCTGGGATCGTCAACGGCGCGAAGCATCCCGACCTGGCAGAGAAGTTCATTGACTTCATGCTCTCCGAGGAATTCCAAAGAGAGCTGGCCCTGACGCAGTTCATGATGCCTGTGAATCCAGACGTCGAGCTCCCCGAGTCCTACATGCAGATAGTTGAAACGGCAGACACCGTCCTGCCGCTTGACAGGAACGATCTCGGATCAAAGCTTGAGGGTTGGATCGAGCGATGGTTAGAGGCAATAGGATGAGCTGGGGCATATCGCCAAGAAGGCTGGCGCTTGTCGCCTTGCCTTCATTCTTTCTATTTCTATTCGTATTACTGCCTCTGCTCATGGTGCTCTACTCGGGCCTGACGACAGACGGGAAGCTTTCCTTCGAGGCCTTCTACCAGGTATTTTCCAGCAAGTATTACAGGGAGGTGATGCTCTTCACGTTCGTGCAGGCATTCGCCTCCGTCCTGATAACGCTTGCTCTCGGATTGCCGGGCGCCTTCATCTTATCAAACTATGAGTTCAGGTGGAAGGGGCAGATAATGGCGCTCTCCACGATACCCTTCGTGCTGCCCTCGGTCCTTGTGGTGCTGGGATTCGTGATATTCTTTGGCAATTCAGGGGTGCTCAACGACCTCCTAAGGGACATAACCGGGGGAGGTGGGGTGCCTATCAGGATCCTCTACAGCTGGAAGGCCATCATACTCGCGCACGCCTTCTATAACATACCCCTTGTGTTCAGGTACGTTTCCTCGATCTGGGGGCATATCGACGAGGGCCTTCTTGAGGCCGCCAGGAACATGGGCGCATCCAGGTTGAGGGTGTTCAAGGACATAGAGCTGCCGTTCCTTTCCCAGGCGATCCTCTCGAGCTCGCTCTTGATATTCATATATTGCTTTACCTCTTTCGCAATAGTCCTTGCCCTAGGCGGTCCAAGGTACGCCACCATGGAGGTCACGATATACACCGTCACTAACTTCTACGGGTCCTTCGAGGTCGCGGCCGCTCTATCATTGTTGCAGATAGTTTTCCTTCTGGGCATCGTGTTCGCTTACATGAAGGTGGACGTTAAAAGGATCGAGGGCAGGCTTAGGCAGCTAAGGTCACTCTCCTCGATGTCATCCACACATAAGGCCCTGACAGCCGTATACTCGCTCGTCGTATCCGTGCTGCTATTGGGCCCCATGGCATCGATAGTCCACGCATCCGTAAAGGCAGGGGGCTTGTCAGACTACACCCTGGACTGGTTCAGGGAGGTATTGGACGTCGGGGGCCGAAGCTTCATCGGCGCAACGCCGCTCGAGTCCATTGCCAATTCCTTGATAATCGCCACATTGGCCATGATGATCTCCGTGATATTCGGCATAGTTCTCTCATACGGCCATTCTTCGGTAAGCGGCCTGAGGAAGCTCTTGGGCGCAATGGTCATGATACCTCTCTGTGTCTCCACGATCACTTTGGCACTGGGTTACCTTATCGTGGGCAATGCGTTTTCGATCGACATACTTCTGATGGCCATAGTCCTTATACATGCGGTCATCTCCTTCCCGTTCTCTTTCAGGGCCGTTTCCAACTCTGTCTCTAAGGTGGACAGGGCGCTGGTAGAGGCCGCCCAGAACATGGGCGCGTCCCGGATGAGGGCGTTCCTTTCAATAGAGCTGCCACTCATAAAGGGCGGCATCATGGCAGCTGCGGTCTTCTCATTTGCCATATCCCTTGGCGAACTGGCGGCGGCCTACATGCTCTATGGTGGCAGATACACTACCATCCCAATCTACATCTATAGATACATCGGGGGATACAGATTCGGCCCGGCCGCGGCCCTCGGCGTCATACTGATGGCCGTTTCAGCAATCAGCTTTCTGCTGATAGAAAGGGCGGGTTCTAAGCTCCAGTTCTGACGGCAATGGGAAATGATTATTATGTTCGAAAGAAAGTATTATTCAAATAAGGGGATTTGAAGCTCCATGGGTGATAGAGATTAGGCCTCCATGCTTGCTAGTTGATGAAAGGATACTGCCCGCCATCAGGAGGGAAGTCGCAAAGATACTGGTCAACGAGAGGGGATACTCCCAGAAGAGGGCGGCAGAGCTATTGGGAGTCACCCAGGCCATGGTCTCGAAATACCTCTCAAAACATCCCAAACATTTGGGAAAGGAGATGCAGAGGGAGATAGACGGGCTCGCCCTGAGGCTGGTGGAGGTCATAGAGTCCCCTGGCCAGGCCACGAGGACCTTATGCTCTTTCTGCCTTTCGCTTAGGGAGTCCTCCGGGCTGTGCCCCATGCACAAGCGGCAGACTGGAAACGATGACTGCAATGCATGCATGAACCTCAGGATGGAGGACAACCCAAGGAACTCGGTGCTTCACATGATGGAGGGCGCTATCGGCATGCTCATAAAGGAGAACATAGTGGGCCTCGTACCCGAGGTCAGGACGAACATCGCCATGTGCACCGAGTCGCCCAGTGGCCCATTCGATGTCGCTTCCATACCCGGCCGGCTGATAGTAGTCAGGGGGAAGGTCATGAGCCCCACCGCCCCCGAGTTCAACGCGTCGAGGCATACCACGAATCTCCTGCTCAGGATAAACGGCCTTCAGCAGAGCATTAAGTCCATAATGAACATCAGCCATAGCGAAGAGATCCTTGCAGCTTGCAAGGCCCTGGGGCTTAAAGAAAGATTATTATTTAGAAATGACGGCAATCTAGTTATAGGGGATCTTGATCCTATGACGGACCTTTTGATCGACAAGGGCGCATTTGGCATAGAGCCTTGCATATATCTTGTTGGCAGGGATGCTCTCGACGTGGCAAGAAAGGCGGTAGAAATTAGCAGGGCGTTGGCAAGGTAGAACTATCATGATCGAGTTAATTGACATTGTCCTTCTTCTGTTCGTGGCAAAAGTATTGGGTGAGCTCTTCAGTAGGATGAGCATATCCTCCATCGTGGCGGAGGTACTGACAGGCATATGCCTGGGGCCGTTCATCCTTAACATAGTCGCCCCGACCGAAGCCTTCAACGTGCTTGCCGAGCTGGGGCTTCTGATGATGATGCTCTACGTGGGCCTGACCAGCAAGTACACAGACCTCTCCCGGAGCAAGTTCTCCTCTTCCGTCATCGGTTCGCTTGGCGTCATTGCCAGCTTTGGGCTGGGATTCGCCTTCTGCTATGCATTCGGCTTCGGGCTTCTTGAGTCCGTTTTCCTAGGGATACTCCTATCCAACACATCCATCGAGGTCGTGTCCGGCATGATAATAAATGAGGACACGCAGGATATGGGGCCGGTCTTGGTGGCATCCGCTCTTGCGGACGACTTCATAGCCATTTACCTTATCGGCGTCCTGTCGGCGATAGCGAACACCGGGGCGCTCGACATGGCCACCTTCGGCCTCATAACGATAAAGATCGTGGTCTTCCTCTTTGCTGTTCTCTACATTTCCGATAAGATCCTCGTCAAGGACATATTCAAACTGGTTAGCATGAGATTCTTCAGGAGCGATTATCAGATGCTCTCGGTAATGTTCATACTCACCTTCTCATTGGCACTGCTTGCGAACGCGCTGGGCCTGCACGAGATCATCGGCGCCTATCTGGCCGGCCTTGTGATAGGAAGGGTAAGGGAGTTCAAGGACCCCATGTTGAACGTGCAGGTGACGCTCAATGAGAACATCGAACATCTGGGCGTTACCTTGAAGTCCATATTCATGCCATTCTTCTTCATCTCGATAGGGCTGAGCTTCAATCCCGTGAGCGGGATAAGCGTCCTTTTCATCGTGATCATATCCGTTGCGGCTTTCGGTGGGAAGATGCTCGGCTGCGGCCTTGGCGCATATCTGAGCGGATTCAACAAGGGAAAGGCGATACTCATCGGCGTGGGAATGTGCGGCAGGGGCTCTCTTGAGCTTGCGCTGGTGAACTATGGTTACAATAGTGGCGTCATTGGCGAGGATGTGTTCACGACCATAATCATCGTCTCATTGATGACCATAATATTAACGCCGCTGCTATTCAAATGGGGCCTTTCCCGACTGGCCAGATACGGGGCGTTCCAGACGCTAGAGCCATCTGCCTAGGGTGTTCTGAGAAAGGAGCATCGAGTTTCGGAATAGGGTCTTTTTCGGCATACCGATTATTGAGCATGCCTCCTCTAAGGCCTCTCCCTCGTCATCGTACCTATCTATAAGCTCCGCTCCGGAAACGCCCATCCGGGTCTCTCCGGAACCAAAGGGTATGGACGACCCTGGATTGGCCGAGGATATCACGAGGCAGGCGGATTGCATGCCCTCCCGCTTCAACAGCTCGCAGACGCCCAATCTGCTGGAATAGTAGGACCCCCCCTCCCTCATTGCCTGGTCGGACACGCCGTTATAGGTCTCGTGCTCGTGCAAATAGAGGGGCGTGTCCTCTCCCATGGTCCAGATGCAGTTCGGAAGCCACCGCTCCAAGAGCTCGAACTCCCAGGCCCTTGGAAATGCCAGCACGACGTAGTCGTTGCCAAGATGCCTATGGTGATAGAGCGAGGTCTGTTGCCCTATGGGCAGCTTCTTGATATTCTTTATCATATGATGGGAGCAAACCGAGTATACCGTGGTCTTAGCCCATCTCGAAGGCATGAATTTTTGCGTCTTCCCGAAGCACCCCATTGAAAGGAGCTTTGATATATACTCTATCTCCGCGTCGTTCCTATAGGCTTCGATGATCGCCTGCTCATAGGCCATGTTCCTCTCCAGGATGTCTATGAAAAAGAGTGGTATGTTGGGTTCCCCGAAGACCTCCAATGCCTCAATGGGGCCCGAGTTGGCGTAGGCCCTCTCGACGGTGCTGAAAAAGAAACGCCTCTCTGGCCGGCCTGAGAACGACACATCGAGCTCTATCGGGTCCTGGGAAAGAGCTATCTTGCTTAGTTCATTTTCATACCTGTCTATGTGGCTGCCCTCGATGCAGGGGCCATATATGTTGGATATCTTGTAGTAGATGCTCTCCCTTATGTTGTCAAACTTGATGCTTGGGTCGTATTCGTTGTCAAGGATGGTGGGGACTATGGAGCCGCTAGGAAACTTCTCCCAGCCAACGTTCACACCAGATGCCCTTCCTTGCAGCGACCACTTGTTGTCAACGTTCTCCCTGAAGTCTATCGATATCGATGAGAGTATCGGGCAAGGCGAGATGCCGCACATTATCCTGCCCTTGCACACGATGCACTTGTTCCTGGAGATGCCAACCGAAGGTTTCATGTCCATGACTATCCTGCAGCTTTCATGCTCCTCGATCACCTTATTGGTCGGCATAAGTTGGATTTGCTATTATTGATTTAAAGTTTTATCTATGTTGCAGCCATATAACACATTTAAATAAAACGTTCCATATATAATGACCATATTCATTCAATGTCGGAGGTTATCAAATGGACATTAGGAAATTCAAAAGACACGAGGTCTGCCTCATCATAGATAAGATAGTTCATGACGAGAGTGCCATAGAGTCCTTTTACACGAAGGCCAATACCTTATGGACACAGATGTACCTCAAGGACGAGGATGACAAGGCAGTGGGCGTCACCCTGTTCTTCGAGAGGCTGTTTGTGGCGAACCAGCTCGCTTCGGATTACGATGAGACCAGGGGATGGAAGACCATCCCCCTTGAGATAGAGATAATCGAGATCTGCTATCTCTTGGACAGTTCCGAGTGGAGGCAGCTAGAGGACCTTGAGATGTTGCAGCTCCTGCTCGACCTCAGGGAGGGGGTGTATAGTGAGAATCGTGTCATATGCTTCGTCAACGCCCCAGACCTTGAGCTCTTGAACGTTCTCATAATGTACTACTATTACAAGAACCTCAAGATGTACATAGAGAAGTACGGGTAATGCCATGATAAGGATCGGGGCCCATGTATCGATCGCCGGAGGCATAAGCAAGGCCATCGAACGGGAGCGCGAGATCGGCGGGAACTGTGGACAGATATTCGTGTCATCGCCAAGGGCATGGGCGGTCGCTGAACCGCCACCCCAAGAGGTCGAGATGTTCAAGGAACAGAGGGAAAGGGCCGACCAGCGGCCCTATGCCGTCCACTCGAAATACCTTATCAATCTTGGATCCGACGATGAGAATGCGGCTTCCAAGTCCATCGAGGCCCTTCAGAGGGAGCTTGACGCCACTTCGCGCCTAGGCATAGAGTTTTTGGTATTGCATCCTGGTGCCTTTACGAGCGGTAAGGGAAGGGAAGACGGGATCGATAATGTCTCCCGGCGCCTATCCTCCCTGGACATAAAGAAAGGGACCAAGCTGCTCCTTGAGAACACGTCTGGAAGGGGAACGACACTTGGCCGCACCTTCAGTGAGCTTTCCCTAATGATGGACTCCTCTGGATTGGGACCGAAAAGGATCGGGATCTGCCTTGATACCTGTCATGCGTTCTGTGGAGGGTATGCTATACACGAGGCCGCCGGGCTCGAGGCGGCCATTAAGGAGCTTGATGCCGAGGTAGGGTTGGGGAATCTGTGCATGATGCACCTCAACGACTCAGTATACCCTTTCGATTCGAGAGGGGACCAGCACCAGCACATAGGGCTTGGGGAGATCGGCGAGAAGGCATTCAAGGCCCTGCTCAATCATGAGTCCCTCCTAGATGTGCCGAAGGTCTTGGAGACGCCTGTAAGCGAGGATAAGGGATTCGAATGGAATCTTCGCAAGGCAATTTCACTGATCGAGCGGAGTCCACATTAATTTTAAATAAAATGTCGATGAGTTAAATCCATGCGATCGTCTTACCTGTTGCTGGGCATGATGATAATGGTATCCATGCTGGCAGGATGCATCAACGAGGGAACGGATTCACAACCTCCGGACGCTGACAACGATGGAATACCAGACGAGGACGATGCATGCCCCAACATCTATGGCGAGGCCTCAAATCAGGGTTGTCCCACAAGCACCCCGACGACCACTTCGCCGCCCGTAATAACACCCAGGCCTTCAACGACCGTGCCACCGACGACCACCCCCGCACCGACCACGGCAGCACCGACGACAACACAGCCCCCCACAACGACACCCGCCCCCACCACTCAGCCTCCTACAACTACACCTGCCCCGAAGGGGCCCGTCTACAGCGGCGTCATGGATCTTGTCATATACGACAGGCCAGAGATCGTTGATGACAGTTTGCTTTACTACCTCTATGAGAGCGTGCCAGGCACTCTGAACACAACAGGCCTATATTACCTGATGCGGGTAAATCTTAGTAACAAGAACGAGATGACATATGCGAATCTGTATTACCTTAGCACGGTACAGATGGTGGACAACGGGGCTGTGTTCTGTTCGGCAAGCGGAGGCGACGATTGGGTCCCACAATATCTAAACATCCACGACAAGGTCTTCAAGAACCTGGCCGTAAGGACGATGGAGGGCCATGACGATTGGTGGATCGTGTACGTTCTTAGGTCAGGCACATACAAGCAGGTATACTCTCAGGACCTCAAGACGGGAAAGGAGTACAACGTCACGATATCCCCATGCAACAAGGAGAACGCGGACCTTTCAGGGAACATGGTAGTATACTCTCAGTACAATCGTGACTGGGACATATACATGGCCAGCGTCACCGGGGGTGGGGAGATGCCCCTTTCCACACTCGATGGGGACGAGATGTACCCTGAGATAGATGGCAACGATGTCGTGTACGTCATCAAGAAAGGAACGGAAAATCAGCTCTACTATGTCTCAACTATCTTCAAGGCCCCAAGGAAGCTGGCGGACTCTGTCGGCAACTATGTCGTAAAGGATGGGAGGATCCTCTACTATGACAAGGAGGATTCTGTCTGGAAGCTTGCGGTCATAACTGACGAGACCATAGTAGGTTACACCCTCAGCGAAGCGGCCACGGGAGACTCCAACAAGATAGCGGTCTCGCGCAGCTGGGCATACGTCAATGGGCACATATTCAAGCTCACGAATCTATGAGGTGGAGAAAATGGCCTTGAACATGGATAGCGAGGAAGTGGATCGCGGTGCGGTGTTGGGACTGCTCGAGGATACCTTGGGCCCATTAGAGCTACTGCGAGCAAACACGGACCTCTTGATACTTCCCCAGGACATGGGGACTGGACTGGCCCTCAATGCGTACGCCATAGAGCTCTGCACAAAGCTGATCTCCAAGGGCATCTTGGCCAAGATGGTCATAAGGGACAACTTTGGCGCCCTTGTCAAGGTCACAGGCCGCTTGGCATTGCCTCCACTACTAATTCTGAACCTTGCCAAGGAAGGGGCAATAATGGCGACTATAGGCGACTGGATACTCCATAAGGCCACAGAGGACGCCGAGGTAAGCTTCACGTTCCTCATAGGGGGCAAAGAGGGCGCGCCCTTTGTGAAAAACACCATTTCAGGAACGCTCGCTGAAATAGAAAAGCTCGTCCTGAAGCGATAATGCTCGATACTGGCTACAATTCATCTGCCAAGACAATAACGTCCTAGGATCCAAATGGAATAAATGAATAAAAGATAATAAGAAAAATAGAAGAGAGGTATTAGGATACCAGCTCGATCTCTATGCTGACGCCTTCTGGCACCTTAACTCTCATGACCTGTTTCATCGCTCTTTCTTCGGCATCCACTTCGATTAGTCTCTTGTGGATCCTCATTTCCCATCTTTCCCAAGTAGCTGTTCCCTCACCGTCTGGAGACTTCCTGACCGGAACCCTCAGCTTCTTCGTCGGCAGAGGAATCGGACCGGCCATATTGACCCCCGTTCTTTCGGCGATCTTCTTGACCTGGTCGCAAACTTCTTCAAGTTTTTCGGGGTGAGTGCCTGCTAGTCTGATACGTGCTCTTTGCATAACTATCCCCCCGGCTCAAGCCAGTTTATTGCTGGCCGCCTTTGTGGATAGCTGTGCACATACCTGCAGCAACGGTCGTTCCCATGTCACGGATAGCGAACCTTCCCATTTCTGGGATCTCCTTGTAGTTCTCAAGCACCATTGCCTTGGTCGGCCTGATCTCTACTATCGCTGCGTCACCTGACTTGAGGAACTTGGGGTTCTCCTCTGCGATACCACCGGTCTTCTTGTCGAGCTTTGCGACAAGCTGCTCGAAGGTGCATGCCACCTGAGCAGTGTAGCAGTGGAATACAGGGGTGTATCCTGCAGTGATCGCCGTCGGGTGCGTAAGGACCGCTATCTGGGCCCTGAAGGTGTCCTTGGGGGTGATGACGGATGGTGGGTTTGTGACATCACCAATAACATCTCCTCTCCTGATGTCCTTCTTTCCAATACCCCTGACGTTGAAACCTACGTTGTCTCCAGGTTCTGCGGTCTTGAGCTGTTCGTGATGCATCTCGATGGTCTTGATCTCACCAGTGACAGGCTTTCCGAGGATCGTAGATGCGGGTTCGAATATGACCTTCTGTCCTACCTTGAGTATGCCGGTCTCTACCCTGCCCACTGGGACAGTACCCACTCCAGTGATGGTGAATACATCCTGCACTGGCAGCCTGAGTGGCTTGTCTACTGGCTTCTTTGGTTCCTGCAATGTGTCAATGGCATCCAAGAGCGTCTTTCCCTTGTACCAGGACATCTTTTCAGAAGCCGATGTTAGGTTGTGTCCCTCAAACGCGGATATCGGGATGAATGGTGTGTTCTCGGGCTTGAATCCTACGACCTTTATGAGCTTGCCTACTGCATCGACTATCTCGTTGTACTTCTCTTCCTTGAAGTCGACAACGTCCATCTTGTTCACGGCGACGATGAGCTGCGTGATACCAAGGGTCCTTGCAAGGAAAACGTGTTCCTTGGTCTGTGGCATTATACCGTCATTGGCAGCGACGATCAGAACAGCGGCGTCGGCCTGCGAGGCTCCGGTGATCATGTTCTTGACGAAGTCCCTGTGTCCTGGGCAGTCCACGATCGTGACGTACTTGGAGCTCGTCTCGAACTTCTTGTGGGCCAAGTCGATGGTCACTCCTCTCTCACGCTCTTCCTTGAGGCTGTCCATGACCCAGGCAAATTTGAAGGTCTTTCCCTTCTCTCCCATGTCCTCGAACTTCTTGATGACAGAATCACGGATGTCACCATGCTGTAGCAGCATCTGTCCGATTGTTGTAGATTTACCGTGGTCTACGTGACCTATAAAAGCTACGTTTAAGTGTGGTTTTTCTTTAGCCATTAGATACTCCTCCTAACATAGAGTAGATTTCAATAAAGCTTACGCTTTTTAAATTTTTCTACCCGTACGATATCAACGAATTTTTTATCCTTTCGGATGGTCTATCTTATCGATATCGCAATGTGAGTCAATAAACTGAACCCTTTTAAATATTTATCCTAAGTTTTCTCCTAAAAGAGGCATCTCATGCGCCTTTTCGGCAGGTCGAGGAGCCATTATTCTTTGGAGAAAGGGCATCTTTTCAGGCCATGGATAGCTTTTTTAAATTATATCACTCAAAAAACATGATGCTTCGTTATCCCGCGATCTTCTTGTCATTTATAGTCATCATGGCATGCCTCGTCCCTAGCGTTCGATCTACTCCTGAGGAGGCAAGCGACCTCTACCAAAAGACATCGTTCACGTGGCTTCCGGCCGAATCCGAGGATGGCATCAATCTATGCTACAGGCTGATACTTCTGGTCCAGATGGATCTTGCCCTTTCCGACCCGGACCTGCAGGCCATTGCCATGGGCTATGCAGAAGAGATACTATTGAGGCAGAAGGCATCTGGCGAGGTCATGGCCCAAAGGGATGTAAACAACGTCAACTCGAAGCTGATGACGGGCCTTGGGGCATGGGCACTTTCAGCTGCTTATTCCTATACAGGAGAGGAGAGGTACGCATCGGCCGCCCGCTTGGCGGCGGACTACCTGATCGATGAGATGGAGGAATGGGAAAGCGCTTACCCTGCGGAATGCGACGATCCAAGGACCAGGCTGGCCAGAAATCAGGGCGCAAACGAATCTGCCCTGACATCATATTGCTGGACAAGCCCCAACGATCTCGGTCTCGTGGCCCTTGGCATAGGGTCTGTCGTATACTACGGGGCAGGAGGGAAGGACTACTATGACGCATGCTGCAAGCTCGCGGATGCGCTATACGATATGCAGCTGTCAGACGGCTCCTGGTACGACGGATACGCGTACAAGATACCTACGAGATGGGATCGATCTGTGCACTATGTCACTATGTCAATGATGGGCCTTTGGATGGCCTACAAGATATCTGGGAGCGAAAGATACTCGGGCGCCTTGGGGCAGGCATGGGAATGGATGCAGGGCATGCAATGCGGGTCCGGGGCGGTATACGACATATGGGTCGACGATGAGAACCTGTCCAAGGCCCCATCAAGCGGTGACAATCGCTTTGATTTCCTACAGGTTGGCGGTGATACCAACGTCAAGGAGTACTTCGATTACCCCTTCAAGACATATCTGGGAGAGTTCTCCTTCGTGCTATCTGGGGCGTTTATGAGCAATGTAGGGCTTCCTTCCGAAGGGTATCTTCTGACAAAGGGTTATCTCCAGGGCCGGCTTGTCATCTCCAACTGGTACCTTTTGTCGCTGACGATGGAGGTCAATGAGCCGATACTTCCATACTGGGCCGGCACGGCAGGCATATTCGCGATGCAGTGTTCATTGGCCTTAGGAAAGAACGACGCACAAGGTCCTGGGAACGGTTCACTCTATGTTATCCTGTCCGGCTCCGCCATCCTCTTGTCTTATATATTATATTTAATGATCATAAAGAGGAGAGCGAGATGAGGGAGATCAGGGAAAGGGACGCCCTGGTGGCCATCCTGCTCGCCGGACTGTTGTTGAGGGTGCTCTTGATATACCCATTCGGTCACCTTCTTGGTGAGGACACATACTTCCACAGGGACCTGATCAGATTCCTTATCGATGGCGGGGGGCTGGCACAGTACAACATATTGGAGTGGGAGACGAGCCATCCATATTTTCTGGCCCTCTCCGCAAAGCTGGCCGCATACCCTTTCGGGTTCCATATGATCGTCTATCCCTTCGCAAAGGTGTTTGGGGAATCCGCATTCAAATACTTCCCAGTTGCCCTCTCAAGCCTAACGCCCCTGTTCGTATACCTTTTCATGAAGGAGTTCACAGGAAGGGGGGACGTTTCGCTCATGGCTGCAGTCCTTTATACAGTACCGGACGTGATCGCCCACTCAATCCTGCTCCTGCCACAAGGGATTGGGATACTGTTCCTCCCACTCACGCTATGGTTGTATCTTCGCACCGAATATGGGGGCGTGGCAGGGGCCTTGATGTTCTTTGTCCATCCGTTCAGCGGGGTGGCGATCATGCTCTCAATGTTCGCCCTTGGCATCTGGCGTCGGGAATGGAGGAAGGTCATAAAGATATTCCTCATCTCCGCCGTCGTCGTTGCGACATACTCGATAATGACCCTTTTAAATTCAGACCCCGGCAGCTCTTTTAGCATGAGGGTGCCGGACCTAGTGATCTATGGAGCAAGGAGGTACGTATCGGCATTCACGGTAGCGCTATTGTTCCCAATCGGCCTTCTATTCATGCGCAAGAGGTACGAATGGTACCTTGTCGCCGGCGCCGCAGTGTTCGGCATCGCATCCGTATTCCAGATGTCGAATCTCCCCCCGGAGAGGGCCTTTGTCTTTTTGGCATTCTTCCTATCCTGCATTTCCGCTTATGCCATCGCAGGTATCAGGCCCAAGGGATTGAAGGCATTGTTTTCTGGGATAGTCATCGTGATCTCGCTATTTGCATGCACAGACATCTTCGGGAACATCGGCCCCTCTTACGTGGAGGTCTCCTCCTGGGCATTCATCAACGATGAGACCATCGACGACACCATGGTCTGGGGCTGGGAAAGATACCCTCAGATATATTCGATGGAAAGGAGAACGGTTTACGCGGGGGATTATCCGGGCGTTGAATACATCTGCCCGGATGCGCATCTCCTGGGCTCAAGCTTGATAGGAAAGTATCTTCTCTCGGACAGGGTGAACGTCATATACGACAATTATATCCCGATATTGACTGTCAATGATTGATATATCTATATACTAAATTGTACCCCTTTGTTTCCACTCCAGAATATATAGTATATATATTTATATATAGAACGATATAAAAAAGAGTGCATAATTATTATACAAAGGAAGATAATGGCGTCAGGGCAGGGATTTGAACCCTGGGTCTCTTTCGAGAACCGGATTAGCAGTCCGGCGCCTTACCAGGCTGGGCCACCCTGACATCACCAGCAGTAGATAGAACGTATCTAAGCTTTAAAGTTTTTCTATGAAAAGGCACTCTACTGGACGCATGTGTTTGGCATATATTTCCATATCTGTTTTGCCCAGTTGTATATTCTTTATAAAATGAAGGCTTTCATGGAGGAATGGGGGCACCAATACGTTTTTTAAGCATACTGCCTTGTTTATGCCATGAAGGTAGAGTCGAGGTCCACGCTCCTGTTTCTGGCTGCAACTTTCATCATCTACATCTACGATAGGGGCCCTTTGGCGCTTTTCGCTATAGTTTTGGCCCTGCTGCTATTGCTACTGGACCTTGATTTCGATTAGTTAATACAAGAAGGGGAGGGATATTTGCATGAGATTCTTTGACTACGACCTGAGGATCAACTATCTGCCCAAGTATCTGGCGATACCGATCATCGCGCTCCTCACGATAATAACAGGATATCTCGTCCTATGGCTGATACACGGAACATGGCCTGCCGTGCTTTTCATCATGGCCACAGTGATGTTCATAGTGGAGACGTGGGACAGGACGAGAAAGGAAAAGGGAAAGATATTTACCCTAAGAAAAATCGATCCCCTGTGAGAGCTGGGCCTTCCTGCCCCAGTTTATCGTCACCGTCTGCCTTCTCATATACGCCTTCCACGCATCTGAGCCTGCCTCCCTGCCCCCTCCTGTGTCCTTCTCGCCCCCAAAGGCCCCACCTATCTCCGCCCCCGAGGTGCTGATGTTGACGTTTGCGATGCCACAGTCCGACCCTTCTACAGAGAGGAATCTTTCCACCTCCTCAAGGTCCTTTGAGAAAATGCCGCTCGAGAGGCCTTGGGGCACGTCGTTGTGCAGGGCCAATGCCTCATCGAAGTCGTCGTAGGGGATCACGTAGAGTATGGGCGCGAACGTCTCTGTACAGACGATGGGAACGTTGCCAGGCATCTCGATGATCGCAGGCTCAACGAAGTTCCCTGATATGCGGCGCCCCCCATGGAGCAGCGTCCCCCCCTGTTCCAGGGCAGTCTGTACGGCCCCCTGCATATTCGCCACGGCCTGGGGGTCCACCAAGGGGCCCATCACCGTCTCCTTGTCCATCGGATCCCCTATCCTTAGGGAGGAGTACGCCTTTATCAGTCTGGATATCAGGATCTCCTTGATCTCCTCGTGCACGATGACCCTCCTGATGGTCGTGCACCTCTGGCCAGCGGTGCCTATAGCACCGAACACCAGCGCCGGCATCAGAACGTCCAGATCGGCCTTTTCGCTCACTATCAGGGCATTGTTCCCTCCTAGCTCGAGAATGGACCTCCCCAGCCTTTCGGCGACCGAGACGGACACCTTCCTGCCCATCGCGACAGACCCTGTTGCAGATATGAGCGGAAGCCTTGCGTCCTTTGTCATCAGATCCCCCACTTCCCTGCCGGTACCGCAGACGAGGCATGAAACGCCTTCCTCCCATCCGTGCTCGCAGAGGACCTCGTTACAGGCTTTCTGTATGGCAATGGCACAAAGAGGCACCTTTGTCGAGGGTTTCCAGACAGGGGTATCGCCACACACCAAGGAGACCAGGGCATTCCAACCCCAGACCGCCATGGGAAAATTGAAGGAGGTGATAATGCCTATCGGGCCCAAGGGGTGCCATTGCTCATACATCCTATGGTTGGGCCTTTCACTGGCCATCGTCAGCCCATAGAGCTGCCTGGAGAGCCCGCAGGCGAAGTCCGACATGTCTATGGCCTCTTGTACCTCGCCCTTGCCCTCTTCCAAGATTTTTCCCATCTCGAGCGTGATAAGCCTTCCAAGGCCCTCTTTCCTCTCCCGGAGCTTCAAGCCTATCTCCCTGACTATCTCGCCCCTCTTTGGAGCAGGTTCAAGCCTCCATGCCTTAAATGCCCTAACGGAGGCATCGACTATCTTCTCATATTCTTCGGTAGTGACAAGTTGCACCTTCGCGATAGGCTCTCCATCTGACGGATTTATGGATGTTACCGTATCGCCAGACCCTACCCACCTGTCAATACCGTAACTTCCACCGGGATTGATGTCCTCAATTCCCAATTCCTTAAGGAATCTTTTCATTTTACCCCCCATTCATATTCATAAGGAACGTATTAACATTTATCGATGAACTTGAACGAATCCACGTCGAAAAGCCCCTTATCCGAGAGCTTGAGGTGCGGTATGACGAGAAGAGCCATGAATGATAGCGTAGTTACCGTGTTCTGCATCATCGCCCCGTGCTCTGAGAGGAATCGGTCAAGGGCGCCCAATTTTCTGCCAAGATCCTCAGGGGCCATCGTGCTCATAAGGCCTGAGACATCGAGTGCGATTTCAATGCTCTCAGAAGGGGAGCGAGCGACGATCCCGCCTCCCAGGTCTATCAGACCGTTGACGGCCTCAACGATGAGCCAGTCATCGGAACCTGTGGCGATGATATTGTGGGAATCATGTGCGATGGTCTGTGCGATGGCACACCCACGGAGGCCGAACCCCTTAACATAAGCGCATGAAAGGCACTTGCCCTCGTATCTGTCTATTACTGCAAGCTTCTGCGCATCCGCCAGCATGGAAGCGCCCTGATGCAGGTGCATGGTGGTCAGCTCCCCGTCAATGGCCCCTATGATGTGGTCCCTATACTTCTCCACGACATTAAGGTGGCCCGGCCCGATCTTTTTTGCATTCATTACCCTCATGTTGCGAGTCAAGGTCTTGGGCCTTGCCAGAAGGGAGCCGTTCCTGCATATCTCCTTGCCGTGGAAGTAGACCGACCTAGGAAGGAAGTCCTCAAGGCCATCAAGTACCAGTATGTTCGCCCTCCTGGATTCCTCGAACGATCCCCCATCAAGGGAATAATGCCTGGCAGGATTCAGCGTTGCCATCCTCAGTGCATCGATAGGGTCCTTTCCCTCGCCCACGGCCATCGACAGGAGATGGTCCATGTGGCCGGTCCTGAGCAGGTCGTCCGCATGCTTGTCGTCAGTGCATAGGGCGAAGGCATCCTCCAATCCTATTAGGGCCTTGAGATTCTTGGCGCTGGACCCCTCCCTTACGAATATCCTCATGCCCGCCCTCGACTTTTCCCTGGCCTCT
>JAFGGT010000030.1 GCA_016930445.1 Candidatus Methanofastidiosia archaeon | reverse complement strand
GCGTCAAGCTCCGATGGTAAAAATGCTTCCTGTGGATTTGTTATTATGAGCAGGTCTACACCATAAAGGGCATCGGAAGAGAGCAGGCCATCACTATATATATTGACAGCAAAGGACATTTCCTCCAATAATGCGAAAAGAAGTGAAGCCTTAAGATGATCGTAATACTGGGACTTATTATCACAAAATAAGGCCACATTACCTTTCTCTTTCAGCTCCAAAGAGCCCATATCATCCTCCGCACCCTCCAACTCCTCTGGTGGATGGGCATGGCCTTGGGCCTCATCCAGTTCGGTTACCCACTCGGAACTTGCCTGCATCCCTCCCCTTAGAACGAGATTGAACAACATTATTGGCAGGCTGGGGTTGGCTATCCTGATATCCTTATGGCAGCTGTTCCTCTCGCCAGGTGTTCCCATATCGCCTAGGCCATAGGGATAGGTCGAAAAGGCCCAATTTATGCCTTGATCGTTAGGAAGAGAGGGATTCCTAAGCTCAATGGAAGCACCGCAAGGGAAGGAGAATCCATTCTTTGGATCATAGGCGACGCTGTCTATCACGACACCATCATCGGACACTATCCTGATTTCGTCCCTTGCATTCGAAAGATTCATCCCAGAATACTCATAGTCGATGCTGACGCCCCCGTTCCTATCGATGTCCCCCTCCCTACCGAACACCAGATAACATGAAGGCCCGATGACAAGGGTGGTATCTATTAGAAAGGAGTCATTGGCCCCGTCCTCGATCTTCCATCCGCTAAGGTCGATCTCGAAATCGTTGGGATTGTAAAGCTCGAACCATTCGCCCCTGCTGTCAGGGACCTTGTCGGGATTGAACATTATCTCATTTATGACTATGTTGGGTGAATCGGAGGATAAAACCGGATTCACGTTGACAATGCATGTTAAAAGTAAAAGGATTATAAATGCCTTCAAAAATGCCTTCATGCACCTAGATGTGGCACATC
This sequence comes from Candidatus Methanofastidiosia archaeon, assembly GCA_016930445.1. GTDB lineage: Archaea > Methanobacteriota_B > Thermococci > Methanofastidiosales > NM3 > JAFGGT01. The sequence goes on along the minus strand of JAFGGT010000030.1, from coordinate 2,343 downwards.
CGATATATAGAATGCCAGTGGCAAATGCTATAACTTTTGGTCCTCTGCCATCAAGGAGTGTATCCTGTCGAGCAGGATGGATATCGCGTGTATCTGCGCATCGATGCTAGCCTCCCTTGTGTCCATGTCAGCACCCTTTATGTCCGCTGAAATTATCGCTATCATCTCGTCAAGGGACAGAATGTCGTTCCATGCGCTTGCGATTATCGATTCAACATAATCCCCCCTCTGATGCTTGTCGCTTCTGGGGGGAGCCTTGAACTTGGAGGTGTTCAATGCCTGCATCAGGACATGATTGGATATCTTGAAACCATCATAGGTTCCCTTGGAATCCAGGTATGCTGCAGAAAATAAGAAATTGACAAGGACATCTCCAAATTTGGCCAAGTTAGAGTCCTTCATAGCTCCTTTTTAAACGCCCCTATGGTCTCGAGAATCGCCTTGTTGGCATCCTTTAGCGCCTGTTTTGGAGTCTTTTTCCCATTGGTCCTTATCTTCAAAAGTGGTTTGTCGCTGTCGAGGAGAGGATGTGGGACCTTGTAGGCTGCGAATACGACATCCTCGTCTTTCTGAAGATATCCCCTCAAAAGGTTCGCAAAGGTATTGCTCTCTCCATGGAGCCTTATCTCCATCTCATATCCGTCCTCGTATATGGTCTCTAACTCCATTTTCCCACCTCATATCTTGGCGTTGCCGTAATCCTGTGCCATATTTCTCGTTTCTATGTTCCCACATACTGGGCATTCCAGCTTCGAGTCCTTCTTCTTGAGTATGTGCCTGCACTTGGTGCAGTATGCGATCAAGACACCCATATCCGATCCGACCGTGGAAAGCTCGAAGGGCATCTTATTCGTATCCCTCATCCTTGCGCGTATGATGTCTCCAATCCTAAACTCATTTTGCAGCTTGGTGACGTATCGCTTGTTGGCATGGGAGATATATATCCTTCCCTTCGTGGAAGGGGCAGATAACGCCCTGTCTATGTTGCCACACTTTACTACAAGCTCTACCAATACCATCTGCGGCCTTACCTCTACGACCTCACAAATGATGTCATCACCCTCCCTTGGCACGGGAGGTACATCGGTCCTTGCTTCCACAGAAGCTTTCCTCTTGTTCATGTCAAGATCGACTATGCCGGCAACAGAAGAGTGAATGATTCCATCTTCCTCATAAGCACCCTCGCCGGGCATAAACTCTTCACCTACTCCAAGAACGGCACCAGGTATTACAAAATCACCTGATTTCACACCTTCATCTTTCATCATTTCAACTCCGCTCTAAATATCCTAAATTAATTCATCTTTTAAATCTTGTGTATCTCATCGAATGAATATTCCTCTCCGCTGAACATCATTCCCACTTCAGTGACAGTGAGCACAGGCTTATCGAAGTTCGAAGCATCATCTATGGCTATCCTCGGGCATGCTGCGATTACAAAGACCTCAAAATCAAAATCCTGTATAATACTATTGTTTATCTCCTCTGCGAAGATGAGTTGGCAATTCTTCCCGTTGTTCTTTAAAAGTTTTTTTATACCTAAAGCTTCTGAAAACCTATTTTGCCCCCTCTTCGAAGATACTATCACCGCAAAGTCCGTGCAGCTTCTAGCCTTCTCTATGGCAGCGTACCTTTTCCTAAGTATGAGATTCTTCTCCTTCTCGACATTCTCGCATGCCCCAGTATAGGGGTCACAGTACAGAACGGGCCTGTCGGTGCAGAGTGCGATGCCGATGGGATGGAAGTATCCTGTCCCTATATAGACGAAGAAATCCACGTCAAGACCCTTTATCGTCTCGAAAGAGCATCCAAGCACCTGCCCTGGATTTGAGACCCTGCTCACCTTATTGCCCAATAAAGCGGTCATGCCCCTACCTTTGAGGAATTCCACTACCTCCCCAAGTTTGTGGACATGCTGGATCGTCGTGGCGATGCCGACCTTCTTGCCCATCGATTCTATCAGATCGATATTGCCCGAAATTGTCGGCAATATCGGCACGTCATCCCTCACGTCCCAGTAGATCATGGGGACCCTTGAAGAGGGAAGCATCCTCGAATGGCCAAAATGGACAAGGAGGTCAACGCCCAAGGAACCCATCAGCTCATCAGCCACATCGCATGCGCCATATGAAGGGTCCCCAGAAAATACCACCTCATAGCCCCTCGAATCGAAGAATCCAGATATCTCCCTAGCATGCTGCCTAAGGCCAGCGGGCAGCTGGATCCCTATGGTGCGGGGGGAAAATGCCTTTACCTGCTCCAGAAGACCATCCAAATCTAGAACTAACATTCAGAAATAGTGTCAAGAAGAGGTATATAAATATGTTCATTATTATGTATAAG
>JAFGGT010000029.1 GCA_016930445.1 Candidatus Methanofastidiosia archaeon | reverse complement strand
GTGACAGCTGCGGCGAACGTTGCGCCGAGCAAGGCTGTCCCTGCCAAAATAGCTCCAATTTTCTTCATCTTCATAATTCCACCTTAATAGTATTATTCTTGCTTTAAGCAATTACCATAATTAAATACTTATTAGATATAAACATTTCGTTAATATAATTGATTTTTAAGATGAAATGGTTAAGCTTTCACTCATAAAAAGATAATAATTCATTTTCGAAAAAGACAAAAAATATATAAAAGGGATTCATTTTTAAAGTAAAGAAGCATGAAAAGGTATATTAATTCGATAGAAACAGAAATACTTGGTTGGAAAAGCCTATGATAACAATAAAGGAAAATTACTGCAAAGGGTGCGGATACTGCATAATCGCGTGTCCTACCAAGGCCCTAAAAAGATCGAACAAGATCAATTCTCGCGGCATAGAAATTCCGATTGTTGAAGAGGAAAAATGCAACAAATGTCATATTTGTGAGCTTTCTTGCCCAGATTTCGCAATTAATGTGGAGGAAGAATAATGGACGCTTATGATATCCTCGGCCCCAGCGAACAATATATCCAAGGGGACAAAGCATGCGTCTACGGCGCCCTGATCGCCGGCTGCAGATTCTTTGCAGGATATCCCATAACGCCTGCGACGGAGATAGCTGAAGAGATGTCCCGATTCCTACCAAAGTTGGGGGGGACATACATACAGATGGAAGACGAGATAGCCTCCATGGGCGCCATCATAGGGGCATCATGGACCGGAAAGAAGACCATGACCGCCACATCAGGACCAGGTTTCTCGCTAATGCAAGAGAACATAGGTTATGCGGTCATGACCGAGACCCCGTGCGTGATCGTAGATGTTCAGAGGGGTGGACCTTCCACAGGCCAGCCGACAATGTCGTCCCAAGGCGATGTCATGCAGGCCCGATATGGCTCGCATGGGGACTATGAGATAATCGCGCTTTGTCCTTCTTCTGTCCAAGAGACCCTTGAGCTCACGATCAGGGCATTCAATCTTTCTGAAAAGTACAGGGTGCCCGTTATACTGATGATGGACGAATCCATAGGGCACATGAGAGAGAAGATCACGATCCCTAAAGATGTTCTGATAGCCAATAGGAGCACAGTTGATATATCCTATGCATATTACAGGCCATTTAGAACAGGCTATATGCATGCCACGAAGATCCCTGAGTTCGCGCCATTCGGTTCTGGTTACAAGACCTTCATTACAGGCCTGACCCATGATGAGGATGGTTTTCCGACGACGGTCAATCCCAAGGCGCACTCAGACCTCATAAAGAGATTGTCTGAGAAGATAACTGACAATATTGACGACATATTTTATGTCAACAACAAACACTTGGAATATGCGGAGATAGCGGTCATCTCCTATGGAATATCAGCCAGGCCATCTCTTGCAGCGGTCAACATGGCACAGAAACTAGAGAAGAATGTGGCATTCATCAATCTCAACACGCTTTGGCCGTTCAACTATGAGTTCATCTCGGAGCTCTCCAAACAGGTCGAAAAGATCATTGTGGTGGAGATGAACATGGGGCTCATGTATCATAGCATCCGGGAAGCGGCAGAGGGCAGATGTGACGTCGTATTGGTAAGCTCCCTAGGAGGAAGGGTGCCAACTCCCAAGGACATAGTAGAGATGATAAAATGATATCCAACGACGAGATCTATGAAAAGTACATAAGGAAGGGCACAATGCCCACTATACTTTGCGCTGGATGCGGGAACGGCATCGTCCTAAACACGACCCTTAGGGCCATAGATGAACTTAAAAAGGACATAGACAAGATGGTTTTCGTCTCTGGAATAGGTTGCTCCTCAAGGCTGAGCTCATACATAAAGGCTGATGGGCTGCATACGACACATGGCAGACCCATTGCATTCGCGACAGGCATAAAGGCGGCCAATCCAGACCTTGACATCGTTGTGTTCACTGGTGATGGCGACTGTGCAGGAATAGGTGGAAATCATCTCATCCATGGCATAAGGAGAAACATTGACATCACGGTAATAGTCTTGAACAACTACAACTATGGGATGACAGGGGGCCAGGCATCACCGACAACACCGCTTGAGAGCCTGACAACGACCACACCTTACGATTCATTCGAACATCCATTCGATCTCTCAATGTTGGCCATGGCAGCAGGAGCCCCATTTGTGGCCAGATGGACGATATCTCACCCTGTGCAGCTGGTGAAGTCGATCAAAAAAGGGCTCCAGGTGAAGGGATTCTCGTTCATAGAGGTACTGACGCCATGTCCCACATCATATTGGAGAAGGAATCGCATCAGGGACTATGAAGGCATCTACAGGTGGTACAAGGAGAATACCGTGAATGTTAAAAGGGCGGAGAGCGAGCCAGACAAGATATGCATAGGGGAGCTGCAGAACATCCAGAAGAAGGAATGGACGGAGCAGTGGAAGGAGCTAGTGGAAAGGGTGTCAAAATGAGAAGGGAGATAAGGATCACTGGAAGCGGAGGACAAGGCATAATCACGGCAGGTTACCTTCTTGGAAAGGCGGCATCCATATACGATGGAAAGATATCGACCCAGATACAATCGTATGGCCCAGAAGCCCGAGGCGGCGCTTCTAAGACAGAGATAATAATTTCTGATGAGGACATATATTACCCTTACATACAGATGGCCGACATTTTCATATCACTTTCCCAAGAGGCATACGAGAGATATAGAAGGGATGTGAAGAAAGATGCCGCCATCTTCATCGACCCCACGTTCATAAGGCCGGAAAAGAACGGATGCTATTCGATTCCAGCAACAGAAGAGGCAATTAAGATGGGGTCCCAGATAATGGCCAACATAATCATGCTTGGCGCGGTCGCTCAGATAACTGGTGTCGTATCCATAGAATCCCTCCAGAAATCGATCAGGAGCACAATAAACGAAAGATTCTTGGAAATGAACATAAACGCACTTCTAAAGGGATGCGAACTGGGCAAAAGGGCCCTTGAGGAAAATACAATAAAGGCAACAGCTAGTGATTGAATGGCAGAAAAATGCTACTTCGGTCCCATGGACAACGTCGATGACAGTGAAGTTAAGCGGTTGCTCTCAGAAACGGTTACGATAGCGCTCGTTGGCGCATCGGACATGCCCTCGAAACCCTCCAACGACATCATGTCGTATCTTTTGTCAAACGGCTACGATGTCATTCCTGTGAACCCTAATCACGAGCAGGTATTAGGAAGGGAATGCTATCCATCGCTCCTGGACCTGGACAAATGTGTGGACATGGTTAACGTTTTCAGGAATCCAAGATTCCTCATGCCAATAATGGAGGAAGCGATAAAGATAAGGCCAAAATGCGTTTGGCTGCAAATGGGGGTTGTCAACTCTGAAGCTTACCGGCTCTCCATCGAAGCAGGCATATTGACCATAATGAACAGGTGCATAAAAACAGAGCACAAGAGGCTCATGCTCTAGGCATTCAACACGGCTCTATCGTCTGCGGAGGCTTGTGGGAGACAAAGTATGATACTGCCACGACATCTTCTAGCTCGTTCGTTATCCTGGTGCTAACCTTTTCTAGGACCTCCCATGGCAGCTTGACGAAGTTCGCCGTCATGGCATCGACCGATTGGACGACCCTTAGCCCCACGAATCTGCCATACTTTCTCTGGTCGCCGACCACCCCTACCACACGATCCTCGAAAAGTATCGCAAACGATTGCCAGACAGAATCGTATATCCCTGCACCCCTCAGCTCTTCGTCCAGGATGGCGGAAGCCTCCCTCACTATATGGATGTTCTCATCATTTACAGGCCCTGTTATCCTCACTGCCAATCCCGGCCCAGGGAAGGGATGTTGGAAGACGATCTCCTCAGGCATGCCCAACTTATCACCCAGTACCCTGACCTCGTCCTTGTACAGCTCTCTGAGAGGTTCTATAAGCCCTGTGAAATCAAGGGTATCGGGCAGCCCGCCGACATTGTGATGGGATTTTATGACATCGGCGTTCTTGGTGGACCCACTCTCTATCACATCGGGGTATATGGTGCCCTGGACCAGGTATCTGGCGCCTATCGTCCTGGCCTCCTCCTCGAATATCCTGATAAACTCATTGCCTATTATCTTCCTCTTCATCTCGGGGTCGACCACGCCTGCCAGCCTCTCGAAGAATCTATCCTTGGCATCCACGATCTTTAGGTTGAGCATGTTCTCGAACTTCTCCTTGACAAACTGCCTTTCACCCTTCCTCAAGAGGCCATGGTCAACGAACACAGCAAAGAGATTCTTCCCTATGGCCTTGGCAGTCAGAGTTGCGCACACGGACGAGTCCACGCCACCGGAAAGGGCGATTACCGCCTTCTCGTCCCCAACTTGAGCCTTTATCTTCTCAAGGGACGCGTCTATGAAGTCCTCCATGTTCCAGTCCCTGGATATCCCATAGATGTCAAGAAAGTTATCCAGGATCTTGAGACCGTTCTCTGTATGATTGACCTCTGGATGGAATTGGAATGCGTATATGTTCTTTTGGGCATGCCTTATGGCTGCAGGCGCCCTGTCCGACGTGGCAATGATTCTGAAGCCTTCTGGCAATTTTTCAAGCGAGTCGCCATGGCTCATCCATACCCTCTGGAACTCTTCAAGGCCTTTGAATATGGGGTCTTCTGATATCTTCATCTGAGATATGCCATATTCCTTGTTGCCCCTTGTGACCTTGCCTCCCAGGCTGTATGTCAGTAAGTGCATTCCATAGCATATGCCCAATGTTGGGATGTTCCTCTCAACCAATGCATTTAGAAGAACATCGTTCTTGGGTGCACCCTTATCATAGACGCTCGATGGCCCCCCTGAAAGGATTACTGCATCCACATCAAGGTCTTCAGGCGTGGCCATTGTGGCTTCTACCACCTCTGAATATACATTGAGCTGCCTTATCCTCCTAGCAATCAAGTGAGTGTACTGACTTCCAAAATCGATAACAAGAACGGTACCCATATAACCACGTATGTTGTAAAAGAGAAAAGTATAAAAACTTTATTAATCACATTCATGTTTATGAATATGCTTGAAAGCATGAAATACAGGATGGAAGCCGTCCAGGTATTGAAGATTCTTAAAAGGTGGCACACCTACAGCGAACTCTCTGAAAAGCTTAATCTCCCGACCACCGTCCTAAACAGGTACATCATGGGCAGGGTCCTGCCAAACGAGGACAGGGCAAGAGAGTTCATAGAGTTCTATGACAAGAACTTCAAGCTCTCGAAGGAGATCACAGACAGGATAGTGTTCGATGAATATGGCTACTTCGACAATTCAAGCATTCTTTATGATACACAGCTCCTAAACAGGATAGCGATTAAGGCTTTGGAAAGATTCGAGAACGTCAACAAGGTTCTGACCTCCGAAACGGATGGCATCCCGATCGCCTGTCATGTGGCAAAGGCGTTTGAAGTTGACATGATATTCACTAGGAAGGAAAAGGAGGTCGGACGCCTGGATTACATCGAGGAGACCTACATACCATCCTCCATGGGCAAGCTTATGTCCCTCTACCTACCAAAGAAGTCCATAAAGAAGGGCGACAGGCTCCTAATAGTGGATGATGTAATCAGGAGCGGGGAGACGCAGAGGGCGCTACTCAGGCTGGCAAAGAAGATGAATGCAGAGATCGCTGGCATGTTCACGGTGGTCTCTATCGGCACAAAGGGCATAAAGGCCCTTGAGAACGAGATCAAGCCCGAGAATCTTGAGATATTGGTGAAGCTATGATCGACCTTGAGGTCATTGGCACTAGGAAAGAGACCAAGGACACGACAACCCTCTTTTTTGACAAGTCCTTGGATGCGGTACCTGGACAGTTCGGCATGTTCTGGCTGGCTGGCAAGGGACAAAAGCCCATGTCGTTCTCTTATCACGATGCCATAACCGTGAAGGACGTCGGTCCTTTCACCCACAATCTCTCAAACCTTTGCATTGGCGACAGATTATCAGCCGAGGCCCCCCTTGGGAAGGGATTCGATATCAAAGGTAATGACATAGTATTGATCGGTGGAGGCTTCGGGGTGGCGCCGCTAAGATTCCTTGCACAAAGGTGCCATGAGAGGGGAATGAGCGTGACCTCGCTATTGGGTTACAGGAAACTTGACGAGGTGCTCTTCGATGAAGAGCTCCGCAAATACGGGGATGTCTATGTTGCCACAGAGGACGGAAGCTGTGGAGAGAAGGGCCTTGTCACATGCCTTTTAAATGCAGTAGGCCTTGAGTTCGACCAAGGTTATTGTTGTGGGCCTGAACGCATGCTTGTGGCCATCTCCCGGCATATTGCAGATTCATTTCCTCTGCAGTTCTCTTTGGAAAGGTACATGAAATGCGGACTGGGGCTTTGTGGCTCCTGTGAGATAGACGGGCTCCTGGTGTGCAAGGACGGACCTGTTTTCAACTCATATGAGCTTGGCAGTTCCTTCGGCAGTGAAAAGCGCGACAAGAGCGGAAGGAAGACCCCCATCTAGGTGTATCGATGACAGAGCCCCAATATAAACCTGGACTCATAAGGACCCCTCATGGAAGGATACGTACGCCTGCCCTCATCCCAGTCGTAGCAGCATCCTATGGCATATGGGACCTATGGATAGACGGCGATTGCATAGCGCCTTGGGACCTATCACAGGCCACCATTCTCTCTTTATACCATATATTGCCATACAAGAGAAGGGAGCGGATATTTTCCGAAGGCATTCACAAGGCACTCGGCACTAAGAGGCCGGTCTGGTTGGACAGCGGCGGATTCCAGTATATGAGAAAAGGCGCAGAGCTTGACCCTATGGACGTGCTTGGTTACCAGAAGATGGCCCGCTCAGACGTTGCAGTGACATTCGATTATCCCATAACACCGGGCCTAGACGAGCAAAACAAGCTTCTAAGGCTAGAGAGGAGCATATCATCGGCCAATATGATGTTGGAGAAGAAAGGGGACATGATGCTCTACGGGGCCATACACGGCTCAACACCTAGGGAGATAGTTGATTACATCGGGTGTCTTGATGATGGATTCGATGGTTTCGGCATCGGGTCGCTTGTGCCCAGAAAATCCCAATACGCCTACCTCTCTGGGATCATCTCCGCCGTCAGGAATCGCACTGACAAGCCGTTGCATGCGTTTGGCATAACGGGATTCCCTGCAATGTACGCCCTCTCTTACCTGGGCATAGATACCTTCGATTCATGGACCTATCTTGTTGCTGCATCATTCAAGGAGTACATACACCCTGAGAAGCTCAACAGGATAAAGAGGCTTAAAGAGCTTAGCAGCCTGCCAGAATGCGGCTGCCCAGTCTGTCAAGAGCATGGGTTAAAGGATTTTGTCGGCCCCGACAGCGCTTCGGAGATGCTTCTAGCGCTGCACAATCTCTACGTTTTCATGAGGGAGATGGAAAATGTGAGGGAGGCCGTATCTAGAAATGAGCTAGAGGAGTACATAATGGGAAAGTGCGAATGCGGCAACAGGAACATCTCAATAGCATTCAGGGAAGCGAAAAGGGTAATAGAAGAGAAAAAATGACAACTAGATGTCGTAAAGGTATGTGAATCTGATGCCAAGGCCCTTGGTTACCTTGTACCTTATGTTCAAGCCTATGATAAGCGGTGTCAGGGACTCGGTTATCCTGCAATTGCAGAGAGTGCCGCCGTTAATGCCCCTCAGTCCATCTATCATTTTGACTAGGTCCATTATCTCCTGACGCGCATCCTTGTCGTTCGAACATACGAGAACATCGTCCTCGACCGTGTTCTCAAGGTCCATTAAGCGGGCGGCGCAGATGTTCTGGAACGCACCTACCACCTTGACGTTCGGCACGATGCTTTGTGCCTGCTCGGCCGCCGAGCCTTCCCACGGCCTCACCATTTCAGTGGCCTTTCCACCGACTGCGATCGCCAATGGGACGCATAGGCTAACAAGTATCTTGTCCTCCGTGAGAGCCCCCTTAATTGACTTGATGGTGTCGACCATGAACTTATAGGGCACAGACAGGATTATTATATCGCCCATCTCTACTGCCGTAGTGTTGTCGACGCCTTCCACCTGGGCATTTGGAAACTTCTCCTTTATCTCGTCGACTGCAATCCTGGCCTTCGTATCGTCTCTGGAACCGATGACTATTGGAAGCCCCGCCTTGACGAACCTCATAGCTAGGCCCAGGCCCTGATTGCCAGTACCGCCAATTATCGATATGCTCTTCATATGAATCAACTAATGAAGGCATGGTTCTCATAAATAATTTTTGGTTTTGCCCGCCTGCACTTCAAAGCCGTGTCGATCTACTAATCAAATATAAATACCATTATAATTCATTCTAATAGTGATGATGTCCAATCTCAAGAAGAACGTGACCTATCTGAACAGGTACAGGCAGATAGCACAGATCATGACAAAGCATGGGATGGGCTACTTCGTGGACCAGATAGGACTTAGCAGATTCCTTCCAAAAGGAAGGATAAGTGGCGAAGAGAAGAGGATGCCAAAGAGATCGCTAGCGGTCACATATAGGATGATACTGGAAGAGCTGGGCCCTACCTACATCAAGCTAGGTCAGATACTCTCGACAAGGCCCGACATCGTTTCAAAGGAATATGTAGAGGAATTCTCAAAGCTGCAGGACGATGTCGAACCTGTGCCTTTCGGACAGATATCCGTTGAGATAGAAAAGGAGCTCAATCGCCCCCTTTCCGAGGTCTTCGAGAGCATCGATGAGAAACCAATAGCATCTGCCTCAATAGGCCAGGTCCACAAGGCCATTTTGAAAAATGGGGACAAAGTGGCAGTAAAGGTGCAAAAACCAGGGATAGAGAGGACCATTAAGGTGGACCTAGAGATCATGAGGAGCTTCTCAGGGAGTGTGGGGAACATGATGGCTGGAAGGTCCCCATACAAGCCGGAAGAGATAGTCGAGGAGTTCGCTAAGGCCATAAAGAGGGAATTGGACTATAACATAGAAGCCTCAAACGCAAAGAGGTTTGGACATGATTTTGAAAATATAAAAGAGGTAAAGATACCCCGCATATACGACAAGTACACGACCAAGCGCCTTTTGGTGATGGAATACATCGATGGCGTCAAGGTGTCGAATCTGCTAAAAGGCGGCTATGGCCCGGAAGAGAGGAAAAGGATAGCAGACATAGGCGCAAAAGCGATATTAAAAATGATATATGAGAACGGATTCTTCCATGCGGACCCCCATCCTGCCAACATCTTCGTTATTGATAAGGACACTATAGCGTTTTTGGACTTCGGCATAGTTGGAAAGATATCTAGAAAGAACAGGAAGGTGCTCATATCCCTGCTTGTCTCGATAATAAACCACAAATCTGCCAAGATAGCCGATACCATCATCTCCATGACAAATTCCCAATTAAAGAACAGGGATGAGTTCGTCTGGGATATCGAGGACCTCTTGGACATCTACCTGGGAAAGGACTTAGAGGAGATAGATGTCGGCGAGTTCATCGACAAGCTGACCACAGTATCAAAGCAGTATGGGATCAAGATGCCTCAAAACCTAGTGCTGCTGGGAAAGGCCATCCTCATGATAGAGGGCATAGGCAGGCAGCTTGACCCGCAGTTCAATGTGGCGAACCTCACCAGGCCATATGCCCAGAAGATGGTGAAGGAGGAGCTGGGACCGACAAATATCATCAGGGAATGGTTCGAAAACATTGCAGACAGCGGAGAGATGCTTATCGGTCTTCCAGACAAGATAGACAACATCATAACTAATCTGGGCAACGGCGAGTTCAAGGTCGGGTTGAGCAAGAACACTTCCGATAGCCTGAGCCTTCACTTCGAGAAATCCATTAACAGGCTTTCATTCTCCATAGTGGCGGCAGGTATGATACTGGCTTCATCTGTGCTGTTCATGACGAACATAGGGCCAAAGGCCTATGATATGCCCATAATAGGGCTCCTTGGCTTTGTGATATCCTTTGCCCTGGGTATAGGGTTGATAAGGGGAATAATGCAAAGCGGAAAATTATAAAGATGGGTCAAAGCCCAAAATGATCGTTTCTTGCCCTTACCATGGCTTGGCAATTCTCAAGCGGCGTCATGGGGGCAAGGCCACATCCCGGCGCCAAGGCATCGGTGCCCTTTTGCAAGGCCTCCATGGATTCATCGTATACCTGCTCAGGAGAGCCGTTGAAAAGAGTCTTTGAGGTGGAAACATTGCCCACGACCCTTATGTCGCCGTCGAAGATCTCCTTGGCCTTGTATAGGTCTGTCTTTTCCTCTATGCTCACTGCGGCAAATCCGCAATCCTTCAGGTATGGCAAGATGAACTCGACATCCCCACAGATATGGAGGACAACATCGCCACTTATCTTCTTGGCCATATCCTGATAGAGCGGCAGTATGAAGTCATTGAAGTCCCTTGGATTCAGGAGCTCTGGCGATGCCACTGGGTCCAGGAGCGAGAAGACGTCCGCGCCGGCATCTAGCATGGCATTGGCGTATCTTACCACCGCTTCGGCCCCGTAGTCCAGATACTCCTTTACGGTGTCCCTCTTCTTTATGGTCCACTTCATGAAGGTTGTCACTTCTAGAAGGTCGCTTGCAACGGTCACGGGCCCTTCAGCACCAGCTATTATTGGAATATCGCTTCCAACCTGCTCCCTTAGGGTCCTAATCGCACCAAGCACGACCGGCAAACGCTTATGAGATTTCAAATCGTCTGGGATAGGTTCTGGCATGATGGGTTGCCTGGAATTGTACGGGTGGGACGCTATTGAAGGCTGCCTAGTCCTCTCCCCCGGGAGTATGGTGCATCCTAGGGCCTCCAAAAGTATCGTAAGGCAATAAGGCACTCTGACTGCTTCAAAACCGATTGCCCTATGGGCCTCAAGGGACAGTTTCGCCATTAGTAGCGGGTCCATATGCGCTTCGGGCCAATAGACCGAAATGTTGTCCATAAGGTCCTTCGTGCCCGTTTGCGTAAAAGAAACGACGGGGGCGTGGTCCACTCTCTTTCCGTTGATGGCGTTCAAAAGTCTTTCTTTAGGTGTCATGAAAATCACTCTTCAGATGTAGAATGGTGAAAATAATAAAAAAATAAGAACGAAAGTATTATTCGTATCTTCCGAACTGCTCTGCCGCGTCCATCATAGCCATGAGCTTGTCAGGCGATGCACCTGGCGGGAACTCGCAACCCGGAGCGAGTATGAAACCGCTTGGGGAATCCTTTCCCTCTTCGATGTTCTTCTGGCAAAGCTCCACGCATTCCTCATAGGGCTTGGTCTGGAATGATGGCGGATCCACATTTCCACAGATTACGTCGTGCGCTCCGAAGGCGTCAATCTGGTCCTGGACTGGTGTCTCTGGCCCAAACAGCCATATGTACTTGCCTCTCCAGTTCATCTGCTCCCTTACCTTGATGTAGAAGGGTATGTTCATGTTCTGGTCTGCACAAGGGTGCATCAGCACAACACCTATCCCCTCATCGGCAATCTTCTTATGGAGCTTTTGCATGTATGGGAAAGCGAACTCTTCGAAGCCCTTTGGTGAGAGTATCGTGTTAGCCTCGCTAGGTCCTCCGTCGAACGGCATCACAGCCTGGGGACCATATTTGTCTGCAAAGTACTCTATGGCATTGCAGTACATGTCGCTTACCTTGTCAAGAAGCATATGAAGGGTCTTTGGTTCCTTCAATACCCACTTGAGGAACAACGTGGTATCGGCAACGACCGATGATGCAGTGAAAGTGCTTCCAGATTGGAATGTGACAGGCATCTTATACTTGGCACACATCTGGAAAAGGTCATCGGCAATGCCATAAGCCCCTGGCAACTTTCCGTCCCTGAACTCGGGCACTTCTAAATTCTCGGCGTCCTCGATCGTGTTGACAGCGTGTCTTGTGACAGAAGGCGCACTGTGCCCCGGGCCGTACGGGAATGCGATCTCCCCTCCCATCTCCCAAGGTCCGCAAGATGCATAGCCATACATTGGCGAAACGTCGTAACCATGCAGTCTCATGCTCATGAATTGTCCATAGAAGCTCTTCTTCCCATCAGAATAGAAGTCTCCAAGTGGTAGACCAACAATCTGCATGCAATAACCCATTGCAAAGGGATTGACAGGCACCCTGTCAGGTTTTTGTCCCATCATCACAGCATGCATCCTTTCAGCTGATGTCATTCTTCCCATATTTATGCCTCCATCAATTTGTTCGCTACCCTAACAGCCTCGACCGCATCTTTTCCATATCCGTCTGCACCAATCTTATCAGCATAGCTTTGGCTTATCGGCGCCCCTCCGACTATGACCTTTGCCTTGAGGTTCCTTTTTTTCAATCCGTTGATCACCAGTTCCATCCTGACCATGCTTGTTGTCATCAGCGCCGACATGGCGACCAGGTCTGCATCCACCTCGGCGGCCTTCTCCACAAAAGTGTCAGCCGAAACGTCCCTTCCCACGTCGACAATGTTGTAACCTGCAACATCGAGCATCATTAGAACGAGGTTTTTTCCGATATCATGTATATCGCCCTCTGCGACACCTATGACAACGGTACCAGTCTTCTTGCCCGCCTCATCGACCTTGAGATGAGGCCTTAGGACATCGAGAGCTGCGTACATCGCATCTGCCGATAGGAGAATCTCTGGCACGAACATTTCCTTGCATTCGTATTTGTGGCTTACTATCTCCATTCCCTTATTGCAGCCTTTCATTATCGCCTCATAGGGATCTATTCCAGCTTCCAAAGCGCTCTCGGCGAGTTCGGCGCACTTGTCCTCATCGCCTTCGATCACGGCATTGGATAACTTTTCTAGCAATTCCTCTTTAGAAGTCATTATATTCCCCCTTATGTAATGATAAAACGCAATTGAGATATATAAAATTAATTGATATTATCAAATAATTGATTATGTCAATAAATGAAAAGAAAGAAAGGGATTATTCAGAAATAAGCTCGATGCTCGTGTTGACGCAGGTCCTCTGGGAACTGTCGAAAAGGTCGTTCAAGAGGTCGTACACATCGTATATGTTGTCCACGTTAATATCCGCAATGCCCCTGAGGCATTCCTTTGCCCTGTATGCGACACCGAAGTCGGCCAACTTTATCATCGGTATGTCATTGGCCCCGTCCCCTACAGCCACTACGACATTGGCCCCGGACTCTTCCTTGAACCTGTTCAACCAATAATCCTTGTTCCCATCTACCCTTAGCTCGAACTTGCCTGTAAGCATACCATTGTTGATCTCGAACTTGTTGGACGCCACATAGTCTATTCCCAGGTGCCTTGCCAGCCTGTGCGCGATAAGATCGAATCCTCCGGTGATTATCGCGGTCTTAGCGCCTTCCTCCTTCAGCTTGCTCAACAACACCTCTGCCCCTTCTGTCAGTGGTTGCTCCTTGAAGACCTTGTCAAAATTGTTGACATGCGTGCCCTTTAGGAGCATTAGCCTCCTGCTGATGGAGTCGGCAAAGGTAAGATTGCCAGACATACCCTCGTCCGTAATCTTGGCCACCTCATCGAAGCAGCCGTGTTCCTTGGCGACCTCGTCCAATATCTCGCAGTCTATGAGTGTCTTGTCCATATCGAAGGCAACAAGAACCCTAACCTCGTCTTTCCATAATTTACCGACCATTGATTGCACACTCCCCTTATCGTGTTAGAATTAGCATATGACGCTCTAAGGGAGTGTCCCATTTGATCCACACACGTAATTCATGAATGCATTTTTTTAGTTCAGTTTATAAAACTATCTATATTTTTAGCATATATATGTAGATATTCCCTTTTCTAATATCGGCAAAGGGCATATACAAGTATAATAGTACAGGTTTTTTCAATAAACTATAAAAACAAAAATCATTTTCCAATCTTTATGATAGAGAAACTTGTTAGACGTGATATAGAAACACTGAGATTCAAGCTTCCTTATGTTGACGAAAAGCTCATAAATCTCTCACAGAATGAACCGATCAGAGGCATAATCGGTGACAAATACTCTTCCAGGTACATTGGCCCGTTCTATTACGAGCTCAAGGACAAGATAGCCAGAAAGCACGGCCTAAGGAGGGAGAATCTTGTGATAACCGCTGGCGCAAATCACGGAATAGACATCTGCTGCAGGTGCTTTCTGGAACGGGGCGACTCTTGCGCGATATACGAGCCAACGTATGGGCAGTATTACATGATCGCCAGGGTGAACGGCAATGAGATATTGAAGTTCCAGCTCAATGAGAGATTCGAGCCTGATTGGGACCTATTTAAAAAAAGCGCCGCAAAGCTGCTATTCCTGTCAAACCCCAACAACCCGACCGGTAATTTGGTAGGCCTGGACAAGATCGAGGAAGGGCTCAAAACAGGCAAGGTCATCGTGGTCGACGAGGCCTATGCGGAGTTCACTGACTTCACTGCGATCGAGCTCGTGGAGAGCTACGAAAATCTCGTGGTACTTCGCACTTTCTCTAAGGTATGGTCGCTGCCAGGGGCAAGGGTAGGATATACGGTTGCCAATGAGAAGACGAGCGACTATCTCGAGCTTTCGCATATACCATACCACATGTCGAACATGGCGGTCAAGCTTGCATACGATGTTCTCGACCACGAGGAGGACATGTGGAAGCTTGTGGAGGAAACAAAGGAACTGAGAGAAGAGATGAGGGATGGCCTTAGCGATCTTGGCCTTTATGCATACCCCTCCTATACCAACTTCGTGCTCGTTGAGTTTCCCGAGCAGGTTTCAGCATATGATGTCTTCAACGCCTTGATAGAGAAGGGGATATTCGTATACAACGTCTCAGGCCAGAATGGTATTGAGAACTGCCTAAGGATCAGCGTGGGCGCGCGAGAGAACAATCTCTATCTTCTCAAGTCCCTAGGAGAGGTACTGGCAGATTGGGGCACAAGATTCAACACAGTGATAAGATGAGGATCGCGCTGGTCTTCGACCTTGACGGGACACTGGTCGATGTGTCGAACAGTTACAAGGAGGCCATAGTGAGAACTGCGCAGCTTTTTCGCCCTGGCACGGATAGGTCCGCGATAGAGGAAAGGATGCGGTCGATGAAGGGCATGCCGAATCTTAACAATGACTGGGACGCCACATATTACATACTCCAAGTGCTCGATGGAAAGGAGCCGAAGGTGAGAAGAGATGAAAGATGGCTTGAGGTGAAAAAGGCGTTCCAATCCATATACCTAGGCAGAGAACTCTATATCAGGTCCTATAACGAGATGCCCACTGTCCCGGTATGCAGGGGGCTTATCGAGAATGAGACATTGAACATATCAAGAGGCACATTGGACAAGCTCAGCGGAATTCAGAAGGGGATAGTCACTTCGAGACCTAGATTGGAAGCGTTATATGCGCTGGAGAATAGTTATCTGGGAGAATACTTCAGCGTGGAAAAGGTGGTGAGCCTTGACGATGTCGAAAAGGAGAAACCAGACCCAGAGCCATTGCTCAAGATGAAGGAGCTGCTCGATGCGGACAAATACTATTATGTGGGCGATAACGTGGATGACGCCATAGCATCGAAGAGGGCCGGTTACACAAGCATAATCATAAATGAGAAGTGGGGTGATATTGCCATCCCCACTATCGATGACCTGCCAGGGCTCTTCAACTTATACGATAGTAAGTGACCCTGTCTATATCGACGCTCAGTCGCTTGTCCGTCTCGTTTCTTGTTATATCCTTGACCTTCGCCACATTGATAAGCTCGAACTGGACCCTCGCGGAGGTGATCTCATATTCATCATTGTCGAAGGTTTGCCTGCTGTTGAATATGGAAATGTTCTTGACCACTGCTATTATCCCCTCTGTCTCCCTCGTTATGTCGTCCTCCGAACGGCAAGTTATGAAGATTGGTTCTCCCAAGGTCGTCTTCAATATGGTGTTTATGTTGTGTGCGCTTCTCAACACCATTGTCTTTATGCCTTCCGAGATCAGTTCCCTGAAGACTCTTGGATTTATACATGTCAATACGTACATAAAATCACCTCATATGTACATGGTGTCCCGATCATCATGCTTCTTTTCTGAGGACTGGTATACGTCCTTGCTCAGATTCGATAATGTGGCCTCGATCTGTTCCGCCTCCTTTATCAAAGGCTCGACATCGATGCTCTTTCCTATATACTTTGATATATATGTCAAGAGATTTGAAGCTGCCCTGGGATCGGGGCGATTTCCCTGTGTCTCTGCAAGAAGCGCCATTGATGAGATGCCCTGTCTGAAGCATTCCAGCAATAGTGCCCCGCTACCCCCGGATATGCTCCCCATGTTCAATATATCGACCTCAAGGCCTTTGAGTATGTTCAATGTCTCTTCGTCAGAACCGACGCCATAGACCTTTCCACTGAGCGAGCTTATGCCTATGCCTGCCAAAGAGATCGATGTTTTCACATCCTTCTCCTTCATGAACTCCCCCAACTTCTCGGCCATGTAGAAAGTCTTGTCATCTGGAAAAACAAGATCCGATATGAAGACGATGAGGTCCTCGTTCCCATAGATCCTTATAGGGGGGATGACCATCCCATTCATCACCATGGTGACCTGTGGTAGCAGGTCTGTCCTTATGTAACCCAATTCTGGGATATTGAGGGCACTGACGAGATATGTTGCCGCAATGTGGCCTACAAGGCCGACGCCAGGAAACCCCTCAATTACCGTTGGATTCTTGAACTTGACATCCTTCTCCAAAATAATGTCTATCATCAAGAGGATAATATGAGGAGATTTATTAATAACTTTCGGGACGTACCTTTCGCGCCAGATCTGGCGTCACCAAGAGAAAAGGAAGGATTTTGGTATGTCCACGAAGCTGTCCAGGTATTTTATTATGCCATAGTCGGCCGTGGCCACTATTTCCTTC
>JAFGGT010000028.1 GCA_016930445.1 Candidatus Methanofastidiosia archaeon | reverse complement strand
GGAGTAGAACGCCCAGGTCCTTATGATGTCATGTGCCTGAGTCCTTATGCTCATGGGATACATCTTCTTGAAGATGTTCTCATCGCGTTGCCAGAACGTGTTGTACAAGGCAGATATCGAAGAATCCATCCAGGTGTCGAACACCTCGTTGCTCCCATCTAGCATTCCGCCGCATTCGGGGCAGAACTCGCTTGGCGCGTTCGTCTCGAGCGGGTCTATGTAGCAGTCCTCTATCCTTGCCGGAACGATCTTTTTGCATGATCTGCACTCCCATACGGGTATGGGTGTGGCAAAAAATCTTTGTCTGGATATTACCCAATCCCATGAGAGGGAGTCTATCCACTGGTCCAGCCTTACCTTCATCCAGCTCGGATGCCAGTTTATCCTTTCCGCGGCCGCCTTGATCTTCTCCTTGAAGGGCATGACCTTGACGAACCATTGTTCCTTGACGAGGAACTCGACAGGTGTGTGGCATCTCCAGCATGAGCCCACGTTCTGAGGGACCTGTTCCCTCTTGATGAGGAGGTCTCGGTCCTGCATGTCGTGTACTATGTTCGCCCTGGCCTCTATCGTTGTCATGCCTTCGTAAGTTCCGCATATATCTGTCATCTTGCCCTCTTCATCTATGCCCTTCTCGAACTTGAGATCAAGCTTGTAGATGAACTCCAGGTCGTCCTTGTCGCCTATGGAGCATATCATGACAACGCCGGTTCCAAAGTCCTTCTCAACCTTTTCATCGGCTATGATCCTGACCTTCCTTCTGAAGATCGGTGTTATCAGATGTTTTCCTATTAGGGCCTTGTACCTATCATCATCCGGGTGTACCGCCACCACTTGGCAGGTGGGCAGGAGCTCCGGTCTTGTGGTCGCCACGACCACATATGGGCCCTTATGGTCGACTTTTATAGATTGAGATTCTTCTATGCCCTTCTCCTCTAAGTAAAACTTGATGTAATTGAGCATAGTTTCCCTTTCCTGGTACTCTATCTCGGCATCTCCAAGGGCCGTGACGCAACGAGTGCACCAGTTGACAGGGTGCATGGCCTTGTAGACCATGTCGTTTTTCAGCATGATCAGGAATGTGATCTGAGTTATCCTTCGATAGTACTCTGCATCGGTCTGGTAATATACGGAGGGGTCGAAAGAACAGCCAAGGATCTTGAACTGATTTATCATTGTAGAAATGTTGCTGTTGGCAAATTCACTGCACATATTTGTAAATTCAGAGCGTGAAAGATTCTTGGGGGAGACCTTGTACTTCTTCTCCACGTTGACCTCTATCGGCATCCCGTTCACGTCGAAGCAGAGCGGCAGGAAAACATTGTATCCCATAAGCCTCTTGTACCTGCCTATCATGTCGATGTGAGAATAGTGCGTGGCATGTCCTATATGCAATGAGCCGGACGCGTAACGAGGCGGATTGTCTATGGAGAATACAGGTTTGTCAGATTTGAAATCGAACCTGTAGGTCTTTTCCACCTCCCATTTGTCTTGCCACTTCTTCTCGATATCCTTTATATTGTAATTCTTGGGAATCATGAGAATCACTTCTTATAAACCTTTGGTGATTGAATTCTTATCAATTAAAAGCTTTCTACCTACAGATGCAACGATCGTCTCTATCCCTGTACTCTCCTCTATATCCCTGATCTCGTTCTCTATCCCCATGGTGTGAAGCTTCATTCCGATGTGCGTCACGACCAGAAGCTCAGGCTGTACCTCCCTTGCCAGACGGATTGCATCGTTGGTCGTGAGGTGATAGGGTATCCTATACTTAGCGGGCCTGGTGACGCTCGCTATCAGGACCCTTGCCCCTTCATGCCATTTCGAGAGGTCTGGGAAGAACTGTGTGTCCGATATGTAGGATATTATGCCTGCCGAGGTCCTGAACTTCAGCCCTATCGTGCTTGGGTCGGAGTGAATTGCCGGTGTGCCCGATATTTCCACGTTCCCTACGCTCGTCTTATCGCCCGCCTTGAGCACCTCCACCCTTTCCGGGCTTTCAAGATACCTCTGGAGCATCATGCTGGAACTGGAGTTAACAACGCTGTCCGATCCGACAAGGGTGCCCTTCTTTTCCATGCCACCGTTCGTCATGGCCTCGATCAGTATATTTGCATCGTTGCAGTGGTCGATATGGCAGTGAGAGACTATGATGGCATCCAACTCCCTAGGGTCAAGGCCATTTTCCCATGACCTCAAGAGCGCGCCTGGTCCAGGATCTACATGCATCTTCACATCGTCCTCTAGCACGAATCCCCCAGTACCTCTTTTTTGGGTAATGGTCATGAAACGGCCGCCACCGCTTCCTAGAAAAGTCAGTTTTACCATAATATCACGATTAATGTTAAAGGTATGATGGCTCATTTAAAAGATTTTTGCAGATTTGTGGCGCATGGGGAATGGCAACGGGAAAAGTATGCTTTCTAATAATAAGGGGGCCGATGGCACATTTTGCGAACATTTTCATTTTTGGTAGAAAAATTTAAAAACTTACGTAATCTTCTTAAGCGAGAAGGCCAATCGTTTTCCTTCAAAATGAAATGATTCTTGGGCCCGTGGCTTAGTTTGGTTAGAGCGTCCGGCTGATAACCGGGAGGTCTCGAGTTCAAATCTCGGCGGGCCCATCGGACCATTCACTGGATACAGATTAGGCCAGTGTCCTTCTCCCCGCTCACATATACCTTGAATCCGGATTTAATGGTTATAAGCTTGACATATTTCGAATTGAATTTATTCGGCTGGTCATCCAAAAACCTCTTGTTTATCTCCCCACCCCTCTCCACGAACACAGGGATGTACAGTGTCTTCGAGGCGATGAGGTCGCCGAAAAAGTGCGTGCCGTAGGAGAGCTCGGGGTCAGTGTTGTTAGTGGACAGTTCAACTATCACGACGGCATTTGAGATCTCGCTGTACTCGACAGGTACACCAAGCTCAGGCGAGGATGTTCCCCATCTTCCTGGACCCACCAGTATGTACCTCTGCCTGCCCAATATCTCATTTATCTTTCCTATCTCCCTTGCTATGGCGTATGAGTTCTCCAGGCTGTAGTTTTCCGGCGGCACGTAGACAAGATGCTGGATGTTGTAGCGGAAGCCATTGCCGAGGACATTGCTGCTCTTTAGGACAATCTTTTCATCTGGGATCCTTGGGATCTTGATCTTTCTGTGTTCCGGCCTCCCCACGAGCGCTCTCAGCTGCAATAGATAGAATCTGCCATTGCCGCTCCCATCGAAGTCTATTGCAAATTCGATATCTATGGGCGTGCCGGAATATTCCTCAAGGGCGACCAAGGCGTTCTTTATTATCGGCACGAATGGGAAGTAACGCTCGCTTGTCAGTATCTTATCGAAGGTAGGGACTATCCTTTCACTGGCAGATATCCTCTTCGATGTCGGCACCAGATACTGATTCTCCTTCAGGGTATTGCAGGCAAGGTGCATGTCGTTCCTGTCCTGCTTTATCTCATC
>JAFGGT010000117.1 GCA_016930445.1 Candidatus Methanofastidiosia archaeon | reverse complement strand
CTTGATAGATGGACGATCGTATGCCCCTTGTTCTCCAGAACGAGGACCCTGTCCTCGATGAACTTCACTCCATTCTCCTTAAGAAAAGCGGAGTTCCCAAGGAGATACCTATCTTTTCCGATTCGAGCAGCCACGCCTTTACCAGGGATAGTATCGAAATCTGTCACCTCCTTTAGCATGATCCCCTCCCTTGAGGAGCTCTCGACTATCGCATCTGCAAGGGGGTGGGTGGACCCGCTCTCGATGCTGGCAGAGATGCCTAGTACCTCTGAAGAGCTGAATTCCTTTACCTCCGGCCTTCCCTTCGTAAGGGTCCCCGTCTTGTCGAACACCATGGTATCGACCCTCTGAACGTTCTCCAGTGCCTCGCCGCTCTTTATGAGTATGCCATTTCTAGCCCCGACACCTGTGCCAACGGCTATGGCTGTGGGCGTTGCCAGTCCCAATGCACAGGGGCACGCCACCACCAGCACCGCTATCATCCGGGTCAGCGAGAAAACGAAGGACCCATCGAAGATGAAGTACCATAGGGAGAACGAGATTATGGAGAGAGCTACAATTGCCGGCACGAAGTAAGAGGATACCTTGTCGGCGAACCGTTGTATAGGGGCCTTTGTCCCCTGTGCGCTCTCGACGAAGGAGATTATCTGGGAGAGCATTGCATCCTCGCCGACCTTTGTCGCACGCACCTTCAAAAGTCCGTTTTGATTTAGTGTGCCCCCTATGACTACAGACCCTACCGTCTTCTCCTGCGGTATGGGCTCGCCTGTGATCATGGATTCATCGACATTGGAGTATCCATCTATGACCTCGCCGTCGATGGGCACCTTCTCACCAGCCTTGACTATCACGGTGTCCCCTACCCTAATGAAGTCGATCGGTACCTCGGCCAACCTGCCGTCCCTCTCCACCTTAGCGAACTTGACCTGCAGCTCGACAAGCTTCTTTAGAGCCTGGGACGTCCTTCCCTTTGCATATGTCTCAAGGAGCTTCCCTAACAGTATGAAAGAGAGGAGCATAGCTGTCGTCTCATAGAACAAGGGCCCCTCGAAGATGAACGTCGAACCCAGCGAATAGAAATAGGCGGCAGATGTGCCGAGCATGACGAGCACGTCCATGTTTGCGCTGCCTGACCTGAGCGAGTAGAATGCACCCCTGTAGAATGTGTACCCTGAGATGAACTGTATTGGGGTGGTGAGCAGGAACAGGACATAAGGCTTCATGGAAAATGCCAGAAAGTGGCTTATCAGGACAACAGGCACTGCAAGGAGCAGCGTGAATATGAAAAGATTCCTGTAGGGATTTTTCTCATCTTCTGCAGATTCCTCCTTTGAGACGACCTTGAATCCCTGCTTGCCCACTATATTGGATATCTCTTCCATCCCTATGGCGAGGGGATCGAAAGTAATAAAGGCCCTCTTCGTCGAGAAGTTCACATTGGCCCCGGTGATCCCTTTGGCCTTGAGAAAGGCCTTCTCAAGGTCGTTCGCGCAGTTGGCGCAGTGCATCCCCTCAACATCGATTACTATGCTCTCTTCCTTTACCTTGTATCCGAGGGAGGATATCTTTTTTGAAATATTGACTCCGTCTATCTTGTCCCCATCATAGTCCACTGTGCCTGTATTGGTGGCCAGATTGACACTTACCGACCTTACCCCTTCCATCGAGCCAAGCGCATCCTCTATCTTCTTGACACAGGCTGCACAGTGTATGCCCTCCAATGAGAACTTCCCCACTGCCATGCAAAGCGTCCTCGATCGTATTTCCTCTATTCCGGGATCATCTTATATCCCAGGTTGTCTATGGCCGTTACCAAGGCATTAACATCCACTGCGTCTGCGTCAAAGGCTACCTCGGCCTTCTTGGATGCAAAGCTGACGCTTGCTGATATGACACCTGGCAATGACCTCAGGGCCTTTTGAATATTGCTTGCGCAACCATCACACCCCATGCCTTCGACTTTGAAGCGCACAATCTTTTCTAACGTTGTATCACCCATGGAAATACTCGGAATCAAAGGTCCTAGAACGTGAATGGTCCTCTTGCCCAGGTATGCCACAGGAATCTGCCCTGCACTGCTTGCAAAGCCTGAACTGTTTCATATACTTACCTGCGACCTCCCTCGCGTGTTTTAGGTCCTCACACGTTGGAGCCTCATGATCAGAAAACTGATTCAGGGGGATCAATGGTATTATGTTCATGATCCAGGCGCCCCTCTCGGATGCCTCCCTGGCTATCTCGCCGACCTGGCCCGTGTTTATGCCAGGGATCAGCACAGTGTTGACCTTAACTGCCATCTCCGCCTCAACGGCCACTTCTATCCCCTTGAGCTGATTCTCAATTAGTTTTCTAGCACCCTTTTCGCCATCGTAGAGCTTTCCCTCATAGATGACCCAAGAGACGATCTGCGAGACGACTATCGGGTCGATGCCGTTTATCGTTACCGTTATACTGCCGACGTTCGCCTCCTTCAGCATGTCGATCTTCTTTGGCAGGAGAAGCCCGTTTGATGCGATGCATTTGTAGAGCTCAGGGAACTCCTTGTTGACAAGGCCCATGGTCTCGAAAGTCTCGATGTTGAACAATGGCTCTCCAGGGCCAGCTATTCCCACTACCTTTAGGGTCTTGTACTTCTCCCTTGCCTCCCTGACCCTCTCTAACGCCTCCTTAGGTTTGAGCAGGTGGGAGTATGTACCAGGCCGGTAAGCGCATTTGTCAAGGCCCCTGCTGCAGAACTTGCACTGGATGTTGCACTTGGGGGCCACTGGAAGGTGTATCCTCGCGGACTTGAAGTGAGCCTCCTCATTGTAGCAAGGATGGACGCTGGTAATGTGTGAGAACTTGCTTCCCACCTCCTTCCATGCCTTGTTCTTCAACCGTTCTTCGGGCATCATATCATCTCCAAGGTCTTTTTGGCAAATTCCCTGCCAAATTCATTGCATCTATCCAATTCTTCTGAACTAGGCACCCATTTGAGCTCCAAAGGCGGCAGCACTATGCTAACCCCGCCCTCCTTCAGAAGCTCTTGGGCGGCGCTGCATGCTCCACCCCCCCAACCATAGGAACCAAAGGTTGCCCCTATCTTGTTCTTTGGCCTAAGGCCCTTAAGGTATGTGAGCAACCCCCCAAGCGAAGGAAACATGTTGTTGTTGAGCGTTGGAGTACCGACCAGTATCCCCTTGCAGTCCAAAAGGTCCCTCATGACATAACTGTATTCGGTGTCCTTAAGGCACATGAGCTTTGCTTCAACGCCTTCGTCAAGCATCCCACTGCATATGGCCTTGGCCATCTTCTCGGTCGATCCCCACATGGTATCATAGACCACAAGCACCTTCCCTGACGCCTTCCCGCTTGCCCATTCAGAGTACCAGCTTATGGGCATCATGGGATCGTCACGCCATATAAAACCATGGTCTGGCGCTATAATGTCTATCTCAAGCCCGATCTCCTGCACCCTGGCTATCAAGCGGGATATGAGGGGGCTGTAAAGCCAAAGGATGTTGGCATAGTAATCAGCTGCTGAATCATGAAGGACCTTGGGATCGATCTCGTCATCGAATCTTAGCGAAGATGCATAATGCTGGCCAAACGCATCGGAGGAGAAAATGATCTTGTCCTCCACAACATATGTCATCATTGAATCGGGCCAATGCAGCATGGGCGTCTTTATGAAGGTGAGGGTCCTCTTCCCGAGCGAGAGCTTGTCACCATCCTCGACTATGCCAATATCGACGGTCGTGCCATGATGCTTTCGAAGCTCCTCGCTTCCTTCCTTGGTGGCCAGCACCTTCGCATTCTTGAGCACAGCCAGCATATCGGGGAACGAACCGGAATGGTCCATCTCGACATGGTTTACGATAAGGTAGTCGATGTCCGCCGGATCGACGATGTTCTTAACGTTTTCCAGGAGATCGTCCTTGAAAGGCCTTTTCACAGTGTCTATCAGGGCGATCTTTTCATCCACGATCAAATAAGCGTTATAGGTGGTGCCATTTGGGGTCTTATATCCATGGAAGTCCCTTATGTTCCAATCGACTGCCCCTACCCAGTATATGCCTTCCTTAAGTTCTATCTTCTTGATATCCCATACCTCCTAAAAATAAGATTCATGTAGGGCGAAGAATCGACCAGAAAATAACTTATATCAGGCCAGCCTCATCTTTACGCCGCAACAGACAAGAGTGCCGCCACCGGCCTTTACCACTTCAACCTCATTTCCACATATATCACAAATATACTTCTCTCCTACCTTGGTCATTTAGTTCACTCCTTGATTTTGTGTTCTTCATTGATATATTGCCCAATCTATATAATAATATCCATCAATTTGACTATATTAAAATATTGGAGTAAATGAGCCTATTCTAAATGAATAATTTAATATACGTCCCAACACATACCAATATACAGTAAATAGGGAGGTGTAAAGATGTGCGAAGAGGAATTTTACGGAATGCCCCTGATAGGTGATCCCTTCCCAGAGATAAAGGTCACCACGACACACGGGAAGATAAACTTGCCAAATGACTATGCAGGAAAATGGTTCGTCCTGTTCAGCCACCCAGGCGACTTCACCCCGGTCTGCACGACAGAGTTCGTTGGATTTGCAAAGAGGGCACAACAGCTGAAGGATTTGAACTGTGAGCTCATAGGACTATCAATCGACCAGGTCTTCTCCCACATAAAATGGGTACAATGGATTGAAGAGAATCTTGGGGTTAAGATACCATTCCCAATAATCGCCGATAATGGCAGATTGGCAGAGATGCTCGGAATGATACACCCAAACAAAGGCGCAAACACTGTAAGAGCTGTTTTTGTCGTTGACGCCAATGGCATCATAAGATTGATACTCTACTATCCCCAGGAGATAGGCAGGAAACTGGATGAGGTGGTAAGGGTTGTAAAGGCGCTTCAGTTCACTGACAAGAACAAGGTTGCCGCTCCGGCCGATTGGCCAGACAACGAGATAATAGGGGACAAGGTCATTATGCCACCGCCAACCACCGTCGATGATGCGGAAAAGAGGCTCAAGGACGAGAAGCTCGAATGCAAGGACTGGTGGTTCTGCTACAAGAAGGTAGAATAAGACCATCTTCTTCCTTTCTTTTTTGAGCACGATCGGATGAGGATAGTATCTTGGAACGTCAACGGCCTAAGGGCCGTATATAAGAAAGGTTTCTTGGAGTGGTTCGAATCGGCATCGCCAGACATACTATGCCTTCAAGAGACCAAGTCCAGCGAGGACCAGCTGCCGCTTACGCTCAGGTACATGGAAGATTATAAGACATTCTTCTCTTACCCTGAGAGAAAGGGGTACAGCGGCGTGGCCATATTCTCAAAGATAGAACCCAAGAAGGTAGAAAAACGATTCTATTCTGGGGAAGTCGATGACGAGGGGAGGATCCTGATAGCTGATTATGGAAGTTTCCACCTGATGAACATATACTTCCCTAACGGCAAGATGTCAGAACAGAGATTAGGATACAAGTATGAGTTCTACAAGGCCTTCCTCGAACATTGCAAGTACATGATGTCGAAGGGAAAGAGCCTTGTGGTCTGCGGGGACGTCAACACCGCCCACAAGGAGATAGACATTGCAAGGCCAAAGGAGAATGAGAAGGTCTCGGGCTTCCTTCCGGAGGAGAGGGCATGGCTGGACAGATTCTTGGAAAGCGGGCTCGTCGATACGTTCAGGCTTTTCACCAAGGAAGGAGGGCATTACTCCTGGTGGGACTACAAGACCAAGGCAAGGGAGAGGAACGTTGGCTGGAGGATAGACTACTTCTACGTGAGCAAGGACCTCGTTAAAGAAGTTAAGGCATCATACATGCTCGACGACGTCATGGGTAGCGACCATTGCCCCATAGCATTGGAGATAGGGCCTTGAGGATGACACTTTTGGCAATGATGTATATATTTTATTAAACTGTTCAACAATCTATATATGGATGATATGAAGAGAAGTTACTCATGGTACAAGCACCATGCCTGGGCGGCGCTCTCGATGCTCTCGATATTCCTCGTTTTCACCAGATTCTATACCGAACTGCCAGCCGCTGTAACAGCGTCGATAGTAGGATTTCTGTGCACTTACGCCATAGTGGCCATAATCTTAACATACAAGCATAACGAAGAGAACGTGACCGTAAAGGGCGATGAGCCGCCAAGGGCAGGAGAAACGGACTATGCTTCCCTCGATAAGGATATGCTAAAGGCAGAGAAGAAGAGACTAAAGGCCGAGGCCAAGATATTGAAGAAAAAATACGATGACTAGAAGAAAAATAATAAGATCCATAGGGCCTATACGTTGATTACTTCCTTGACCCCTGGGACCTCTTTCCTAAGCTCCGCCTCAATACCGAACTTAAGGGTCATCTGAGACATTGGGCAACCGCCACATGCTCCAGTAAGCTTGACCATGACCTTACCTGTCTTCTCGTCCACCTCGACAAGCTCCACGTCCCCGCCATCTGCCTGAAGGATCGGGCGGATCTTGTCCAATACTTCCTTAACCTTCTCTTTCATGGATCTCACAGCCTAATTAAAACATATACATAGTTTTTATAAAGGTTTCTCTAAGATAATAGCTTGATATTCACATATTTTTGTAGAGGAAGGATATTTCATGCAAACAAGCGAAGATGGTCTGGCCCTGAGAAGAGAATCCGTGTGGAATGTTGTCACAGACGATGACAGGGCAAAGATAGAGGTGCTTTCAATGGAGTACCGAAAATACCTCGATGCGGCAAAGACCGAGAGGGAGGCGGTGGAGCTTACCGAAAGGATGGCCATCGCGAACGGTTTCGTTCGTCTTGAGGAGCTTGAGAGGCTTGCCCAGGAAGATCCAGGCATCGAGCTCAAGGGAAGAAGGGGATATATCAAGAACAAGGAGAAGAACATCCTGCTCTTCATCATCGGAAGCAGGCCACTAAGGGATGGATTCAGAATGATAGGGTCCCATGTGGACTCGCCAAGACTGGACCTTAAACCAAATCCCATCGTTGAAAAGGAAAAGCTCACCATACTCAAGACGCACTACTATGGTGGCATCAAGAAGTACCATTTCGCAAACGTCCCCCTTGCTCTGCATGGCGTGCTGTTCCGAAGGGATGGCAGCATGCTGAAGATCTCCATCGGAGAGGATGGCGATGACCCGGTCTTCACAGTGAACGACCTTCTTGTCCATCTGGCGCAGAAAGAGCAGTATGAGAGAAAGATGCCTGAGGTCATTAAGGGCGAGGAGCTCAACATACTCTTTTCGAGCATACCTGAAAAGGGCCCATCAGCGAAGGACAAGGTCAAGCATATGGCGCTAAGGATACTTCATGAAAGGTATGGGATAGAGGAGGAGGATTTCGTCTCCTCAGAGATAGAGGCAGTGCCTGCAGGGAAATCGAGGAACGTCGGCATAGATTCCAGCATGATAGGGGCCTACGGACAGGACGACAGGATATGCGCATTCAGTTCGATCGAGGCCATAATGTCGTTGGGCGTCCCGGAGTACACATCCCTAGCCTTCCTTGCGGACAAGGAGGAGACGCACTCCGAAGGCAACACTGCAATGCAGAGCAATTTCTTCCCTTGGGCCATATCAAGATTGCTGGCACTTCAGGGAGAGCATTCAAATCTCTCCGTCATGGACGCTTTAATGAGGTCCAAGGCACTCTCGTCTGACGTTGGAGCCGCCCTTAATCCGACATTTCCCAAGGTCCATGAGGAGAACAACGCCCCTAGGATAGGGAACGGCATCTACATCCAGAAGTACTCTGGAACGAGGGGAAAGTACGAGGCGAGCGATGCCAATGCAGAGTTCATATCGGAGGTCAGGAAAATATTCAACGACAATGGCATCGTATGGCAGACGGGCGAGATGGGAAAGGTTGACGAAGGCGGCGGCGGGACCATTGCCAAGTACATGGCAAGGCTTGGCATGGAGGTCTTGGACGCGGGGCCTGCGCTGATATCCATGCACTCATGCTTCGAGATATCCTCAAAGGCGGACCTGTGGATGACTGTAAGGGCCTACAGGGCCTTCTACGAGGCCACTTAACCCCATGGATATGTCTTCATGGCCTCGGCAATCTCTGATAGCCTCTTGTCCACAAGATAATGGATCCCGCCTTCCTCGTAGGTGCCGTTATCGTTCCTTTTTCCAGCCTTCAGTCCTGTGAGCACCTCAATGCCCTCATCTATGGTGCTCACGGCATATATGTGGAACTTGCCTTCCCTTACAGCCCCCACTACCTCTTCTTTCAGCATAAGGTTCTGCACGTTTGAGGCAGGTATCATGACGCCCTGCTCACCATTGAGCCCCTTAGACTTGCATACGGAAAAATGCCCCTCGATCTTTTCATTCACTCCGCCTATCGGTTGGACCTCCCCAAGCTGATTTACAGAGCCTGTAACTGCTATGCCCTGACTGATCGGAGCGCCCGAAAGGGATGAGAGGATCGAATAAAGTTCAGTGCTCGATGCGCTATCGCCCTCGACCCCCGAGTAGCTCTGTTCGAACACGAGCCTTGCGCTCAGCTCAAGGGGTTTGTTCCTGGCATATTGATTGAGCAGGTAGCCCACAAGTATCATCACTCCCTTTGAGTGGATGGGCCCTCCCATCTCCACCTCCTTCTCAATGTCTATGACCCCGCTCTTGCCGACGCCCGTCGATGCGGTCACCCTCGAAGGCCTGCCGAATGAATAGTCCCCCATTGACATCACGGATAGTCCATTGACTTGGCCGACCTTGCTGCCCTCCACATCAACCAGGATCTGGCCCTTGTCGAACATCTCCTGCAGCTTCTCCTCAAAGAGGCTCGAACGAAAGATCTTTTCCGATATGGCCTTTTCTATGTGAGTGGCACCTATGGTCTCAAGCCCGTCCTTCTTGGAGTAGAAATCCGCTTCCCTAATGATATCGGCGATCGTTGCGAATTGTGTGGAGAGCTTATCCTTGTGGTCGGATATCCTTGAGCTATACTCTATCAGCTTGGCCAGTGATTCCGACGATAGGTGATTCAGACCCTCCTTCTCGCAGATCGTGCAGACGAACTTGCTGTAGTCATTTATGTTCTCCTTGTTCCTCCTCATGGTATTGTCGAAGTCGGCCTTGATCTTGAAAAGCTCCTTGAATGATGGGTCGGCAGAATAAAGTGCCTCATATATTTGGGGGCTTCCTATTAGTACGACCTTTATCTTTAGCGGAATGGGGGCCGGTTTCATCCCCCTGGTGGAGATATAGCCGAACTTCTCCCCAGGCTCCTCTATCGTTGCTAGGCCTTGTTTCAGGGCTATCTTGAGACCTTCCCATGATATGGGATTCTTAAGCAGATCTTCCACAGGCAATACGAGATAGCCGCCATTTGCCTTGTGGATCGCTCCGCCGCGTATCATGGTGAAGTCGGTTATCAGCATGCCGAACTGAGCCTCCTTTTCAAGTTTGCCAAATAGATTCTGGTATGTGGGATTGAGCTCGACTATAACGGGCGCCCCGTCTGTAGCCGAGTTTCCGACCAAGACGTTGACCTCGTACTTCCTGAAGGGGAGCTCCTTCTGCCAGGGCATCTGCTGCATGGGTGCATCTTGGGGTGGTTTTGAGAGGGTTATGAACTGTATGATGTTCTCCAGTATGTCCTCCTGGACGGACTCTATGTACTTGATGACGTCCTCATGGTCCTTGAACTCCTCCTTGAGGTCCTGTACGAGGTTCCCGATGGTGAAGAGCGCCACCTTCCGGTTCAACTCCTTGAGATCGTCGTTTATCTTCTCATCGATGTTCTTGAGCTTCCTCATCGCGACCCTAAGCTCCTCCGTCACCTCTTCCCTCTTTTTCTGTATCTCTAAGCGTACATCCTGGGAAAGCGCCATGAAATCCTGTTCAGATATGGGTTTCCCATCTATTATTGGGATGGTCATGAATCCCATTGGGGAGCGCTGTATCGCGAAACCCCTCTTGCTGGCCATGACGTTGAGGTCCTCGAAGAGCTTGTTCCTCTCGTTCTCGCTCGATCGTATGGTTGCATCCCTGCGGTCGGCATAATCGTCGCTCTCAAAGGCCTCTGGGAGCATCCTTTTCGCCTCGCCTATGAACTTTTCCATCTCCTTGCTGAATACTTCGCCCTGGCCAGGCGGCAGCTCTATCACATTAGGCTCGTACTGGTCCTTGAAATTATTGACATAGCACCAGTCGGATGGCACCTTCTCCTTGCTAGAGACCTTCTCCAAAAAATCTTTTACCGCAGTCATCCTGCCGGTGCCTGAACGCCCTGACACATATATGTTGAATCCCTCTCCCCTCATCTCCAGACCGAATTTAAGTACTCTCACAGCCCTTTCCTGTCCAATGATGTCAGCTATTGGGGACAGGTCAGCAGTGGATCTGCAGTCTATGCTCAAGGGATCGCAATAGTGCCTTAATCTTTCAGGTTCCAATTTCTCCATCATATCAAAACCTCGGCATGCTTTTGATATCCTATCGCAAATCGCGTATTTATTAGTAACTACTCCTTATCCAGAAAAGGCGGAAATTATTTTATACAAAATTGTCAATCAAAGTTGTCAAGTGATAAAATGATCAAAGAATGCATCTCTCTTTCATCTCTTCCCAAGGAGGATATTGCTAAAGTTGGTGGCAAGGCGGCAAATCTTTGTAGGCTGATAGAAGGCGGCTTTCCAGTTCCAGAAGGATTCGTGGTAACTGCAGACGCATATATGGACTTTTTCAAAGCCAATCGATTGGATATAGGGGTCGATGAATGCCTGCAAAGTGCAGATCATGATGACGAGTCGAGCCTCAAGGAGTGTTCAGATAGGATAAAGGGGATCATACTCGATAAATCCATTGACGAAGGGCTGCTCTTGGGCATCAGGGAACACATGGAGGCTTATGTTGAATCTCTTTGGGCCGTAAGGTCCTCTGCGGTCGCCGAGGACCTGCCAGAGGCCTCTTTCGCCGGGCAGCAGGACACGTTCCTAAACCTTATGCCCTCAGAGGTCGCGGAAGCCATAAAGAGGTGCTGGGCCTCGTATTGGAACGAGAGGGCCTTGGCCTACAGGCAAAATGCCAACATACCCCATCTTGGCGGCGTGGCAGTGATAGTGCAGAGGATGGTGGATGCAAATGTGTCTGGGGTCATGTTCACCCACGATCCTGTAGACCTAAAATCTGACAACATCATCATTGAATCCAGTTGGGGCCTAGGGGAATCGATAGTATCCGGAATGGTCAGCCCGGACAGATTCATCTACGACCCGGTCAAGAGGGAAATTATTGAGAGAAGGACAAGCTCGAAGAGGAGGGGCATATTCCTCTCCAGCGAAAAGAGCAATGCGGTCGACATCGAGGATTGCTTACAGAACATTCTCTCGTTAACGGACGAGCAGATAAAGGAGCTCGTTGTGTTGGGAAAGAGGGTAGAGGATTACATGGAATCCCCCCAGGACATTGAATGGTCTATCGAGGGGGAGAGGATATTCCTCCTGCAGGCAAGGCCCATCACCACCCTTCAGAGGGAGGAGGAGATACTTTGGACCAGGGCATACGGCGACGAGTACTGGGCAGACGTAACGTCCCCCCTGTTCTTCTCTGTGCTTGGCCATTACCTCACAAACTACGTGAATCATGAAGGCTCGAAGGTGATGGGATACAAGGAACTTACCGGGCTCAAGCTCTTGAAGCTACATAAGGGGCACATATACTTCAATTCCAAGGTGCTCGAGGAGGTCTTCACCTTCAATCCGAGATTCTCCAGGACTAAGGAGCTACTCAACTATTTCCCGGTGAAGGACCAGGAGAGGATAGCCAATGCGAAGACAAAGACCCTGAGGAGGCTGTGGGCAGAGGCCAGGATCATGCTCAAGGACCCGGATGGCAGCATCTTCAGAACAGACAAGGCTTACAGGAAATGGGCCGTTAGATACCTCAGTGCCATGGTGAGCTATGACAATCTGGACCTCAAGACCCTTACGGACGATGAGCTTGAGGAGCAGTACAGATACATGGAAAATGCCTTCCTGAAGCACTTCCAGCTCATCAGATATGGGATGGTGACCCACAGCATCGGCACCAATCTTATGATAAAGAGGTGGCTTGTGGACTGGTTGGACGACAGGACTGGGGAACTGTACTCCAAATTGATATCCGGCCTCCCTGACAACAAGACCATAAGGACCAATATTGCAATTGCCAGGCTTGCCAATACGATAAGGGCGAATCCTGATCTTAGAAAAGTGTTGTTGGAAGAAGGTAACAGCAAGTTCCTCTACACCATCGGATACCATCCAGAATATGATGAATATCAGGGATTCATCAGCGAATACGGCCATCGCTCCCATACAAGGGAGCTTCTATACCCGCGCTGGGAGGAGGACCAAGGGCTCGTCGTGGACATACTGCGTTCCCTCGTGAGCTCTTCGCCAATGGATTTCGATGATATCGAGAGGAAGAAAATAGAGGAGAGGAAGGAGGCGGAAAGGGATATCCTTGGCAGGATAGCAGAGCTGCCGAATGGCAGAGTGAGGAGCAATTTGTTCAAGCTGGTCATGGGGTATGCCCAGACATACCTGATATTTAGGGAAAATCAGAGGTTCTATCTTGACCACATATTATACAGGATAAGGAGGCTTTTCCTGGAGTATGGAAGGCGCTTTGCCGAAAGGGAATGGGTAGATGCGGCAGATAACATATTCTTCCTCACAAAGGAGGAGATATTCTCGATAGCAAACAAGGGGGACAAGGCCCCGCTCAGACAGGTCGCCTCAAGGAAAAGGGAGTTTGAGGCCTACAAGAACATCTTACCGCCAAAATTCCTTAGGGGAAGGATCGAGTTCGATGACACGG
>JAFGGT010000116.1 GCA_016930445.1 Candidatus Methanofastidiosia archaeon | reverse complement strand
TTATATATTACTTTTTTATTTCTCCTTTTTTCCATATCACCAAAAGGACCCCTAAGAACATCGTCGCTATCCCAAACGCCTTTTGCGCGCTAATGCCTTCGCCCAGGAATATGATTGCAAGAATGGAAATCTGTATCAACATGCTGTTCTGAAGGATCGATTGTTCGTATGCCTTGAGATTTCTTAGTGCCCTGTTCCAAAGGAAGAACGCTGCGGCGGTGTTCACGAGCGCCAACCAGGCGATGACGATCACGCCATGGCCACTTATGTCGGGAGTACCTTGTGTGGCGAAGGAAGCCAATGTCATCATTATGGCGCCTGAAGCCATCGAGATCGAGGTCAGGACCACTGGGCTGTCATCCGACCCCCTTACCATGGACCTGGTCAAGGTCATGTATATTGCCCAACCGAGGCCTGAGGCCAAGGTAAGCAGTATGCCAAGTCGCTGATCGAACATTAGGCCCTCTCCATAAAAGAACAGCGCCACGCCTACCAAAAGTATGCCAATACCTACGAATTGCCTCTTGTCGGGGAGCTCTTTCAATGTCGCTGAACCTATCAAAAGGACGAAAATTGGCGTCATGTTCAAAAGGAAGGTGACCGTTATGGCCTGAAGGTAGTAGAGCCCGAAGAACTGCAGTCCCTGTGCAATGAAGTAACCAAAGAACCCTAGGGCGATGTACTTGGCAAGTGCCACCCTCTGCATCGAGAGCAGGCATCGCCTGTGGCGCACAAGGACATAAGAGAGAAGTGCAATTGCCGCCAAAGAATACCTGTATGCTGCGAATGTCATTGGCGGTATCTCGTCAAGGCCGAACTTGATAAGGATGTAAGAGGATGACCATAGGAAAGTCACTAATAATGCCTCTAGGATGGCCACAGTCCTTTTGGATGTCATGGTAACACTAGAATATTTTCTGATATTATTAAATAATACCATTCCCATTTTGAGAGATTGCCATTCCTATCTGTCGAGGGTCACCGGATATTGGCAAAAAGAGTTTTTTCGCCCGATCCTTGGCGATCGGCCAAATTCGAGCCCTCCCCTAGATACGGCTTCTTTGGCCTCTAAGGAGCGATACCACAACATTTTTAAGCAGTTAGTCTTACTCAAGTACGCTAGATGATTCTTTTTTAAATCATCGACCGAGGATGGCATCGCTGCCATTGAATGAAGGATGAGGTGATAAAGGATGTTGAAGAAATTTGATGTCCCTAAGGAGATAGTAGAAAAGGCCTACGAGGCCTTGGAACTTGCCAGGGACACAGGTAAAGTCACTAAAGGCACAAATGAGACCACTAAGTACATCGAGAGGGGGACCTCCAAGCTTGTCTTGATAGCCGAGGATGTCAGCCCTGAGGAGATCATTGCACACATACCATACCTATGCGAGGAGAAGGGAGTGCCCTACATATTCGTCCCAAGAAAGGACGAACTTGGACATGCCATAGGCATTGAGGTGCCTACCGCCGCCACAAGCATAGTCAAGGAAGGAAAGGCAAAGAATCTCGTCGTCGAGATAGTTACCAAGGTAAATGAGCTCAAGTGATACCCATGGCTGATGAAGATTTAGGAATACCAGCCGAGGTCATAGAAATCGTGACAAGGACTGGGGTCACTGGAGAGATATTCCAGGTCAAATGCAAAGTCCTTGCAGGTCAGGATTCAGGAAGGATCCTCACAAGGAATGTGAAGGGACCCATACGCAAGGGCGACGTCCTCATGTTGAGAGAGACAGAACGTGAGGCCAAGGAGATCAGAACACCCAGGTGATGAACGTGCCTAGGAGAATAGATTGCACTTTTTGCGGGGAGCAGATTGAACCTGGTACAGGTACGATGTATGTTCGTAAGGACGGTACCATCTATTATTTCTGTTCCAAGAAATGTGAGAAGAACATGATAGTCCTCAAGAGAAAGCCGAGGACGACACGTTGGACCTCACAATACAAGAGGGAAAAGGAACAACGCCTTAAGCAGTAGGAGGTTTTATTTTGGCCGTTGAGAGGACCTTGATCATTCTCAAGCCCGATGCAGTTATCAGAGGGCATATGGGAGACATAATACAGAGATTTGAACAAAAGAGCTACAGATTCGTCGGAATGAAGCTGATCCAGTTCACAAAGGAGATAGCCGAGAAGCATTATAGGGAGCACATCGGAAAGCCATTCTTTGAATCGCTGATATCCTACATCAGCATGAGCCCCGTGCTCATCGCAGTTGTGGAGGGCGAGGACGCCATCTCCGTGACCAGGAAGATGGCAGGTGCGACGCACCCTCTCAAGTCCGAGCCCGGGAGCATCAGGGGCGACTTCGGATTCGTAAAGAACGACAACATGTACAATGCCATCCACGCATCCGACTCCCAAGAGTCGGCCGAGCGCGAGATAGGGATCTACTTCGGACCAGAGGAGCTCTACAGCTACGACGACAAGAAGGTCCTTTGAGGTGAACCTATGATACGCCAGCCGATCGTTGCAGTGCTTGGGCATGTGGACCATGGAAAGACCACGCTCCTAGATAACATAAGGGGCACCAAGGTTGCGAGCAGGGAGGCGGGCGGCATCACACAGCACATAGGCGCCACAGAGATACCGATAGATGTGATCAAGGCGGTCTGCGGGGATCAGATCAAGAATCTGAAGCTGACCATACCCGGACTTCTTTTCATAGACACCCCCGGCCATGAGGCCTTCACCACATTGCGTTCGAGGGGGGGCAGCCTGGCCGACATAGCGGTCCTGATAATCGACATAAACGAGGGCCTCCAACCCCAGACGATAGAGTCGATTAACATCCTAAAACAGTTCAAGACGCCCTTCGTGGTGGTGCTTAACAAGATAGACAGGATACGGGGTTGGAAGGACGTCGGCTCAAAGTCGTTCATGAAGTGCCTTGCTGCACAGCCTGAGGAGGTCAAGAGCGTCCTTGAGAACAAGATGTGGGACTTCATAGGCAGATTCTATGAGTTTGGCTTCGAATCGCTCAGATACGACCAGATAAAGGACTTCACAAAGAGCATAGCGATAATACCCGCCTCGGCGAAGACGGGAGTGGGAACATCCGACATACTGATGCTGCTTGCGGGGCTCTCCCAGAGATTCCTCGAAAAGAGGCTTGACATCGACCTGGAGGGACCTGCGAAGGGAACGGTGCTCGAGGTCAAGGAGACCATAGGCTTCGGAACGACATTGGACGTCATCGTGTATGAAGGCACCCTGAGGTGCGGCGACACGATAGTCGTCGGTGGAAGCAACGGCATTATCCAGACCAAGATAAAGGCCCTCTTGAAACCCAAGCCTCTCGATGAGATAAGGGACCCAAGATTCAAGTTCGATACCGTGGAGAGCGTGACGAGCGCGGCCGGCATCAAGATAGCCGCCCACGGGATGGACGAGGCATTGTCAGGTTCGCCGCTCATCGCCGCCCAGGATGACATAGAGGAGGCGAGCCAGCAGATCCTGGACGAGATAAGCAAGTTCAGGATAAGCTGCGAGACCAACGGCGTGATCGTGAAGGCGGACACGCTTGGCAGCCTTGAGGCGTTAGTGGGCACCTTGAAGAACGCCAAGGTGAGCATCAGAAAGGCCGACATAGGCGACGTGAACAAGAAGGACATCATAGAGGCCATATCCGTGTCTGAGAAGAATCCACTGGACGCGATGGTACTGGCATTCAATGTCAGCGTGAGCGAGCCCTTGGCAATGGCTGCCGAACAGGCGGGCATTCCCATAATAAGCTCTAACATCATCTACAAGCTCATCGAGGAGCAACAGGCGCTCTTGGAGACGATGAAAAAGGAGCGGGAAGAGAGGAAGAAGATGGGTGTCATCATGCCGGGAAAGATCCAGATCATGCCGGGTTACGTGTTCAGGCACACCAAGCCAGCCATTGTGGGAGTCGAGGTGCTTGGGGGCGTCATCAGGCCGAGATTGGACGTCATCAATTCGAAGGGCATGAAGGTGGGCTCCATCAAGGCTATAAAGGAAAGGAACGATTTCCTGAAGATCGCCAAGAAGGGAGACCAGGTCGCTGTGTCCATAGAGGGGCCAACGGTCGGCAGACAGATACAGGAAGGCGAAATTTTATATATTGATATGCCTAAGTCCAACATTGATAAATTGAAGGAATTAGAGTTATCTCCCGAAGAGGACGAGATAGTTATATATTTATCCAATTTAAAGAAAAAAGACTTATTTGCAGGGTGGGTAAATGGAGATTAAATTAGTGATTTCATATCCTGATGGAAAAACAGAGCAGAAAGAGTTGAAAGGCGAGGAGGCTGAGAAGTTCATCGGATTCCGATTAGGCGAATCTTTCGATGGAAAATCAGTAGGACTTTCAGATTCATTGATTATTACTGGAGGTTCCGACAAGGACGGCTTCCCAATGAAGAAAGGGGTATACGGCTCCAGAAGAGAGAAGCTACTATTGTCTGGCGGCATAGGCTATCATCCTAAGGATGAGGGCGTAAGAAGGAAGAAGAGGGTACGCGGCGATACGATCACGGAGGAGATAGTCCAGATCAATACAAAGGTCGCACCCAAGAAGAAGGCCGCCCCCAAGAAGAGGGCAGCCAAGCTGAAGGAGGCCGAACTGGAGGAGGCGCCTAAGGTCGAGGAGATGCCCCCTGTCGAGGAAGTGGAAGAACCTCAGACCGTGGAGGAATCCCCAGAGAACGAGGAGGAAGCTTCCGTATAAGGGTGATAATATAGCTGAGATAGATCAAGCAGAGATAAACATCGGAATGATCGGGCACGTTGACCACGGCAAGACCACGCTCACCAAGGCGCTTTCGGGCATTTGGACAGATACCCATTCTGAGGAGATGAAGCGTGGCATCACGATCAGATTGGGGTATGCCGACACGATATTTCGGAAATGCCCCAACTGCGACGAACCCATGTGCTACACCACATCTGACATATGCCCGCATTGCGGGGAGCAGACAGATGTGCTCAGAAAGGTCTCTTTCGTTGACGCACCAGGTCACGAGACCCTTATGGCGACCATGCTCTCAGGTGCCGCGCTCATGAACGGCGCGGTGTTGGTGATAGCTGCTAACGAGAAGTGCCCCCAGCCACAGACCAGGGAGCATCTAATGGCCTTGGATATCACCGGCGTGAAGAACATCGTCATAGCCCAGAACAAGGTCGAGCTCGTGAGCGAGGAGGAGGCGATTCAGAATCAAAAGCAGATAAGGGCCTTTACCAAGGGCACTGTCGCGGAGAACGCACCTATAATACCTATCTCAGCGCAGCATAACGTTAACATTGATGTACTCATCAAGGTGATTGAGGACTTCATACCGACACCTGAGCACAATCTCCAGCATAGCTCCATGATGTACATAGCAAGGTCCTTTGACATAAACAAACCCGGCCTGCCGCCCGAGAAGCTGGTCGGCGGGGTCCTTGGCGGCTCTTTGATGAAGGGCGTCCTGGACGTGGGGCAGGAGATAGACATCCTTCCTGGCCTCATGGTCAAGAACAATGATGGCTCCATCGGTTTCGAGGCTATAAAGACCAAGATAGTCTCGCTTTCCACAGGGTCCATCAAGCTTACGCATGCCACTCCGGGCGGATTGCTTGCCATAGGCACCGAACTGGACCCTGCTATCACAAAGTCGGATTCCCTTGCAGGGTGCGTTGTTGGGGACCCGGGCACTCTGCCACCGGTATGGGAGCGTGTGGACCTCGAGGTCAAGCTCCTGGACAGGGTTGTGGGTTCAGAGGAAGAGACGAAGGTCATTGACATCAAGAAGGGCGAGACGCTGATGATGAACATCGGCACTGGGAAGACGATAGGTCTGGTGACGGCCATATCCAAGAATGCAGCCTCTTTGAAGCTCAAGTTGCCTGTCTGCAGCGAGGTGGGCGATCGTGTGGCCCTCTCAAGAAGGATAGGCGGCCGCTGGAGACTGATAGGCTATGGCATCATCAAGAAATGAGGTACCGGTGTTGCTTGACACCAACTTCATTATCAGTTCGCTCAAGTTTGGTATAAGCCTCGACATGATAGGAGACCTCCTGACAAGGAATCACAGGGTCTTGGTGCCTGAGAACGTCAAGAGGGAGTTGGAAAATCTCGATCTTTCGGGAAAGGATGAGAAAATGAGGCGTATAGCGATTCAATTATCGAATCATTACGACACCTTGGACCTCGAGGGTCCGGTGGATGAGGGCATACTCATGTATTCGAAGGACAATGGGGCCATCGTCGCCACGAACGACAAGGAGCTCAGGAAAAGACTTCGAGACAATGGCGTGACTGTTATATATATCCGTAACAGGCGCTACTATGCAATAGATGGAAACATCCAAAATATCTGATGGAGGAGAAAAAAATGGAATGGTGGATGCTTGGCAGTATTGGCGGGGCAATTGCTTTGCTCTTTGCGGCATTCCTCACTAACAGGATCATCAGGATGGACTCGGGAAGCGAGAAGATGACCAATATATCCAGATTGATCCAGAGGGGTGCAGCAGCATATCTTAGGCGCCAATACACTACACTTATCATTTTCGTGATAGCTTTCTTTATAATAATCGTTCTAGCGCTGCCTGAGCACGCAATGGAATCCGGCATGGCGTTCCTTCTGGGCGCCTTCTGTTCCGGCCTTGCAGGCTACATAGGCATGACCGTGGCCACGAAGGCGAACGTCAGGACAACGAATGCCGCAAGGAAGAGCTTGAATGACGCCTTGCGCGTCGCCTTCTCTAGCGGCAGCGTCATGGGCATGTCCGTTGCCGGGCTTGGCCTGCTTGGCCTCTCGGTCCTTTACTTCGTGTTCGAGGACCCCCATGTCTTGCACGGATTCGGCTTCGGCGCTAGCTCTATCGCCCTCTTTGCCAGGGTTGGCGGAGGCATATTCACAAAGGCTGCAGACGTCGGCGCCGACCTTGTAGGAAAGGTCGAGGCCGGGATACCCGAGGACGACCCGAGGAATCCCGCGGTAATAGCCGATAATGTGGGCGACAACGTGGGTGATGTCGCTGGCATGGGCGCCGAC
Source organism: Candidatus Methanofastidiosia archaeon (assembly GCA_016930445.1). Lineage (GTDB taxonomy): Archaea > Methanobacteriota_B > Thermococci > Methanofastidiosales > NM3 > JAFGGT01. Next base: position 3,137 of record JAFGGT010000116.1, on the reverse strand, counting down.
CTGTTCGAATCCTATGTGGGTTCGATCATATCGGGCATGACCATCGGGTACTTGACGCTTGGTGAGAACCTCCTAACAGCAGGCCTTCCGTTGGCCATAGCTGGGATGGGCGTCATCGCGGCAGTGATCGGATCCTTCTTCGTAAGGCTCCCGAACGAGAACGCGAGCCCCCACTCGGCATTCCTCAAGGGCATATTCGTGACAAGCGCCATAATGATAATAGGGTCGTTTTTCATTGTCAACACGGTCATAGGGGATTATAAGGTCTTCCTTTCAATGGTCACTGGCTTGGTAGCCGGGACCATCATAGGCGAGATCTCGGAATACTATACGGGCGAGAAGCACGCTCCCGTGAAGTGGGTGGCATCATCGGCCAAGACAGGCTCTGCGACGAACATAATTTCCGGCCTTTCGGTCGGATTGCAGTCGACAGCGCTCACGGTCCTGGTCGTTGCGACCACGATATACCTCACGTACGCGCTATCAGGCCTCTTTGGCATATCCATGGCCGCTGTAGGGATGCTCTCTATAATCGGCATGACCCTTGCAGTGGACGCATACGGGCCAGTGGCCGATAATGCGGGTGGCATAGCAGAGATGTGCGCCCTCGAACCAGAGGTCAGGAAGAGGACCGACGCACTTGACTCAGCTGGCAATACCACAGCGGCGATGGGCAAGGGCTTCGCTATCTGCGCAGCTTCTCTCGCGGCGCTGATGCTCACCACATCTTATGTCAAGGTCGTTGGCCTAAGCATGATAAATCTAACCGAACCCAGGGTCATAATCGGTCTCTACATAGGCGGAATGCTCCCATACCTGTTCTCATCCCTCTCCATGAAAGCAGTGGGTGAGGCGGCCTTTGACATCGTAGAGGAGGTAAGGAGGCAGTTCAAGGAGATCGATGGCATAATGGAAGGGAAGGCGGAACCCGACTACGAGAAGTGCGTGGACATATCTGCCAAGTCCGCCCTCAAGAAGATGGTGGCTCCAGGTGTCATAACGATATGCTCCCCGCTAGTAATGGGCATCCTTCTGGGCGCTCAGGCACTCGGGGGCATGCTAATAGGCGCGCTCATATCGGGATTCATGCTGGCCATAATGATGTCAAATTCAGGTGGCGCATGGGACAACGCCAAGAAGTACATAGAAGCCGGAGCTTTCGGTGGAAAGGGTACCAAGGTGCATGCAAATGCAGTAATAGGCGACACGGTGGGTGACCCGTTCAAGGACACGGCTGGGCCGTCCATGAACATACTGATAAACGTCATGTCGCTCGTTGCATTGACATTCGCACCAATTTTCATATAAAGGGATGAAGAAGAATGTATAGGATAGTTACCTTGAAGGATACGGTCAGGGTCCCGCCTAGGGACTTTGGGAAGGACCCGAAACAGACCATCATGGCAATCCTTAGGAACCTGTATGAATGCAAATGGGACAATGACATAGGCTTCATGCTGGTCATAAAGGACGTCAATAGCATCAACGTTGGAAGGGTGATACCGGGAGACGGTTCAGCCTACCATGACATAATATTTGAGATGTTGGTATACACTCCAAAGGTCCATGAGATCGTGGATGGGGAGATCGTGGAGATACTAGAGTTCGGAGCATTCATGCGGATAGGTCCGATCGACGGCCTTGTGCACGTGTCCCAGGTAACTAACGACTTCATCAACTTTGACAAGAAGAACAGGACCCTCACGGGCAAGGAGACCAAGAACATACTCAAGGAGGGTGACCTTGCAAGAGCCCGCATCATCACTCTTAGCTCCAAGATGGAGATGACAAAGATCGGCATGACCATGAGGCAGCCGAACCTAGGCAAGCACGAATGGATAGATGCGGAGAAGAGAAAGACGGAGGATGCTTAGATGAAGTACGCATGCAAGGAGTGCAGAAGGGTGCTAACTCAAAAGGAGTGTTACTACTGCAAGAAGGAGACGGGCGAGTCTGACTGGGGCGGGCTTTTGATAATAATCAGCCCCGAGAACTCCAAGATGGCCAAGGAGACAGGTTACGACGCGCCTGGAAAGTACGCCCTCAAGATTAGGTAATGTTCGCATGAAACTTACGCTAGAACTGGAGCGGCAGCTCAAGAGCCCACTGGGGGTGCTGATCCAAGGTGAGATGCCAAAGCCCTACGAGCTTTTAAGGGACACATTCGGCGATTCCTTCATCATCGCCGTAGGGGATATCGTAGATGAGAATCTCAGGGCGGTCGGCATAAGGCCGAAGCTCTCTATCATAGATGGCAGGACCAAGAGGGGCGAGATAGAGGGCAGGAGCGCCGGTCGCCAGGAAGCCGACCTCGTCGTTCCCAATCCGAGGTCGAACATCTCGAAGGAGCTTTGGGATGCCCTTAGGGAATGCGATTTCAAGGATAGAAAGATTTTTATAGACGGAGAGGAAGATTTGGCAACATTACCGGCCATATTTTTTGCTCCCGTGGGAGCAATAGTCGTATATGGTCAACCTGATGAAGGTATAGTCATAGTAAATGTGACCGATGAGAAAAAAAAGGAGATTTATACCATTTTTACAAAAATGGAGGGAGAGAAATGGATATAGAGATAATCAATCAACGAGAGAATCCTTTGCTTGGCAGGACCGAGCTCGAGATCAAGATCACCCATGACAAGGGAACCCCAAAGTTCCAGGAAATTAGGTCAAAGATAGCGGCGCTCAAGGACTTGGACAACGACAAGTTCGTGTTGCAGGCAATAAGCGCCATATATGGCACTTCAACATCCACCGCAGAGGTGAGGATCTACTCTTCCAATGAGAAGCTGTCCAGCGTGGAACCGACACATGTCCTGAAGAAGAACGGATTCATCGAAGAGAAGGGAGAAGAGGAAGATGAGTAGCAAGGGTAAGGGCAAGAAGAAGGAATCAACCAAGAAGTCCAATGTCTACAAGATCGAGGGCGACAAGATAATAAGACAGCTCAAGATCTGCCCGAGATGCGGCCCAGGCATATTCTTGGCAGACCACGGGGAGAGGGTCTCATGTGGCAAGTGCGGTTACACTGAGTGGAAACAAAAGAAGTAATGCCTCGGTGGCTTAGCCTGGTATAGCGGCTGACTTGTAATCAGCAGGTCGGGGGTTCAAAGCCCCCCCGGGGCTCTATGTTTTAT
>JAFGGT010000027.1 GCA_016930445.1 Candidatus Methanofastidiosia archaeon | reverse complement strand
CCTACATCATATACATCGATGCCTTGGGACAAGAGGCCTGAATTCAGTGCGTTCTTTAAGCTGGGGCCAGAGGTCCGGCTGTCCATTCCAACTGCTATCTTGCCGTCCAGCAAAGAGCCCATCGCCCTCCCGACGCTCAGGGCTAGACCTTCAGTTACCGTCTCCCCATACTTCCCGCGTATGCCAGATGTGCCAAAAAGCCTCATTGAATCACAATGAATCGATATATCGATTAAAATATATAGTTTTCCACAAATCATCTTCCGTGCAACATTCGCATATTACAATAAAATTATAAATCAAATGCATTAACATTCTATAATGGCCCAGAGTCTTTTGAAGAGGATAATGGTGTTCGTCATCGCTTATCTGACCGTTTCCACCATATTAGCTTACGTATTCAGAGAGGATCAGAGTTACATAACCATAGGCGAGACGATAGATTACCAGGGAAAGGAGTTATCCTTGAAGATCCTGTACAAGGAAGGGGAGGAGCTCTGGGCGAATGAGTCCCTCCTTTTGGCCAGTGGGGCTATCGAGAAGCTTATCGAGGGTTTCGATATGGACCCTCCGCATAAACAGATTACCATCTACTCCTCAACATTGGAAAAGACAGGCAATTACCCCTTCAAGCTTGAGAGGGATGCGAGCAACATATCCGTGGCGACAGACTATGAGGTTAATCCCGTGGTATGGGGTGTGGCCCAGATGTGGATACTAAGGGGCTTCACTCAGCTACCCAACTGGGTGGTATGGGGATATTCCGCCTTCATGTCTTATTGGGCGCTTGGCCAGTCCGGGTTCGAAGATGAATCTGGACAATTTAAGGGACATCTAGAGGAAATATCGTCCTACTATGATGATGAGCTGGCGATAGGGTCCTATAATCTTCCAGGCAAAGCCAGCGACGAGAGCGACAAGGTGGGATACTTCTTGGGCAAATCCTTCGGGGTATATGAGGACCTCTATGATTACAGTTCCATAGAGGCGCTCTCGAAGATCTTCAACGGCACAATATCGTCCCAGAACTACGAATGGGACTCTGTCAGATATGTCTCATACGTGCAGGACAATACTGAAAAGGACGTATCAGCTGCCTTCGATCCGGTGTTCTCCGGTAACGTAGAGTCCGAGATATCGAAGTGGAGGATACTTCACTACTCCGAGCTCATTCTAACCGTGCTAATAACGCTCCTCATAATCCTATGGGCATTTTGGGACAATATCAAGAGGAGATTCAAGTTCCTCCTCTATCTCCGGGAGAGAAGCAAGGCGGGAAGGGAGCTTTTGAAGAAGTATGGGTCCAAGGACAGGATAATGATGGAGATGGAAGTATATTTCAAAAGGCACATACCTGACGACGAATACGAAAGCCTCTCCAAAATCTTTTATAACGAGATAATCTCCGAAAACAAGGCCTAGAAAGAGCGATAGATATATTTATAAATTAAATTATATAGTTTTTTGAGAATTCCATGACAGATTCTAGCAACCCTGCCATCAAGGTTGAAGATGGCATTGGATATAAATTCAAAACATCAGAGGACATAGAAACTCCCAAGCTTATCATAGATCAGGTCATCGGGCAAGACGAGGCTGTCGACATTATCAGGATCGCAGCGAAGCAAAGAAGGAACGTCCTGCTCATAGGAGAACCTGGAACAGGTAAGTCGATGCTAGGCCAGGCCATGGCCGAACTCCTACCGAAGAAGGACATGGAAGACATCATCTGTTACCCGAACCCAGAAGACCCCAATACGCCCAAGATCAGGTCTGTCAAGGCTGGCGAGGGAAAGAGGATAGTCAATCAGCACAAACAGAGGGCCAATCAACAGGAGAACAGCAAGTACATCATACTCTTCTTCGTGATGGCCATAGTGATGTTCCTGGCTTTTTCGACCGGGCAGCTCTTAACGGGCATTCTAATCATAGTACTGCTCATATTCCTAATGCAGAACATGACCAGGAACAAGGCCAGCGCGCTAGTTCCGAAACTGCTTTGCGACAACTCTGAAAAAACTACACCTACGTTCATCGATGGCACAGGAGCCCATGCTGGCGCCCTGCTTGGAGACGTAAGGCATGATCCGTTCCAATCAGGAGGGTTGGGGACTCCCGCGCATGAGCGTGTCGAGGCAGGCATGATACACAGATCCCACAAAGGCGTCCTCTTCATAGACGAGATATCCACATTCCACATCAAGATGCAACAGGCCATCCTTACCGCCTTGCAGGAGAAGAAGTACCCAATAACGGGACAGAGCGAGATGTCCTCGGGCGCCATGGTGAGGACTGAGGCATGCCCATGCGACTTCGTGCTGGTAGCAGCAGGAAATCTGGAGACGGTAAGGGACATGCACCCTGCGCTCAGGTCGAGGATAAGGGGATACGGCTACGAGATCTACATGAACGATGCAATGAAGGACACGCTGGAAAATCGTAGAAAGATCGTTCAGGTGGTTGCGCAAGAGGTCAACAAGGACATGAAGATACCCCACTTCACCTATGAGGCAGTAGAGGAAATCGTGAACGAGGCGAAAAGGCGTGCAGGAAGAAAGGGCTACATCACGATGAAGATAAGGGACCTAGGCGGGCTTATAAGGACCGCTGGTGACATAGCCAACAAGAAAGGCAAGGCGTACGTTGATGTCGAGGACATCCTTGACGCAAAGGAGAAGGCAAGGACCTTGGAGCACCAGATAGCCGACAAGTACATCGAGAGAAAGAGGGAATACCAAATAATCAGGGTGACTGGAGAGGCCATCGGCAGGATAAACGGCCTTGCGGTAATGGGCGACAGCGGCATAGTGTCGACAGTAGAGGCAGAGGCTGCACCGTCAGCAAGCAAGGAGGAAGGAAAGATCATAGCCGCCGGAAAGCTGGGGGACATCGCAAAGGAATCTGTCCAAAACGTATCTGCCATCGCAAAGAAGTTCATAGGAAAGGACATAAGCAACTATGACATCCACGTCCAGTTCCTTCAGGCATATGAAGGCATTGAAGGGGACTCGGCATCAATTACGATTGCCACGGCGGTGATATCGGCCTTGATGGGCATCCCGATAAGGCAGGACGTCGCCATGACGGGGTCTCTTTCCGTAAGGGGGGAGGTATTGCCGATAGGTGGCGTCAATTCAAAGATCGAGGCAGCGATCGATGCGGGGATAAACGAGATCATCGTGCCTGAATCCAACAAGGAGGACCTCCTACTGGACGCAAGGCATAAGGAAAAGGCGACGATACATACGGTCAAGGACATAGCAGATGTGTTCGAATACGCGTTCACTGGGGACAAGAAGAAGGAATTCGTCGAGAAGATAAGGCAGATGATGTTCGAAGAGAGATAGAAGACACCAATCCATATCCTTTTTTACCATTTTATAAACAAGATTTATTAACGCTCCGTCGTTACTTTGAAGCATGATAATTGAACTGATGTCCTACAGCTACAGCTCCAACTCCTACATCATCACTGGGGAGAGGAACATACTCATCGATCCGGGCCTACCTAACAACGAGGCGTTGAGATCGTATCTCCACAGGCGCCCTACAAGGATTGACTCCATAATCAACACCCACTGCCACTACGACCACATAGGAGGGGACTTCGGAGAGGACATCATGGTACACGAGGACGATGCCGATGCGGTCAGCACTGCAGGCGAGAAGACGATGTTCGGGTCGTTCGTTGACAGTTTCTCAGGATTCGAGGTAACGAGAAGGCTAAAGGAAGGCGACAGGATCGACAACGGCGAGCACATTCTCGAGGTGATCCATACGCCTGGCCACACATCCGGCAGCATCTGCCTGCTAGATAGGGAGAACGACACTATGTTCAGTGGGGATACCTGGTTCTACAACGGGGTAGGGCGGACCGACCTCCCTTCTGGGGACCTTGATCAGTTGAGGGGCAGCTTCATGAGATTGAGGGAGATAGACGTGACCCACATCTGCCCGGGCCATGGCTCGAGCTTCAAGAACAACATAGACTACATCATAGACAATTACTTCTTCGTGGTGTGAGGATGAGAACGCTTGATGATGATGCACTGATAAGGATTGCCGGTTCATTGATGAACCAGATCAAGTGCAAGGTTGATGAAACGGGCTCCAGGGGAGTTGTACTAGGGCTTTCTGGTGGAATAGACTCAGCGCTTGTATGCCATCTCTGTTCAAGGACCGTCGACACCAAGGCGCTGCTACTCCCAGAGGTGGGGCTCACAAGCGATGAGGACATCGATGACGCGGTGAAGCTCTGTGAGGCACTTGGAGTGGACTACTCCAAAATAGACATTCGTGATATGGCGGAGATGATCACAGACAGTTATCCTTCGAAGCTTACCCCCGGCTCCATTCCATACATCAACATAAGGCCAAGATTGAGGATGCTCTTTCTTTATATCTGCGCCAATGAGGAGAAGAGGCTTGTAGCCGGCACATCAAATATGACCGAAGTATGCCTGGGTTACTGCACCAAGTGGGGTGATAACGCCGCCGACTTCCTGCCTATTGCAAAACTATGGAAAACAGAGGTGATCCGGATGGCAGAGATCCTAGGGTTGCCGAAAAGCATCATCGAAAAGAGGCCGTCCGCCGGCCTTTACCGCGGCCAGACCGACGAAGGTGAGCTGGGAGCGAGCTATCCTGTCATAGATGACATCCTATACAGATATATCGTAGAGAAAAGCACCCTCTCGGAGATTTACAAGGACCATGACAAGGACCTCATCGATTCCATAGTCTCAAGGGTAGAGAAGAATGGGCATAAGAGGTCTATGCCCCAGTCTCTTGAAGTGGACCTGTGACGATCCCCTGAGCAAAGTCTGGTTTTCCTCCGCCCTTCCCATATTCTTGAATGACATCCTTGGCAAGATGCCCCCTCTCCTGGGCCAGGCTCCCGCATGTGACCACAAGCTGCCTGCCGTTGGAGAGGACCACTACAGTGTCGTCCTCTGTGAGGGAGAATGCCGTCTTTCTCAGGATATCGGTATCTCCATCTATATTGGCGACCAGCAGCCTTATGCCGTCCCTTTCCTCGAACTTGTCGCCGATGTTTGACTGCTTCATGCCTGATAGCTCGACCTTGAGGTCCTCTATCTCCTTTCCCCTCCTCTTCCATTCGGAAAAGAATCTCTCGCATGTGGGGGCTAGCTGCTGCTTGTCCACCCGGAATATAGAGCATGATTCGTTCAGTATCCTGGAATCCCTCTGAATGGACTTTATGGCCTCCAGCCCTGCTGTGTACTCCAGTCGGACTATGCCATCCTGGATCTTCTCGGATTTGATGATCTTTATCGGGCCGACCTCGCTGGTCGAATCACAATGGGTACCGCCGCAAGCCTCTATGTCATACTCGCCAATGGAGACTATCCTCAATGACATGCCCGGCACTGCGCCGCCCTGATAGATCCTGAAGCCATATCTCTTCTCGGCCTCGTCCCTACCCATGAATCTCTTCGTTACGGGGATGTTCTCAAGCACCATCTCGTTCGCAAGAAGCTCTATCCTCTCCAGCTCCTCTGCACTGAGGGATGAGAAGTGGGTGATGTCGAGCCTTGCCTTCTCCGTTGTTTTCTCCGCGCCAGCCTGCCAGACATGATTGCCCAGGACCTGCCGTGCTGCAGAATTTATTATGTGGGTGGCAGTATGGTGTCGTGTAAGGGCGTACCTTCTGGACTTGCTGATCTTTCCCCTGACCTTCTGGCCAACTTTGAGGGAATTGTCCTTGACGTTATGGACGATTACACCCCCATGCTTTGTGACCTTGGTGACCTCAAGGCCGTTGATATGGCCTATGTCGTGCTCCTGGCCTCCGCCTTCTGGATAGAAGGCGGTCCTGTCCAGTATGACCTCATCGCCCTCTGAGTAAACGACCTCCGCCTCGAAGGAATCCTCCTTCTCACAGTCATAGTATAGGGGGTATGTGTCCTTAACACCGAACTGCCTCTGCTCGGAATGGTGCCTTGTGCCATTGCTCTCATGCAGTTGTGTCACCCTGATGTAGAAGTCCTTGGGGATGTCCACATCGACGCCCATCTCATCTGCCTGCTCCTTCACAAGCTCTGGAGTGACGCCGTGTGAGTCGTAAAGCTCTATCAGTTTCTCGGTCGAAAGCTCGTTTTTGGAAAGCTGTGCCCTTACTATCTTTTTCGCCTTGGACTTGGTGTTATCGTACTTCTCCTCCTCGACGCTCAGTATCTTCTTCACATCCTCGATGGCCTCGTCGCTGAATGGGAACTCCTTCTTGATGTAGTCTGCATGCATCTCACAGATCTCCCCCATTTCGGTATCGAGCCCATATTTCTCGAGGAAGTATTGAGCCCTTCTGAAAAGGACCCTTAGGTTGTAGCCCCCGCCCACGTTCGACGGCAGTGCGCCATCCGCTAGGGCAAATAGGAGGGACCTTGAATGGTCCGCTATGGAGTAACATGCGGCCATGGGCATTATGGCCCTCTTCAGGGAATCGGGCTCCATTCCCAGCTTACCTGAGACAATTGCCCAGGTCTTGTCTATGTCCTCTACCTCGTCCACATTGAGCATGCCAGAATATGGTGCGAATCTTTTGAACGTCTCAATGTCCAGTTCTACTGGCATGAGCGACCTGAGGTGGTCAAGGACCGTGGGAAAGACGGGATCGTAAATAGTGGGTGTGCCTTGGGAGAACCATGTGAATCTTTCCTGGCCAGCCCCCATGTCCAACACCTTAAGGTCAAGCTCACGGGGCCCGGATTTTCCCATCTCATACAGTATGTATACCTGATTCCCCAGCTCGACCCCCCTTGAGAAGAACTCCATGCATGGGCCGAAATTGCCCCCGCCAGCCCATCCATCCTCATGGAAGACCAGCTCCTTGCTTGGGATCCCCATCTTGTCCGTCAGCCAGTAATAGATGTCCCTGAAGTACTTCAACTGATCGAACTGGTCCTTTTTTGTGAAGGCGTGCTGGCCTATCATGACAAAACCAGTGTGTGAACGGCCGGAGATGCCAACATTGTCAGTGTCCACGAATCTTAACGAGAACTGCGGCACGACAAGCGGATTTGCAGGAGGCGCTATGGCGCCGGAGACGACGTGAGGTTGAAAATCGTAAATGGATGCCTGGACGAACTCCGTGTCCTCCCTCCATCGTGCTACGACAGGATACCTGGGTATTGGGGTGTATCCCAAGCCCTCGAAGGTCTTCGAGAACTTCTCCCAACATTCCACATACTCCATGGGTTTGGCAGGGGAATCGCCCATGAAAGAGTAACCACCCGTGCAGTCGGGGTCACCGCAGACCTCCCTTGCCTCCATGGACCAGAAGTATTTCTTGCAAAGCTTGCATCGATATCGTTGAAAGCCATTTTCCTCTAGCACATCTATAGGGAAATACTTCCTGTAGTCCTTTGAGGCCTTTTCCCTAAAGCTCTCTTTCAAAGATTTGGTATCCATTGTATACACTACCAAACAAGGATAAAAATGCTCGATTAATAAATTTTTTTATTTGATTATACAAATTTTGACAATCATGCGATAATTTATTGTTTTTGGAGATGAATGTCCCGTTGATAGCATAGAAAACTACCTTCATCCTCCGTTTTGCATGATGCCGTTCTGATCACCAGTATTAATAGAAGTTGATTGAACTAAAGCCCCGGCTTCTCTGGCTCAGACCTTTATGATCCCCTTGTGCTTGAGATTGTTCAGCGATTCTGTTATCTCCTTCTCGTCCACGCGCAATCTGTCTGAAAGGTCGACCACAGAAAGCTTTCCTCCGGCAGTTACAAGTTCGAGCACCAATCTTTTCTCACTATCTTCAAGCCCCATCTCATTGCAGAGATTTGTACATTGCTGTTTTACCTGCATTATCTTGTATTCGATGTATCGCTTTGCCTTTGACACCCTATCAAGCTCAACGTTAAGATTGCTTACCACCCTTGAGAGCATTCCTATCTCCTTGATCTTCTGGGTCTTTTTGACCTCTTCCTCCAGCTCCTTGAACTCGGGGAACTCTTCAGGGCACTTCAAGAACTCGGATTCGATGAAATCGTTGGATATTGTATCGAAGCTGTATGGGCCCATCATGAACTCGAGCCTGACCCTCCTGTTTATCTTGAAGTATTTCCTAGGGCTTCCTCGGCTCTGCTTCTGTATGTACAGGTCGACGACCCCCGCCTCCTGCAGGAGCCTCATGTGCTCGTTTATCGCCTTTTGTCCGATGTTCAGCTTCTCTGCTATCTCAGTCGTGTAACATGGCCCTGTGGCTAACATCTTCAATATCATTCGCCTGGTCTCATTTCCAAGCAGATTGAAAAGTACATCCTCATCAGACATGTCCATACCCTGAGAAAGTCATCAGCTTATCAAAATTATAAGTTAACTTTATGTTAACAAATTAACATCTTGGTTTATAAAGCTTTCGGTAATGAAATGTGAGCAGATTACCATATTTTCTTATTTGTATCTTTGAAGCAATTCCCATTCACTTTCTATCCTTTCCCTTGTCGGCAACTGCTCGATGCTGTGAGAATCGCTCCCTATAATGAATCTCGCTCCCGTCTCCAATGCTATGCTTATAAACTCACAATCTGGAAGCCCGTATTTGATGTTACGCTCCAAAAGAATTGCGTTCTCGATACAGAGTTCCACGATCTCGGTAATCTCATCCCTATCCAAGGCAAAGCCCATTCTAGAGGCATACAGTGTTGGATGTCCCCATACATCGACGTGCGGGTCACATATCATCGACCTTAGGGCGGTCAGGTAATCCTCCTTCCCATGATATCTGAAGCTATGGAAGACCGCTGTAATGAAATCCAGCTTGCCAATCAAAGAGTTGGGTATGTCCAAGCTCCCTGACAGGTCCAGGACCTTTGCCTCGCATCCTATGTATATGTTCAGGTCCTTGTACATCTCCCGTGCTTTAAATACATCTTTCCGAAGTTCGGAGAAATCGTAGGTAAGATTCCTTCTCACATGTTCTGTGAAAGCTATTGCCTCAAGGCCGTTCTCTAATGCCCTTTGACAATACTCGTATACTGTGTTCCTGCCATCAGAGTAACTGGTGTGAATATGAAAATCAGTACTTTTCAATCTCTCCATAGGCAGGTCATATATCCTCATTATGCAAGCATAGTTCTTTCATATGAATTAATACATTTCTCCACTATGCGAGATATGGTGTGATTCTACCAGTTTATTTCCATATATTTTATATCTATGTTAATAATAATTTATACGGTGATAAATATATCAGAAAATGAAGTTAGATGGGCCTCGACCGAATGGTTGGAGGACAATCTTCAAGAGGACATCATAATCCTAGATGCCCAACCGAACATCCACGATTATATTCAAGAGCACATACCAGGAGCGATCTACTTCAACGAGGGGCTCTTGAGAGTACCGCTCAATGGCAGGCCGGGATGCTATGTGCCAACAAGCTGCGTGGAATCGCTTCTAGGAAGGGTCGGCATCGACAAGAGGAGGGAAGTAGTCGTCTACACTGCAAAGGGCGCGTTCTCTGGTTGGGGCGATGGCCTCGCACAGACAATGCTGACCTATTCGCTCGCTAGGTTCGGCGTTAAGAAGGTCCGCATACTTAACGGAGGCCTTGACAGGTGGGAAGTAGAGGGAAGGCCGTTATCGAAGGTATTTCCCGAAGTGGAAGATACGAGCTTCAGGGCAGATGTCCATGAAGAGCTCTTCATCGGTTATGAGGAGTTCAAGGATATGAAGGACAGAGAGGACGTCATTCTTCTCGATGCGAGGCCTGAGAATTTATACGAAGGACAAGGTCCATGGATAAAGCCAGGGCACATTCCGGGCGCACGCAGTATGCCATGGAAAAAGTTCATGACACCTGAGAACACCATGCTCCTTAAAAGCGACGATGACATTAGCGCATTGCTAAAGCAGAATGGCATCGGAAAGGACAAACTTATCATCTGCAGCTGCGGCACCGGCAGGGAAGCGACTAACGAGTTCCTGCTCTTCAAATGGTATCTAAAATATCCGCGCGTAAAGATCTATGAAGGGTCATTCACTGAGTGGAGCTCCTATCCTGACAACCCTACTGTTACAGGAAAGAACCCGAGGTGAGAGAAATTGCTCTTCAAGAGGGTCGAGTCTGAGGGCATAGCCCACTACTCCTACCTGGTGGGGGACAAGAACGAGGCTGTGGTGATAGATCCACGCAGGGATTGCGACGTGTACGTCAAAATGTCCGAAAAGCAAGGGATGTCAATAAGATACATTCTTGAGACGCACCGTCACGAGGACTTCATCGTTGGCTCGGTGGAGCTTTCCGCCAAGACGGGGGCGGACATCCTGCATGCGGACGGCCATCTTGAGTACGGATATGGCAAGATTCTCGCAGAAGGGAAGAGGATAAGCGTCGGCAGGTTGGGGATCGAGGCCATCGACACGCCTGGCCACACCCTTGGGAGCAAGAGCTATGTGCTGTACGGGCCGGAGGGAGAAACATGGGCCGTATTCTCGGGAGATGCGCTTTTCGCTGGTGATGTTGGAAGGACAGATTTCATGGGGCGCGACCGTCTGGAAGAGATGTCGGGCCTCCTTTACGAAAGCATACAGAAGATAATCGGGCATGACGACGGGACCTTGCTCTGCCCGGCCCATGGTGCCGGCTCGGTGTGCGGTGACAGCATCGCGGACAGGGTATGGACCACGATAGGGCTCGAGAGGAAGCTTAATCCCAAGCTCAAACATGGGGGCAAGGAAAGGTTCGTCAGCGCCACGGCAAAGATGCTCGATTACCCCCCATACTTCAGGATGATGGAGGAGAGGAATCTTGTCGGCACCCCAAGGCTTACTGAAATGCCCTCGCCAAGGTCAATGAGCCCGAAAGAGTTCAAGTACGCCTCGAAGGACTCGATAATACTGGATGCAAGGACCGAACTTGGTTTTGGCTCTGCCCATGTTCCAGGGTCCATATCTATTTGGGCGGACGGCATCCCAAGCTTCGGCGGATGGTTCCTTCCATACGATAGGGACATCTTGCTAGTCGCGGATGGTATGGAAGTCCAAAAAACAATCAGATACCTCGCCAGGATGGGATACGACAACATCAAAGGCTATCTAGTGAAGGCGATGCTTTCATGGCATATGGCAGGGAACGCCAGCGAGGGTATCATAACAAAGACGGTGCAGGACCTGTGCAAGAGCATTGACAATGGCAGCGAGGACGCATGGATACTCGATGTCAGAGGCGATGAGGAGATCGCTAGGGAGGGAAAGCTGCCATACTCCCATCATATACACATAACTGACCTTCCGGAAAGGAAAAACGAGGTCCCTAAGGATAGGGAAGTGCACATATTCTGCGGCAGCGGACTTAGGTCCATGACAGCGGCAAGCCTGTTAAAAAGGGAAGGATGGAAGGACCTCGTGGTCATGCTCGGAGGCATCACGAGCTGGAACTCTCTCACATGTCCGCTGGAGGAGGATTAATCCTCCTCGAATCCATCTTTCTTATGTGCCCTGTCTATCTCCTTTGCATAGTCGATGAAGCTGTTAACGATCAGATGCAGATTGGAAACGTACTTTCTTGCCGTCTCATCATCCATTGAAGGCCCCTTTCCCTGCTTGATGCCGTTGAAGTAGTCCTCCAGATGCAGGAACTGGGTTGCCGCGTTCTTGTACTGTGTCGCTATCTGAATGTTGAGCATCTTGTCAAGATCGAGCTTCTCTGTCTCCATCCTGAACTCCTGAAGCATGCTCTCTATGTCGCTCAACAGATTTAGGGAGTCCTGCGCCTTTTCCTTGTCGTTGATCCCATAATAGAGGGCTTCGACCTTTGCACAGGCCTTGCATGAGAACACATCTCCTACCTTGCCCATTTTCGTACCTCCGCCATCATTTTCCAATAATTTACTTTCAGCCAAAGCTATTGAGATGTTATTGATTTAAACTAGTATTCGGGCACATCAATTACTTCTCTTCAGGATGTATCTCCACTTTTCCGCCGCAATTGACTCCCTTGGACCTTCTGCCACCTATCAGGAAGTCCCCGAATCCGCAGTTCTTTTCCTCATCCTTAATAATAGCCTCTATCTGTCCCTTGCTCTCTAGTACGCTTCCACATTCCTTGCACTCCAGACAGCTGTCGCCTACCTTCCAGCTGTTGCTTCCGCAGGAACACTCAGGACCATTGTCAAAACAGTCCCCCTTGCTTAGCTTAATTATTCTTCCTGGCACATTATCACCAAATAACTATCGCTATTAAAATATATATAGTTTATTATTTACAAATGCAAAGGATATTGGTATATTTTATTGATATATGTCACAAATAATAAATATATAATAATTCATGCAATTTAAATCACCGGATAAATATATTAATATATCATACACACATTAATTGTTCCAAAAGTAACATATATTGATATGGTTGTTGGCGATGAAACAGGAAAAGAGCGTTGCAAGGATCGTGTTCGAGATCATAGACTCACTGCCGCTGATGGGCGACTACCTACTGAACAACATCGTCAACTTCAACGGCCTCGCAAGATGGATACAGCCCGAGGTCGAGAGAAGGACGGGGAAGGATGTGTCTTTGGAATCGATATCCGTGGCAATCCAAAGATATCACTTCAAGGAATCTGTCGGCGATGAGGAAAGGCTCAACTTGGCCATATCAAGGACCAAGCTAGTCTTAAAGAACGATATAGCCATAGTGGCATACCTGAAGAACTATGACCTCATAAAGACCATAGAATCTGTTAACGAGCTTATAAGATGGGAGCATGGGGAGACCTTCTTCATGGTGCAGTCTTCGCAAGAGCTCTCCGTCGTGCTTGAGAGGGACAGGCTCAAGGACTTCCTAAAGCACACGTCCTCATTCAGGCCCCTCACGCTCATGGAGAACGTGACGATAATCGACTGCAAGTACCCAGAGAACATCGTCAACATACCTGGTTATCTATACTCGCTCCTGAGGTCCATCACACTGGCAAAACTCAACATCATCGACATATTCTCGACATTCACGGAATTCGTGTTCCTATTTGAAAAGGAAGATGCCATAAAGGCCTATGGCACCTTGGAGAGGCTGATAATGGATTCTAGGAACAGGTCCCTACGTAAGGATCTCTGAGAGGCGGTCCTCCTCTAGACCTCTCCTTATCTCCATGGCAACGCGCCTCCCTGTGGAAACGTTAGCCCTGTAGAGGGAGTTGCCATATGGATGGCCCACAGCCATATGGACGTTCGTGCCGCCTCCGACCCTGGGCGCGACATCGTAGATATAATAATTGAGGTCCTTGTCTATGCAGGTCTGAAGGCAGAACGGGCCTATGATCCCTGGATCGTAATGCCTCTCTGAAACCTTTACGAACTTCTCCGCCATTGAGAAGACGCTCTCCAAGAGCGACTCTCTCACTGTGGCAGAGTTGTGCCCACAGACAGTGTACTCTGGAAGGAACTGCTTCTCATTGAGCTTCATCTGCTGGTCCGCTGGAAGCCTCACATGCCCATCGAGTGAGGTCTCGAATCTCCAGTCCACGCCCAGAAGCTCCACTTTCTCATATTCCTCCTCCAAGGGCGAATAGAAGAAGTCGAAGTTGAAGACAGGGCCTATGATGTAGCGCTCTATCCTGGCGCCTGCCAGATCGTCCCTCGTTATGACGCCCTGTTGGACAAGTTGGTCCGACTTCTCCTTGTACTCCTGGTATGATGAGGCGGTAAAGAATCCTCTCTCAAGCTTCTTTTGGGCATGATGGAGCTTTACAACGACAAGCTCGTCTATGTCCTCAGGATCATCGATCTTTTCAGGGAAAGGTAGACCACCTTTCTCTAGAAGCCAGTAATATGACTGCTGTTCCGAGCGCTCCTCCATCCTGAGCATGTTCCTTGAACCGAACATCGGCACCCTGAACTCGTCCTCTACGACCTTCAAGGGTATGTATGAGGTGAACGACCTGTTCGGAACGAAGATGACGTTGTCCCGGACCATCTTATCCTGTTCCCCCGGAGCCACCATCTCGCTGAACTTGCCATATACGTGGCATTCGTCGACAAAGCCCCTTACAACCTTGCCGGCCACCCTCTTTGCCCTGAAGTAATTGGCATATGTCCTCTCCCTGCCCTTCTGGCAGTAGAGAACGGTCTTGAAACCCTCCTCAATGGCCCCATCGGCCACGTCGAGAGCAGAATGAGAGGCTAGAGCCCCTATCTTAACATTGTCCTTATCATAATCGTTGGCTATCTTCATAATTTCATTCTTGTCGATCATGTAGTGACCTCCTCGATGCTATCTGTGGACAAGGCGTCTCTGACCTCCATGGCGATCCTCCTGCCACAGCTTATGTCCTTCCCATACTTGGCGTAGGTATATGGGGATGATGGCATAAAAGGGTTGGTCCCCGCAACTATCCTGGCAGAAATCTCAAAAGTAACGATATCCAGTTCAGAGGTGCATATCGTCTCAAGACAGAATGGGCCAATTAGCCCCATCTCGGAGATCCTTCTCGACTCGCGCACCACCTTCTCGCCTATGTCGAAGACCTGCCCCAGGAGGGACTCCCTTATCACTATGGGGAAGTTCCCCACCACGGTATAGGAGGGGTTGATGCCCATATGTTCCTGGTCCCTGGCCGGGATCCTGCCCATAGAGTCCACGTTGGACTCGTATCTCCTGTCAACGGACAGGAGCTCAAGCTCATCGTTCAGGGGTGAGAAGAAGAAATGGAAGTACATGGGGACGCCCATTACATACTCCTGGATCTGATATCCTCCAGAGAGGCCCGATGATTTCCTTTCAAAGTCCTCAGTGTCGTTCGCAAGGAAGTAACCCATGCCCCCCTTGGCCCCAAAGGACTTCACGATGACTGGCCTGTCAATATCCTCTGGAGAGTCGAATGACATGGGGATCCTTATTTTCGAGCCTTCCAGCCATTCCTTTTCCAGGTCCCTGTCGGATTCCCATTTGAACAAGTACTTGTTGCCAAAGAGCCTTGTGCCAAAATCATTCTCAAGGAAATCGAGCGAAAGGTAAGAGATGAAGCTTCCATGTGGCACCATGATGACATCACCACGCAGGTGCTCCTTGTCCTCCCTGAGGAAGCTGCCCATTTCCTCAACATACACTATCTCGTCTGCAACGTTGAATCGCTCATAGAAAACCCTGTCCTTCGGCGATATGAGAAGCGTCTCGAAACCCTCGTCCTTTGCACCCCTTAAGATGTTGAGGGCTGAATGGGAACCTAAAGTGGATATCTTTATATAATCACCTCAATACCAATATCTGCATACGATGTCCATTTTATAAATATTTTCACTATTTTTACATTTTTATGTATAAAAAGATTTAAATATAAGATTTTTTACTCATATAAATGAGTAAGGGAGGGGAAGAAATGGGCTCTCTTAGGTCAGGTTCGGTAAAAGAAATACATCAAGTTCAGAAGGATGAATTAGAGTTCGAATTTACTGATAGAATATCTGTTTTTGACAAATTAATACCATCCATAATACCTGGAAAGGGTGGGACCCTCTGTGCGGAAGGGGCATTCTGGTTCAAGAGGGCCGAAAAGCTCGGGATCAATACCCACTTCATAGAGATGACAGCCCCAAATCGATTCAGAGTGAAGCGTGTCGATATCATAAGGGACTATGACAAGATGAACAGCGAGACGACCAATTACCTCATTCCTCTAGAGTTCATTGCAAGACACTATGTTGCGGGCTCGCTGCATGACAGGATCGGGAAGGGAGCAATCGATCCCGCCGACCTAGGATTCGAGGAGGGACACGAGGTAAGATATGGGGAGATGCTGCCAAGGCCCTATCTCGAGACATCTACCAAGCTCGAAAGGGTCGACAGGCTCCTTGGGCTTGAGGAGTCACTGAGGATATCGGGACTGACCAAAGCTGAATATGACGACATATTAAGTATTATATTGCTATTGGATGAAGAGATAGAAAGAGAAGTCTCTAAAAGAGGGCTTATACATGTCGATGGCAAGAAGGAGTTCGCCTTCGACAAGGATAGGAACATCATGATTATCGATGTCTTTGGAACAGCCGATGAGGACAGATTCTGGGACAAGGCGGCATGGGAAAGAGGCGAGTGCATCGAGCTCTCCAAAGAGTTCGTGAGAAAATACTACGAAGGCATTGGATATAAGGCCAGCCTCTATAAGGCGCGTGGCAGGGGCATGGCAGAGCCTGACATACCTCCGCTCCCGGGCGATATGATAACGAAGGCATCCGCGATATATAGGGATCTGCAATACAGGATAACAGGTGTATGATTATGGAGACAAAGGACGTTATAGTCAATGTGGGTCTTAAGAAGGGAATATCCGACCCCGAAGGAAACAATATCAAGAAGGCCCTTAGGCTATTGGGCTTTGACGAGGTGGAGGAGGTCCATGTCAACAAATACTTCAAGATCACGATAAAGGCCTCCGATGAAGACAAGGCCAAAGAGAGGGTCAGGGAGATGGCCGAAAAACTCCTGACCAATCCAGTGATCCACGACTACGAAATAAGATGGTGAGCCCCCATGCCAGACATATTTGAGATAGACCTCAATGTCAGCGAAGAAAGGCTCAAAGGCATCAGCGAAGAGACCGGCACCGGCCTCTCCCTCGATGAACTGAAGGTCATCAGGGATTACTTCGTGAAGGAAGGAAGAAATCCTAAGGACATCGAGCTGCAGGCATTGGGACAAGCGTGGTCGGAACATTGTTGTTACAAATCATCGAAATATTATCTGAAGAGGTATCTCTTCAACTTCGACGCCCCCCAGAATCTCTTCGTTATTAAGGAGGACGCAGGACTGGTCGAGTTCGACAAGGATCACGCGTATGCTGTGGCGTTGGAGAGCCATAATCACCCTTCCGCCATAGAGCCATACGGAGGGGCGGCAACAGGGATAGGAGGGATACTCAGGGACGTCGTTTGCATGGGAGCACAGCCCATTGCCCTTGTCGACCCGATCTTCTTTGCACCACCCACCACTTCTTCTGAACTTATTCCCAAAGGGGTCAAGCACCCCAAATACATCTTCTCTGGCGTTGTTGACGGAATAAGGGATTATGGAAACCGTGTCGGCATCCCGACCGTTTCAGGCATGACGGCCTTCCATAAAGGTTACCTCGGAAACTGTCTAGTGAACGTTGGATGTGTAGGCATTGTCAAAAAGAAGGACATCGTATACTCCAGGGTGGGCAATGTGGGCGACATATACGTCCTGGCCGGAGGAGGCACCGGAAGGGACGGCATCCATGGAGTGACGTTCGCTTCAAAGGAACTTGACGACGATTCGCAGGTGTCCTCTCGCTCCGCGGTCCAGGTCGGTGATCCTATAATGAAGGAACCACTGATACACGCCTGTCTTGAGGCGAACGAGAAAAAGCTCTTGACAGGGCTCAAGGACCTTGGAGGGGGAGGCCTCTCCTGTGTCGTAGGTGAGATGGCCCTCGCAGGTGGTTATGGTGCCAAAGTGACCCTTGAGAACGTGCATCTGAAGGAGAAGGACCTCCTGCCTTGGGAGATATGGGTAAGCGAGTCCCAAGAGAGGATGATGATGTCTGTGAGGGAAAAGGACCTGAACAAGGTGCTCAAGATCTTCAGGAAATGGGATGTTCCAGCAGTGGTCATAGGAAAGGTCATCCAGGAGAAGAGGCTTCTCATAGAATGGCATGGCGAAACGATATTCGACATGGACCTAGAGTTCCTCACGGAGGGACCAATGTACAAGAGGCCTTTTAAGAAGGTTTCTACGAGGAACGAGAATGTCGAGTTCGGTGAGCCAGAGGACTATAACGGGACACTGCTATCCTTATTGAAAGATTACAATTGTGCTTGTGATGACTGGGTCGTTAGACAGTACGACTTCGAGGTAAGGGCAAGAACGTTCTCCCCACCATTGGTGGGGATGGAGAACTGCGAGACCCATGCCGACGCTTCGATAATAAAGCCATTGGAGGACTCGGAGCGCGGATTGGCCCTCACTTCAGACGTCAATCCCCACTTCATGGTGCTTGACCCGTTCTGGGGCGCCGCTAGCGCCGTCGACGAGGCTGTAAGGAATCTCGTGGCCGTTGGCGCAAGGCCGCACTCTTTCGCAGACTGTCTGAACTTTGGAAATCCGGAGAAGCCGGAGAAGATGTGGGAGTTCGTCCAGGCAGTGCAGGGGCTTGCTCATGTGATAAGCAAGATAGGCGCAACGTTCGTGTCCGGGAACGTCTCGCTCTACAACGAGGGGCCAGCAGGGGCATGCCCGCCCACACCCACAATAATGGGCATAGGGCTGATAGACGACGTTAACAAGAGTGTCACCACCCCGTTCAAGGGCAACGGCAATCTAATATATATTATAGGTAATACGAAGGACGAGCTTGGCGGAAGCGCCTATCTTAGGTACAGGGGCATTGCCGGTGGAATTGTGCCAAGGGTCAATCCCTACGAGCTTTCCAATGCCTCGTTCTCCCTGATAGAGCTCATGGGCAAGGGAATGGTCATTTCCTGCCATGACATCTCAGAGGGGGGCATATGTTGTACCCTCGCCGAGATGTGCATAGGCAATGAAATCGGCGCTGCGATAACTCTAAAGGGGAAGCTCAGGCCTGACAAGGAGCTTTTCTCAGAATCGAACACCAGGTGGATATGTGAGATAGATCCCAATGACAGGGCCGAGTTCGAGGACGGGCTCAGGGCGCACCAGGTGGCCTTCACAATCCTAGGCGCGACAGGTGGCGACAGGCTGAGGATGGCCAAGGACGGCAAGATGTTGGTCGATATTGAGGTCAAGAGTATGAAAGAGGCTTGGCAAAGGCCTTTATGGGACATTATGGGGTGAACAAGAGATGGAGACAAAAGACATCAACGTATGCGTCCTGAGGATTGAAGGGACCAACAACGAGCAGGAGATATACGATTCATTCAAGAGGCTCGGCGCCAATCCTAGCTTTGTGCACCTCAACGAATTCAAATCTCTGGAGAACTTCCAATGCCTAATGATACCGGGTGGATTCTCGTCCGGGGATTATATTAGGGCGGGGGCAATCTTCGCCTCCAGGATAAGGAGCAGATTCTGGGACGATATCAAGGACTTCGTAAGGGACGGCTACGCCATCGGCGGCATCTGCAATGGATTCCAGGTGCTTGTTGAGCTGGGGCTTTTGCCCGGCTTCTCAAGGAGCATCGGAAAGGTGAACGCATGCCTGGCCGAAAACGACTCGGCAAGATTCGAGTGCAGGCACACCGTCCTTAAGCACGTCGGCCCCAATAAGTGCGTGTTCACAAGGGCGCTACCAGAGAACGAGGTCCTGGTCATACCTTCAGCACATGCGGAGGGTAAGCTACTGTTGGCAGACGACAAGCTCTATGAGAGGATGGAGAAGAACGGCCAGATAGTGTTCAGGTACTGCGACAGGAGCGGCAGGACAGATTGTGGATATCCGTGGAACCCCAACGGCTCGCCACAAAACATCGCCGGGATCTGCAACGAGAAGGGCAACGTGTTCGGAATGATGCCACATCCTGAGAGGGCCTTCTACAAGGAGAACGCCAATGGCCACTCCGGCAAGGTCATCTTCGAATCGGTCATAAACTATATCGGGGAAAGATTCTGATGTGCGGGATCATAGGGTTGTACGACAAGGAGGCGTCATGGGCCGCATACAGGTCACTTCTGGCCATTCAGCACAGGGGGCAGAATGCGGCAGGCATACTCACGCTGAACAGCAAGTTCTACCTGAAGACCGGCAACGGCCTGGTCACTGAGGTCTTCAACGGATTCCCCCTAGATGGGCTGAAAGGGGACCTGGCAATAGGCCACGTGAGATACCCGACGTCCGGGGACAATCCGCTAGGAGAATCGCAGCCGTTCTTTCTCCAATATCCTCACGGCCTGGGATTGGCCCATAACGGGAATCTCACAAACTATCTCGAGCTCAAGCGCGAACTAAGGGCCAAGGAAAGGACGCTGCAGACGACATCGGACACCGAGGTGCTGCTCAATGTTTTCGCGGATGAGCTGCTCAAGAGCGACCCGATAACGTCCCTCGAGGGAACGATGAACAAGGTGGAAGGGTCGTACTCATCTGTCATCCTGCTCGGCCAGGATGGTGGCAAGGTAATAGCCTTCAGGGACCCGCACGGCATAAGGCCGCTTGTAATAGGGGAGAAGGACACCGAGAACGGCAAGGAGTACATGGCATGCAGCGAGAGCGTCGGGCTCGATGTCACAGGTTATGAGCTCATAAGGGATGTAAGGCCAGGGGAGATGGTCACGATAAAGAGGGGCGGGATAGAGTTCGATCAGATAATGGAGCCAAAACCTGCCCATTGCTGCTTTGAATACGTTTACATTTCAAGGCCTGACTCGATAATAGAGGGCAAAAGCGTCTACGACGTCAGATTCAAGCTGGGCGAGAACATTGACTTCAGCAAGGATGTGGATGTGGTGATACCGGTGCCTGACACGTCAAGGACCGCCGCACTTGGATTCGCCCTGAAAAACAATCTGCCCTACAGGGAGGGGCTGATAAAGAACAGGTACATTGGAAGGACATTCATAATGCCTTGCCAAAAGTACAGGGAAGAGGCGGTCATAGAGAAGCTCAATGTCATACGAAAAGAGGTAAGCGGCAAGAGGATTGCGCTAGTCGACGACAGCATTGTCAGGGGTACTACCTCAAGGAGGCTTGTGACCCTCCTTAGGAAGTACGGAGCAAAGGAGGTGCACTTCATCTCGAGCTGCCCACCTATAACGAATCCATGTTATTACGGGATCGACATGTCCGTCAAGGATGAGCTTGTTGCATCCAAGGGCATAGGCGACATAGAAGGGAAGATAGGCGCCGACTCGGTGACCTACCAGACAATAGAGGGGCTTGTAAGGGCCATAGGGATGCCCAGGTCCAAGCTTTGCTTGGCATGTCTGAATGGTGAGTACCCAACCAATCTCAGCTGCAGCAATGCGGAATGCCTTAGCAGGAACAGGGAGTTAGAAAGGAGAAACATGAAGATATAATTGGTGATACGATGGCAGGAGTCTGTGGAATATATGCTTTTGATGAGATATGGAACGTATCTAGGTTCGTTTATTATCAGTTGATAGCGATACAATCGAGGGGACAGGAAAGCTTTGGCATGTCCATAAGCGACTTTAAGGACGTAAGAAGTGCGAATGGAAAGGGCACAATACAAGAAAGCCTCGAATCCTACGAAGTGAACGAGCTCTTGGGTTGCTGCGGGGTCGGGGGAGTGTCCACGAGGGATGTGAACGGATACATCTCTGACGACATCGCGATATACTTCGACGGGAGCGTAAAGATTACGGAGGAGGCCGTCCAGAAGCTCAGGATGGACCTGGGCAACATGCCAGAGAAAGAGGCAGTGAGGTCGTTCCTCGATGGCCTCAGCGGCGCCTACTCCATGGTGATACTGACAAAGGAGAAGATGATAGCGACAAGGGACAAGCTAGGCGTAAAACCCCTTGTCATCGGGGGCGTAGGTTTCGACCTCGCCGTCGTCGCGTCCGAGACATCTGCCCTGGACGTCATTGGGGCGGAGCTCTCGAGAGACATAGAGCCCGGAGAGATAGTGGTCATCGACAGGCACTACATCGAGGAGATAAAGGCAGAGAAGAGGCCGCCATGCGCGAACTGCATATTCGAGTACGTCTATATGGCCAGGATCGACTCCAAGATAAACGGCATCTACATCCATGAGATAAGGAACAGGATAGGTAAGCTCCTGGCGAAGCAGAACCCTGTCGAGGCCGACGTCGTTATCGGCGTGCCTGAGACGGCCATACCCTTCGCAATGGCCTATTCCAACGAGTCAAAGATACCTTTGGACATAGGTTTCATGAGGACGGGGAAGGTCACGAGGACCGCCATAAAGCCCACGCAGATGGAAAGGATGATAGGGGTCCAGCTAAAGCTCAATCCTGTGAGGACCGCCGTGAGGGGAAAGAGGGTCGTTCTCATAGACGATTCGGTGGTGAGGGGCACCACCATGAGAAACATTGTGAACCTCCTCAGGAAGAGGGGGGCCAAGGAGGTCCATGTAAGGATATGCAGCCCGAAGCTCATCTCGCCATGCCCGTTCGGCACAGAGGTGCCTACCAAGGACGAGCTCATAGCCGTTGACAACACCGAATACGAGATAGCGAGCATCATTGACGCTGACTCTTTCGCATACATAAGTGTGGACGACCTGGTGAATGTCCTGGGCGGAGATGGATACTGCTCAGGGTGCATGACGGGCAACTATCCGGAGGTGGATTGAATGAAGTTCATGATCGTTGGTAGTGGGGGCAGGGAGCATGCCATAGCAGAGAACGCGAAGAAGTGTGGTTATGATGTGTACGCTGCCACTGAGATTAGGAATCCGGGGCTTTTGGAGACGTGTAAAGAGGTACACTTGGTGGACATACTCAACGGAGAGGCAGTCTGCAGGATGGCGGGCAAGTTGAGGCCGGACCTGATATTCATTGGGAGCGAGGAATCGCTCTTCGCTGGCGTGTCAGACGCGCTAAGGAGAGAAGGGCACACCGTCATAGGGGCATCCAAGGCCACCGCAGACATAGAGAAGTCCAAGGGATTCATGAGACGGCTCATGGAGAAGCATGGACTCTACGGAAGACTGAGATTCAAGACCTTCAACAACATCGAGGAGGCCAGCAGGTATATAGACGAATACGCCGGCTCTGTCGCCATCAAGCCTACTAGGCAGGCGGGAGGCAAGGGTGTCAAGGTCATTGCAGACCTCCAGGCCTATCTTAAGGACGAGAAGAGCGCCGCCAAGAAGAGGCACGTCTCGGACATAGTGAATCAGAAGCTCTCCCAGGACCTAGAGGACCCTATCCTCATCGAGGAGAGGGTAGAGGGCATCGAGTACACCCTGCAATGCTTCACCGATGGAAAGAACATCGTCCCCCTAAAGGTGGTGGAGGACCACCCTCATGCGTTCGTAGAGGACATAGGTCCAGAGACTGGCGGAATGGGCTCCATATCGGGTGTCGGCAACAATCTGCCATTCCTGACCGACAAAGACTTCAAGATATCATATGAGATAGTCGAGAACGTCATCAAGGCGATCAAGAAGGAGACAGGGGAGTCCTACTTCGGAGTGCTCTCGGGGCAGTTCATGCTCACAGATAAGTGGGGGCCCACGGTCATCGAGTTCTACTCGAGGCTTGGAGACCCCGAGACCGTGAACATAATGCCACAGCTTCAGAACTTCGACGAGATCATGGAAGGCATGCAGAACGGCAGCCTAAAGGGCATCAAGGCAGACTTTGAAAGGAAGGCCACCGTGGTCAAGGTCGTTGCCCCTAAAGGTTATCCGAACGAGAGGGACATTGGAAAGGGCCATATCCTGAACATGGATATGGATAAGATCAATAAAACTGGTTCAAAGGTATACTTTGGCTCAGTGTATGAGGATGATGGGAAGTATTACACGGGAGGGTCCCGCGCATTGGAGGTCTATGCTGCTGCAGACAGCATAGTAGAGGCCAATGAGAAGGTGGAGAAGGCGATCTCCTGCATATCTTCCGACTGGAAGCTTTTCCATAGGAAGGACATAGGCACAAAGGCCCTGCTAGAGAAGAGGATGGACCAGGCCAATCTTGCCAGGGACATATTCCACTACAGAGAGGAGAGGGGACTCATCGGAAAGAACATAGACTGGATCCCCGGTATCGGTAGAATTGAGACGTAAGAGGTATGTACATGACTAAGGAAACCAGGGTTAAAAGGGATATATTGGGAACACCTATCACCAAGACAAGGACCAAGCTCATGGTGCTCGGTTCCGGTGAACTAGGAAAGGAGGTTATTATAGAGGCCCAAAGGCTGGGCATAGAGACCGTTGCCGTCGACAGGTACGACAGGGCCCCTGCGCAGCAAGTGGCCCACAAGAGCTACACGATCGACATGAAGAACGCCGGAGCGCTCAGGTCCCTGATAGAGCTTGAAGCGCCTGACGCCATAGTGCCGGAGATAGAAGCCATCAATCTAGACTGCCTCCAGTCTCTTCAGGACGATGGTTACAACATAATCCCGAACGCGCGCGCAACATACATCACTATGCACAGGGAGAGGTCCAGGGAGCTGATAGCCCATGAGGCCAAGGTGCCTACATCCAAGTATGCCTATGCAAGGAACGTGGAAGAGCTCAGGGATGCCTGCGAGAAGGTAGGATACCCCTGTTGGTCCAAGGCCATCATGTCATCATCAGGGCACGGTTCATATTTCGTGAAGGGGCCTGAGGACGTCGAGACAGCCTGGAGGATAGCCAACGAGGACGCCAGGGGCCAGGGTGACTGGGTCATAGTCGAGGAGCATATAGACTTCGACATAGAAGTGACCGAGCTTGCTGTCAGGCACTTCGACGAGAGCGGGAAGATAATCACAACATTTCCAAAGCCGGTCGGCCACTACCAGATAGAAGGCGATTACCATGCATCGTGGCAGCCTGCTGAAGTGAGCGCCAAGGCAGAGGAGAACATCTACAAGACGACGGAAAAGATCACGAACGCTCTTGGAGGGCTCGGCCTGTTCGGATGCGAGCTCTTTGTTAAGGGAGACGACGTATGGGCCAATGAGATATCGCCAAGGCCGCACGACACAGGAATGGTAACTATGATGACCCACCCGCCAGGATACTCTGAGCAGGGCCTTCACGTGAGGGCGGTGCTTGGATTGCCAATACCCTCAATAAAGAAGGGCGGATTCAACATCATAGAGCCGCTCATGCCAGGTTCGTCCCATGTCATCAAATCACCTTACGACGGGTGGGATGCAGAATACAGCAACCTATACGAGGTAATGAACATGTACCCGCAGTCCGCCATAAGACTGTTCGGAAAGACCCAGGCAAGGATGCACAGGAGAATGGGCGTTGCGCTAGCACTCGCTAACGACGTCCAGGAGGCAAAGGTCCGCGCCGAGAAGATGGCACATGCTGTGAAGATTAGGATACCGGGAAAGCCATTCCTGGGACAGGACGAGACAAGGAAGCACTTGGTGTACTAAGATGCAATTGGACATTCTCATAGTTACAGGCAGCAAATCCGACATGCATATAGTCGAGAAGATAGAGAATGTACTAAAGGAATACGACGTGAAGTACGCGGTCGAGGTGGCTTCGGCCCATCGCGACCCAGAGAAGGTCAGAGAGCTTGCCCACGGCGACGTGGGCGTATTTATTGCAGTTGCCGGTCTTTCGGCAGCCCTCCCTGGCGTGATAGCATCGCACACAAAGAGGCCGGTCATCGGAGTACCCGTCAGCGCAGCCCTTGGTGGCCTCGACTCTCTGCTATCGATAGTTCAGATGCCAAAGGGCGTTCCGGTGGCATGCGTCGGGATCGACAACGGGCAGAACGCTGCGTACCTGGCATTGAGGATACTGGGAAAATACTAGGAATGATGGATATGGATTATGCTAGTTCTGGAGTAGACATCAAGAAGGAGGAGGAGGCCATAGGGGCCTTGTCCGAATATGTAAAGAGGACCCTGGAGTTCAGGAAGGGGATGATTGGGGCGCCTCTCACCGATATAGGGCATTTCTCAGGCGTCATCGACATCGGCAATGGAAAGGCCCTTGCGATATCGACGGACGGGGTGGGCACCAAGCTTCTTTTGGCCAAGGAACTGAACACCTACCGGACGGTGGGCATAGACCTCATAGCCATGAACGTGAACGACATCATCTGCTGTGGCGCTACCCCACTCTCCATGGTAGATACCATTTCCCTGCAGAGGCCGGACAACGATGTGATGGCCCAGATAGGTGAAGGTCTGCTCGCTGGGGCCGAAGAGGCTGAGATAACGATCATCGGGGGGGAGACGGCGACCGTGCCCGAGCTTTTGAGCGGTGACGGGGACGGCCTGGACCTCACTGGAACGGCTGTTGGTATCGTCGACAAGGACAAGATCATCACAGGACAGGACATATCTCCTGGAGATTTTATATTAGGCATCGAGAGCTCAGGGGTCCATTCGAATGGTTTCACCCTAGCGAGAAAGGCAATTCCAAAGGACGAGTACTACATACTGCTAGAGCCCACCAGGCTTTATGTCAGGCCGATACTGAAGCTGCTTGAGGATGTGATGCCGACAGGGCTTGTGCACGTCACGGGTTCAGGGCTTCTGAATCTCAAGAGGCTTAAGAGAGGGATAGGATTCAAGATCGAGATGCCGGACCCTCTGTCACCGTTCGTGGCGATACAGCATTACGCCAAGGCAACCGACGAGGAGATGTACAAGACGTTCAACATGGGCATAGGCTTCATTGTCATTGTGAAAAAGGATGACGCCCAAAAGGCCCAAAGGATACTGAACAGATTCTTCCCGACGTTCGAGCTTGGCGTTGTGACAGACTCTGGCACGATAGAGGCCACGCTACCCAATGGCAGATTGATAAAGCTTTAAATATCTGTACAATAGAGTTCATTAGCATGATAACCACGGTCTTCTTCGACCTAGACGACACGCTCTATGATACGACGAGGCTTGCAAGCCTGGCGCGGAGGGCGGCCGTGCACTCCATGATAAGCAAGGGGCTGCCGCTAGAGCTCGAAGAGGGATGTTCTAAGCTGATGAAGATAATCAGGGAGAAGGGCTCGAACTTCTCCAATCATTTTGACATCCTTGCCGAGGAGGTCCTCGGAAGGAAGGACTTCAAGATAGTATCTGCCGGCATAATTGGTTACCATAACTCCAAGTTCGCGAACATCATGCCTTATGACGATACCATCTCCACGCTCATAGCACTGAAGAGAATGGGGCTGTCTTTGAACATCATATCCAACGGAAGGGCGGTGAAGCAGTGGGAGAAGGTCCTAAGGTTGGGGCTCGAGGCGTTCTTCGACAATGTCGTCATCTCTGAGGAGGTAGGCGCCGAGAAGCCAGAGAGGAGGATATATGAGATCGCCATGGAAAGGGCGCACTGCAACCCCGATGACGCACTCTTCGTGGACAACGACATAGACTGCATAATTGGGGCAAATGAAGTAGGAATGCGTACTGTGCTCATGAACAGGTCACGCAAAGAATCCAGGACCGATGTAAGCGATTTTCATATAAAGGCCCTCTCCGAACTGCCTGCCCTCATCGAAAAGTTATAAAAAAGCGCGGCAAGAGACAAGACTGATGTTGGAGAAATGGAAGGGGGAGCTAGCAACGCTCGTTGCCACATTGTTCTGGGGCTCCTCATTCGTCGCCATCAAGGCAGGTCTCGACCACATAGAACCTATCCCTTTCGTTGTGCTAAGATTCCTATTTGCTAGCGCATTCTTCACGATCATTTACTTTACTTACAAGAAAAGCTTCAAGATATCCCTTCTGAGGAACAAGTACGTCTACATGATGGCGCTTTTCAATGCTGGAGGTTTCCTCTTCCAGTACATCGGACTGGACCATACCTCGGCTATCAAGGGCGCCCTTTTGATAAACATCAACGTAGTCTTCGTCATGCTCATCGCACACTTCTATCTTGGAGAGGCCGTCACAAGGAAGAAGCTCGTGTCCGTGATAGGGGGCCTTGTTGGGATCTTTCTTCTAATAAGCGAAGGCGACGTGGGGCTGCTTCTAAGTGGTTCGGTCAAAGGCGACCTTATAGTGCTGTTAGGGGGCACATGTTGGGCATTCTACATAGCCCTCTCGAGAAAGGTCGTCAAGGACGGCGCCTGCATATTCGAGCTAAACTACATGCTCGTCCTCCTGACATCGCTATTGCTCCTGCCGTTCCTGTGGGGAACGGATGTGCACCTGACAAGCGAGAACATGCTCTTCATAGTGTATGTGGCGTTCTTCTGCACTGTCGTGACATTCCTCCTGTGGACATATGGCCTCAAGACCGTGTCCGCGACAGCCTCTTCTGTGATTCTGATGAACGAGATCGTCTTCGCCACCATATTGGGCATCATATTGCTCGGAGAGAGCCTCAATGCCATCGGTTTCTTAGGCGCCCTCGTAATGATGTTCTCCATAGCCAACATAAGTCTTGAGAGAAGGGGCAAAAGCCTCCTACGGAAAAGTTAAAAACGATGCAAATAATGCTAATTCGTGAAAACCAGATTGCTGTCCGTTCCATTGATGATCCTATTCGCCTTTTCTGCCATAGGGTGCATATCCGATGGAGGTTCTGAGACAGAAGATTGGAACAGCCTGGTCATGAAGGTGAACGAGAGCCTGGAGGAAGGCAACGGGCACGACATGGACATAAATTCCCATATCGAGGACCTGGACTACGAGAAGGCCCTGGCATCCATTGACGAGGCCCTGGAGTGCTACGATAAGGCGCTCTTTGACATCGCCAGGCTCAAGGAATACGCCAAGAGGATGGAAGAGGAGTACCTGACTGGCTACGTCATAGCTTGGGAAGGGCAGGTCCAGGAGATCGCCAACAGCCTGAGGTGCCTTAGGGTCATCATTAGCATCGACATGTTCAACGTGGAGTTCTATAACGTCTCATCACTGCATCCCGTGGCGGAGCAGCAGATGTCGCAGGCGTTCAACTACTACTACAAGGGAGAGCACGAAGCCGCCGTCACGTCGGCAACTAGCTCCTTGAACAAGTACGAGACCATGGAGGGTGTCGCAAATGACCTTAAGTCCATATCCGTAGGGATCGGCGAACCGTTTGTGATCGACTATGCAAATGGCATAGCTGACCTTGTCGGGCATGCCTCTAGCGCCTTGGACCACCTCAAGATGGCGGCAAACAGTGCGATGCAGGGGGATGAAAGCGCATCAGGCCAGCTGATCTCAACTGCCAACGAGGATTATGGTGACTACATAGCCACTATCGACTTGCTCATAGGCATAGAGACCATGCACCCCAACGCGTTCCCGTCCCAGGGATTCGCATTGCAGGAGCTAAGGGCCACGTACCTTGCCATCAAATCAAATTCCGAATCGTCCGCCTTGGGCTACAGGGAAAGGATGAGGCAGTTGGAAGAGGAGCATCAAGAGTTTTTCGAGTAGCATATAAAACGCAATCTGTATTTTACAGAAACAAATTTATTGAAAAAAAGGAATGATATCTAAGGTGATTTGTTGCATAAACGATTTTTTGCTGTATTGCTGATACTTATACCCCTGGCGGCCGTATCAGGTTGCCTTGGTGGCGATGAGAACATCGATAAATGGAACGAGATCGTCGATAAGGCAAATGGATATGCCATGACCGGCGAGGACATCATAACGGAAGCAGAGGACGCATATGACGACGGATACTATGATCTGGCCATCCAAAAGGTTGATGAGGCCACCGATGAGCTGAATCTACTCGCATATGAGGTGCACAATCTAATGGGCGTTGCAGAGGACATGGACAACGGCTTTACCGAGGACTATGTGCAAGCATGGCAGAGGAAGATAAATGCTGGGCAAAGCTACGTGGATAACCTGAAGATGCTCATATACATCGACATGTACAGCATGTCATATTTGAATGTGGTCGACAGTCAGGATGCCGCATTCGACTATATGTACGATTTCATGGACTATTACAACTCAGACCAGTACCAACAGGCCATATTGACAGGCGAGATGGCCCTTGCAGACTTCCAGATGCTCTCCACATACGCCAATGAGATGGCAGATGCCGCCGAGAACATCCCCCATGACTATGTGAAGCAATACGCCGCGACGGGCATAAGCCTCTTCGACAACTACGTGGGTTTCATCCAGAAGGGCCTACAGGCAGCAAGCTCTGCTGAAGATGGGGACTTCGACTCTGCAGATGCATATGTGTCTGAGGCGAATGTGTTCTACTCCAATGCAAACACGGCCCAGGATGCCCTCAATGCGATCGGGGACAACAATCCGGGCGAGTTCCCCCTCACAGGTTATCCTTTGAACGCTCTCTTCGAACAGTACTACTACGCATTGCAAAGCGACCTTGACAATGTGAACATGTATGCCGATGAGATGACGGACATAGAGGACGATAACTCGGACTTCTTTGAATAAAATCCCTTTTCTTCATCTCTTTTTTTATTTTCTCATAAGTCAATTGGGAAGAACTGAAATATCAACCAAATACAAGGTCATTTTTTCTTACACAAAGGCCTTTTCTTTATAAATAGAACATATATATCAGAGAACCCACCTAGTTAAGTATAATAGAATGGTGAAAGGAAATTGACAACATAATTGAGATATACAAACGTAGGATAAGGTGGGCCTAAGGGGATTTGAACCCCTGGCCGCCCGGTTATGAGCCGGGAGCTCCACCAAACTAAGCTATAGGCCCCCAGAATATTTATGATAGTTACCAGCCCACTATAAAAGATTTTCGGCAAATCCAAAAATCGATGAAAAAGAAGGGGAATTCATTGATTACCTACTGATTTTCATTGCAAGCTCTGCTGCCCTCTTGCCCAGCTTTGATGCGTTGGCAAGGGCGACATCATCGGGAGAGCCCACGCAGCCGACACCATAGTGTCCCGTCGCATCCAATGGGTCTCCGACTATGATGCATCCATATATCATAAGGGCATTGATTATCGAGAATATGGTGGTCTCCTTTCCGCCTGTGTCATTGCCTGCCGATGCGAAGGCAGCGCCTACCATGTTTTCAGTCCTTCCCTGCCTTCTCATGGTGACGAACTCATCGAATACCTTCTTCAGCTGCCATGCCATGGTCCCAAAGTATACCGGGGAGCCTGCCACGATGCCAGCGGCCTCGGCAAAATCCTCCTTAGTCACTTCTTCTGTGCTCCTTAGCACAGGTTCGGCGCCTGCCTCCCTTACACCCTTCGCCACGGCCTCCGCGAGCTTCCTAGTGTTCCCAGTCAATGAATAATACAAGACCAATACCTTCATTACTTCACCAATTGAGTTGGGACAGGCATGTTTTTAACTCTTGCCCAAAAGGAGTGTATATGGGAAACAAAGACGTACTGAATTGCGTCATTGCCATCATTGCAGTCGCCAACCTCCTAATGGCCCTATATTACGCCATTGACGGAAGGTCAGATTCCATTGAGTTCATCCTCCACTCAATAATATTCATGGCCTTTGCTGGCATGGCACTGTATTACAAGCAAATAGGAAGGAATAGGCAATAATATTGGAAAAGAGCATAGAATGGCGCCGTCAGCAGGGCTCGAACCTGCGACCATCCGCTTAACAGGCGGGCGCTCTACCAACTGAGCTATGACGGCACAAAATAAGAGACACCTTTTTTAATTTAAAAAACTTTCGTAGTCTCATCGGGATGCCAAAAGCACGTGATTTCATGATAATCAAACATTGCCCAAAGGAATTCACTGTCAGGGAAAGATCGATAGTCTGTCACAAGAAGGACGACTGCATAGTGGCGACCATAGAAAAGGTCGACTGGGACACCACCCTGCTGGTCAAGGAGATGGCCAAGGCCTTGGCAATCTCCCAAAAGAGCGTCGGATACGCTGGATTGAAGGACAAGACATCGGCCTCTGTGCAGAAGTTCTCGTTTTATGGCGTACCTGAGGAGAAGGTCCTTTCATTGAATATTCCAGGCGTGGAGGTCAAGGACGTTGAGCGCGGTGACAGGATCAACATAGGCGACCTTGAAGGCAATGAGTTCGACATAGTGGTGCGAAAGATCAAGAGGCCAAAGCCTGAGCTAGGCAAGGACATCCAAAAGGGCCTTGACAGGTTCAGCGAGTGGCACGGATTTATAAATTACTTTGGATACCAGAGGTTCGGGCTCCAAAGGCCTGTAACTGCGGAGGTCGGAAAGCTCATAGTGAAAAAGGACTATGAGGGGGCGGCACTAACTTACATCGGGAAACCGTACCCCCTAGACCCAATGTCCGAGGTCCGAAGGGAGTTTTTGGATGACATGGACTTCAAAAAGGCTTATGAGGCATTCCCGCAGGGGCTAAGGTACGAGAGGGCCATGCTGTTTTCCCTCGCCCACGAGGGCAAGGACTTCAAGGACTGCTTCAAGGCTCTGCCTGAAAGGCTTCTGAAACTGTTCGTGCATGCGTATCAATCAAAGCTCTTCAATGAGATAGTCAAGAGGAGGATAGAGGATGTCCCCCCCAACGTTGCAGAGATAGGCGACCACATAATCATGGACAGATATGAGAGAAAGGCCACCACAATGGTCAACAGGTCAAACATTGAGAGGGTTTCAAGGATGATAGAGGGCGAGATATCTGTTTCAGCCCCACTGATAGGATCAAGGACCATACTGCCCAATTCGACGATCGGCTCCATAGCAAAAGAGATAATGGAGAGGGAGGAACTGGACTTCAAGGATTTTGAGAATCATACTTTCAGGCCATTCGATTCCAGCGGCACCCAGAGGGAGATACTTGCCAGGTATTCTGACCTGAGGTACGAAGTGCTCGATGACGAGATATACGGGTCCACAAGATGCGACCTGGGATTCTTCCTGAAGAAGGGGCAGTACGCAACGGAGTATTTAGCGCAGCTCCTTGGGGAAGAGGCCCTACCAGAAAGGATTGATGACACATGAACGCCATATTCCTTGTATTCCTGGGGGCTTTCATCCTCGTCGCCTACAAGCTTGGCATGCTTGCCTGGAGGCGATTGGTAAAGGCAGAGGAAAGCTACTTCAAGATCCTATTCTGCGGCGCTTCAACGGTGCTCCTCACATTCGCTCTCGTGTTCGTAATGTTCATTGATGGGGGCGATGTGCTATTCGACAACCTTGTTGGAATAAACCTCTTGCAGGCGATGGTCTCGATAGGGCTTTTGGTCATACTGCACTTCGAGGTCACGTGGGCTAGGATATGGTCCTTATTGAAGAAGAACAAGAGATACATAATCTATCCGACATTCATATTCATGATCGGGATAATCCTCGGGCTTGCATTGGAAAACAGCGTATATGAGCTCGTGACCCAGCAGATCGAGGATCTGGAGAACATCTCAGGCCTTAGCTCCGATAGACCGATATGGCAGATAGCTGTATTCATTTTCGGCAACAACACCAAGACAGCCATCCTGATAGGCATAGTGTTGCCGCTCATCCCCCTGATAGGAGGTGCATACATAATCTTCTCGATGCTTCTAAACGGCGCCATTGTGGGGGTGTTCGGGGCCATCCTTGACGAACCCTTTCTGTACTTCCTCGTTGGCATCTTGCCTCACGGCATATTCGAGGTCCCCGGCATAATAATAGCCGCTGCAGTCGGGCTCAGACTGAATTCCATGATACTGTTCGGCATCGTTGCAGCCTTCAGGGATAAGGGAGAGGACGCGTCCAAGGTGCTCGCCTACTACATCAGGGAAGGGATGGGATCATGGGACCTGATGTACCTTGTGCTCTTGCTCTTGCTCTTGGCGGCCCTGATAGAGTCGACTATCACCCCTATTCTTTTAGGTATATTTTGAGAGGGAAATATTATTATATTACGATACATAGTAATATAATTGTAAAAATTATAGTAATGACAAATATTATTCAAAAAAATCTAAATTAGTGACATATTTGTCATGATAAAATATAAATACCATTAATAAAACTGACCTAATAAGAACTGAAAGTGAGACCGTCATAATATAAATGCAGGTTGGGAAAATGAAGGAGATCAAGAAGACAAAATCACTTTGTCCAGAGTGTCTTAAGGTAATAGATGCAATAATATTGGAAAGGGACAATAAAGTGATCATAGAGAAAGAGTGTGATGAACATGGCCACTTCAGTGATGTCTACTGGTCAGATTATGAATATTATAGTTGGGCCAAACCATTCAGGACCAACGGGGAAGGATTGGACAATCCCCAAGTGGACCAGAGGAAGGGTTGTCCCTATGATTGTGGATTGTGCGAAAATCACCTTACATCCACATTGCTTGCAAACATCGACATAACTAACAGATGCAACATGCGTTGCCCCATATGTTTTGCCAATGCCGCCGCGACGGGTTACGTGCTAGAACCCACGAAGGAGGAAATAGTAAAGATCCTTAAAAGGCTTGCAGATGAGAAACCGGTGAGGTGCTGGGCGGTCCAGTTCTCTGGTGGCGAACCCACCATAAGGGACGATTTCCCCGAGATAGTCGCAGAGGCAAAAAGACTAGGTTTCACACAGATCCAAGTTGCTACCAACGGGAAGAGATTCGTGAAGGACATCGACTTCATAAAGAAGCTGAAGGCCGCAGGCCTCAATACTTTTTACCTGCAGTTCGATGGCGTGAAGGAAGCCCCCTACATCACGGCCAGGGGCTATAATGCACTGCCTGAAAAGATTGCCGCCATCGAGAATATCAGAAAGGCCGAGATGACATCCATAGTATTGGTCCCAACCCTTGTCAGGGGCGTGAACGATGACCAGGTGGGGGACATTGTCAGATTCGCGTTCGACAATGGGGACGTCGTGAAAGGCGTGAACTTCCAGCCAGTATCATTTTCCGGAAGGATAGAGAAGGAAGAGCTGGAGAAGATGAGGATCACGATCCCCGATCTTGCAAGGCTGCTTGATGAGCAGACCAACGGGCAGATCACTAAAGAGGACCTCTATCCTGTGCCGAGCATAGCGCCGATCTCACACTTCATATCAGCCTGGAAGAACGAGCCCCAGCTCACCTTCACTTGCCACGAGCACTGTGGGGTTGGCACATACCTGTTCAAGGTCAAAGACCAGATAATCCCAATAACCAGATTCATCGAGGTCGATGCGATGTTCGACTTCCTGGAAGAGATGGCTATCAAGGTGAAGGATAGCGGCAAGGTGGCCAAGGCGAAGATCACGCTCAAGATAACGAGCAAGCTGCCTAGCTTCATCAACAATGAGAAAGCACCCCCAGGCTTGAATCTTAGGAATCTGATACTTAACGTGCTTACGAACGGAACTGTTGGCGACACCGCCGCGTTCCATAATAAAACCCTGTTCCTAGGGGCGATGCACTTCATGGACCCTTACAACTTCGACATCGAGAGGGTGAGGAGATGTGGGATACATTATGGCCTTACCGACGGCAGGATCATACCTTTCTGCAGCTATAATTCCATTCACAGGGCAAAGTACGAAAAGGAGAACGGGGTCCCGTTGAGCGAATGGAAGAAAATGCATGCCGAGATGTAGGGTATTTACAGACCCATATCCCGCAGAAGTGCCAATATGGAAGATATAGGCAGGATAGGCTCATCTTACCCGGAATGCCTAAGATATAGGAGCATTTCTTTACGATGAATGATGGGCTTTGCACATAATGCATCGTATCTTTATGTTCATTCGCACGCAGTGCACAGAGGCATGCGTACCGGATGCAAGCTGACATCCTCTATCCCCTCCGCCAAGGCATTGGGGAATGCTTTTCTTATTATGTTATAGGTAGCGTTCACGTCAGCGTTGATGTGGTTGCCTCTGGCAGTGCGTGCCTTATCTGGTGCCTCCCCACCTTCTTCGGCAGGAGAAGCCTGCCCAACCTAAGCGATAGATGGTGTTTTGGAAAGCAAACAGCGATCTCGCCGTCCCTATCCTTGTATCTCGGGGGCCTTGGACGGGAGAAGAAGCGGGAGGGGTGTTGCAGGTACGACCCGTCGGCGGCAAGGAACGACCTCCACGCCGCGGAGAGCGTCCTCAGCACCTCGTTGGCAACGAGCGATGGCAGCTCTCGGTACTCCCCGTCATCCTTCATAAGGCTGTAGAGCTCATAATGGCCGATGCACCGGCCGCTGGAGAAGAACTCCTGGCGGACTATGTAATTCGCCTTGTTGTAGACGTTCTTCGCCAGGTGGCACCAGCTGGAGAAGTGCCTGCCCCGCAGTGCCACCTGACGCGTGCGATATGTGTACACGATGTATATTGAAGCAGCGGGGATATGTAGGATATGGGGTCGATTTTTTGTAACAAGTGGGGAAACTGATCAAGATTTTATGTTCAAGTTAATGGAACTTTATGTTCACTTGAGACTTTATGTACAAAGCCACACTTTACGAAAGGTTTTTATTGGCTAATGATTCACGCAAAAATTAGACATGACGTTGGGATTGGGAAAGGCGTTTATCCCCCTTATGTAATAATGCTTCTGGCCCTTTTCCCGACTCTGTCCCTATCGACTGAGCTTTGTTCGAGCCCAGGCACTACCACCCGCACCACAGGCACGCCAATGGCCTCCCTCGTAAGGTCGACCACGCATGCGTTCTCAAACCCCTTGCCACTGAGCATCGAGAGCACGACCTCGATGTCATCAAGGAGGAATTGGGTGTCAAATGATTCGAACTCGCTGAAGCTTACGCTCTTCGACCTTTGGATCCACTTCTTGTTCATTGCCTTTATCTTATCATAGCCAAGCCTTTGCTTCAGAATGGACCCAGAGGGATTGGTCTTGTTCTGGTATATCTGTGACAGCCTGCTCTGGGCCACTTCGGTCAGGGCCCTTATGAGGGCGACCTTTGGACTCAGGTGGGTGCCAACGCCCATGTTGAGCAAAGTTGGGTCCTTATCCCTGACATCGTCTGAAACGGCAAAGAACGTTGGGAGCCCTATGTCAGATGTAATGTCCTTGATCGTTATTTCGACCTCTGCATCATTGAACCTGTCCAAGACCCAGTTGATGTGTGGGTCGTCTGTGTCCAGGATCACGTCATTGGGTGCAGAATTCGATAGTTCGGCCAGGGACCAAGCGTCCCTCTCTATGACCTCGCAGAGCGCGTGCAAGATGGCCTCTTCCAGGCAGTTCCCGCATGCAAGCCCGTTCGTGTTGGACCTGAAGAGCCATCCTGGGCCCTGGGGGAATGGATGGAACACTGCGTTTGCCGCCACTAGGACGTCTCCCCTATGCATCAGCTCCGCACCCCTGCACCATGACAGCGGCAGCCTTTCGCTGTAGAGCACCGGGTTGGGCAGTACAAGATCGACTGGGTCGATGTAACGGGAGTCCAGGGATATTGCAGGGGACACGGTGACAAGCCCCGCCTCAAAGGAAGAGCAATGCCTCTCGATCGATTCCATCATCGCAGAGACTATCGACTCGATAGTCGAGAATCCCTTGCCATTG
This sequence comes from Candidatus Methanofastidiosia archaeon, assembly GCA_016930445.1. Lineage (GTDB taxonomy): Archaea > Methanobacteriota_B > Thermococci > Methanofastidiosales > NM3 > JAFGGT01. The sequence continues at coordinate 3,628 of JAFGGT010000027.1, read as the reverse complement.
TGTATCATCTGCCTTCCAGTATCGGTCTCGACCCTCTTTGAGATGAACACAGGTATTCCGACCCTGTCAAGGTCGGTGATGTCCAGGGTCTCCGTTACGCCCACGCTGGGCATCGTATCCTTGACGAGATCATACGTCTCCTCTGGGGTCTTTACCCTGTGCGTGGAATTGGTGTATCTCTTCCTGCATCGATGGAGCTCCATAAAAGGAGAACTGACAGGGAGTTTAATAAATTAATGGATAAATGGCCCATGCAGCTACTGTGTCACTGCATTGAGCGTGATATGGTCGATCAGCTCATCTCCAGGAGACAATCCCCTGGAATCTATTGTCATGGATATCAGGCAAGACTGGCCTACGTCTAGTACAATGCCCTCCTCGATATGGCCAAAATCCACACTTGAGGCATTCGGGCCTGATTTGGATATGGATACCATAACGGCGTTCGAACCATTGTTCGTGACAGAGAATACCCCATCAAGATATGTGATGGCATCCGTGTTAACACCATCAGCTGCCACATCATCAAAATCTATCGTTAACATATCATCCTGATAATGGGAGAATGCCGAAGTTGATGCAAAACTGAGCAAAGCTATTGCATCGCCCGCGACCCTGACATCAGCCCCCCTATCTGTGGACAAGCTAGTAAATGCCCCGGTAGAGACTGCCATAAGGCCCGCAAGCACTATGATCACCAAGATGGTCAATTTCCTTAGCATCCCATTACACCTCATACATTATCGTAGATATATTTATTGATTCAGACCAACATAGTGTAGCCGACAACGATCCCATCCTTCTTAGAATATACCTTTACAGAATTGACCTTGGAGCACTCTTGGCGATTTGGCACATTCATCTTTCTTGGCACCCAATTGTGTGTCGAATAGGCCTTAGGATTCGTGGTGGCTATTGTAACGAGGGCTATCACTGAAGCGCATGCGTACATTAGCCAAACTATGTTCGCGACAATAATGGGGCTGTATAGTGCAAATATCACTATTCCTGCAAGTATGGTGAATACACCTATTACCTTTCGATATAGCATTTTTCATTCCGCCTGAATATATTTCACAAGGCTTTCGAGATTTCACTTATACACACCACACAACCACATTATAATCCAAGATTATAATATCTAGGTATAACAATACCTATGTATTTTACTATAAAGGTATATCCCATATATAAATATTTTGGTACAAACCTTTAGATTAGTATGATATTTCTTATATAGGCCTGCAGATTGGGTAAAAATGGCCATGAAAGACATCTTGGGCAGAAATGGGACTTCTTAGATATCTTGCATCCCCTCCCAATTTCCATGTTGAAGGAAAAAAGCAGATTTACACCATATCAGGCGTTAAAGATAAATAATATCTGTCCTATGTCAATCTGATCGCATGAAAGAAAGAACTCTCTTAGTGCATCTCACGATCATCTTGCTGATCACCACATTTTTCGCAGGATGCATTTCCTCAGATGATGGTGGCAGGTACGACGGCGATGTACATGACCTGTTGATAACATCAGACCTATTGCCTGACGGATGGTACCAGGAAGATTCCATAGATTACGATGAAGCGTTCGCAGAGCAAGGGGAGAAGGACTACGTAGAATTCGCTGGGGCCGACTTCCAAGCGAAGGTGATAAACGATAGCTACACCACCAAAGAGTTCATACACCAGAACATTACCAGGTACGAAGCTATCGACACAACGGCACTGGCCGATGAAAGGGCGGAAAAGATCAAGACGTTCCTTGAGGAAATGGATAATGATTATAGTGTGGAATATGTCATCGCGCCCAATGTCGGCGACCACTCGGTGGTATTGAAGGCAACATATCCCATATTTGGTGACGAGCTCCCAGTATCGAACTACTACGTGATATGCTCAAGGAAGGACATAATAATATTCTTCGAGCTATCCAAGATGACTGATGCCGACGGCCTCGACGTCAACTACTTGCTCAACTTGGCCAAGAACCTCGCATCACAGATGTGAGGTTTTTTCCTCTTTCAAACACTCTTTGAAAAAAGGGCACTTATTAGATTCGTTAAGGCCTTAAGATGCTGTCTCTCCCCATCGAGTATGGGCCCGGCACCCGGCCATTCTCCATGATAATGGGCTTCAATTGCACAGGAGAAACCATCGGTGTCCATATCCTCTCGCAATCTACATGCCGAATCCAGGAAATTGTCGCTCCTGTATGCGGTGCCATCGAAGGTCATCATTACTGATACGCTCTCTGGACAAGAGAGGGAGGACGCTATCAAGCTTACAATCTTAGCACACTTGGCCTCGATCGGAACGCCGGAATTTGACAACAGCGCTATCTCATGAATGCATGAAAGTTCGCTTATGCGCCTCCTTAGCATTTTTACGGCAACATTCCTCTCCGTCACGTCCCTCAATATTCCTTGATAACCTATCGTTTCCCCATTGGCGTCCTGCCACAGTGTAGAGGTGAAGAGACAGTCCATCTCTGTGCCATCCCGCTTTTTCAATTTGACCTCGTAATCCTTTACGTATGAGTATTTCTCAACTTCACTTACGAACCTGATAATGTCATCCTGAGAGATGAAAAGGGAGTCGGCATTCATGCCAATTATCTCTTCGTATGTGTATCCCAATATATCCAAGGCGGCATTGTTGATGTCGATGATGTACCCGTCCTTAGTGGCTGTCCATATGCCGTCCCTAGAGTTCTTAAAGAGCGCACGGTACTTCATCTCGCTCTCTTCCAGTGCTGACAATGCCTTTTTCTGCTCTGTCAGGTCTATCATTGATGCCAACGACCTCCTCGTGCCAGGTATCATGGCCACAGACATATAGATGTATTTTTCATCTCCGGACTTGTCCATCATATGGAAGTAATATACGTTTGGGGCGCTCTTGCCATCTTGCCTTCTGTCACGATGGTATCTTCTCAATCTCTCAACTTCATCCTTTATGACAAACTCCGTCCAGCTCATCCTGCCTTCCACCTCTTCCTTCCCGTAACCTGACATCTTCTCGAACTCACGATTCATAAGGGATATCGTCGTGTCCTCCTCGACCAATATCAACGCTGCATTGGTGTTCTCGAAGATCGTCCTGTAGCGCACTTCATGCTCTCTCTCCATCTTTCTTGTCTCGAAGTGCTCTACCTGGTTCTTAATTGAATTATATATACGTTCATAGTCTGCAATCGTTATGTCCTTGGTGAAATAGTCGTTGGCGCCCAGGACGAATGCTTCACGTGCCACTCTTTCATCCCCTTGGCCAGTAAGAAAAATGAAGGGCATCTCCATCCCGCCATCTCTTACGAATCTTAGCACATCGAGACCATTGCCCGAGATTATCTGATAGTCCGAGATAATGCAGTCGTAATTGTTTTCACAAATCTTATCATACGCCATGGCTGTCGAGGGGACGGTATCGAAGAAAAGCTCGTATGCGGCCTTATCCTTGGCGATCCTGTCCAAGTGTATCTGAAACATCCTAGAGTAATAGGCATCATCTTCAACATGAAGAATGCTGATTCTCTTTTGCATTCTAGTTAATATATATAGAGGATTATGAATAACTGCCTTTTTTAATTTGTGCCAAATAGCTTAGGGCTATTTTGCACGTTATCGGTG
>JAFGGT010000026.1 GCA_016930445.1 Candidatus Methanofastidiosia archaeon | reverse complement strand
GCCGACGAGTTCTGTGATGTCTTTGACGGATTCTCAATAGGTTCCAACGACCTGACCCAGCTGACGCTCGGCCTGGACAGGGATTCGGAACTTGTCGCACACATCTACGATGAAAGGAATATAGCTGTCAAGAGAATGGTGGGGAGCGTCATAAAGACTGCCAAGGAAAGGGGCAAAAAGATAGGCATCTGCGGGCAGGCGCCTTCCGACTTCCCAGAGTTCGCAGAGTTCCTCGTTGAGTGCGGCATCGATTCGATGTCACTTAATCCGGACACCGTCATAAAGACCAAGCTCTTGGTCGCAGAGAAGGAAAAACAGCTAGGCATCAAACCTTGAAGCGACTTTGGCAAAAATGATTTATATTTAAGATGGAAATCAAGGTCATGAGAAAGATTCTGGCCCTCCTGGCCTTGATATCGATTATTTTTCTGCCTGTGGCCTCAAGCGAGGATTTCACCCTTACGATAGACATCACGGCCTCAAAAGGAACCGTGGAGCAAGGAGAAAGCTTCAACATACTTGTGGACGCAGAGGGCCAATATGTGGACGACGAGATCTACGTAATGGAAAAGCAGGTGCTGGTCGAAGAGACCGTCTTTCTGAACGGGAAGAAGATCGGAGAAGGTAACATCCCAGTAGGGGCAGAGAACTACGTGTTCAATCCGGGCCAGACCCTCACGTTGACCGATACAATACCATGCAGGGTCCCAGAGGACACTCCGCCAGGAAAGTATACTGTCGAGGCCCATTTCTACGCTGCCGCATTTGGTTCCACCATGGAGAAGACCAGGACCTTGGAGATATGGGTGACCGAGGCAGAGGGCGAACAGGAGGAGATAGCACCGCCGGAGATATTCCTTTCACTGTCCCCTGAAGAGATGTTCTATGGCAGCACTTCAACGCTCACAATAAGGGCATACAATCCGAACGACGAGGAGATGAGCGCCCGGGTGTTGGTGAAGAAGGTGAAGAAGGTAGGCGAATACTTCCTTGATGACCTGGAATTCGAGCTAGGGCCTTTCGAGACTAAGGAAGTGAGGATGTCTTTCAATCTCCAGCAAAGGCTGACCGACCTCTGCTTCCTGGCAGAGGTAAATAGCTATTTCATTGATGGGATGGCGTACAGCCCTGACGTTCCTATAAGGCAGGAGATCTGCGCCACAATCCTTCAGAGACCAACGTTGATCCCTGAGGTCACATTTGGTGAATTTTGCCAAGACGGGGAGCTCTTTACAGCTGCCATGTACATAGATATAGTCAATACGAATGAATGGCAAATGACCATCTCCCCAAATGAGGTGAACATCGAATTATCCAATCCGAGCGCCGTGGATCCGGCCCATAGGGAATTGAGGTACTTTGCCTTGAATTGCGACATACATGCGAGAGTGGATGTCAGCGGCCCCATTGAGGTCGGGAGCGACCTTGGGGCGACCCTGAGCATCAGAATGAGGTATCCTGAGCAGTACGGCATGGATGACGAGACCATATACTTCAACTTCAACTTTCCAGACTCCAACTACATAAAGGGCGAGCTGGGCATCGAGAGCGAAGATGGAAACGATAACGGAAACGGGGAGGAAGCCCTCATCGATGCGGATCTCTTGAGCTTCTTGAGCGAGCTAGGGTCTTTTGAGACCCTCACAGAGGAGGAGATTGCAGAAATGCTATTGCACCTACTCAATTGGCAGGCGGAGATATTTACATGAGCGATAGCATGGACGCACCCAAGGGAACCAGAGAAAAGGTGGCCGGCTTCCTAAGATTCTACACGTCAAGGCCGTTCACGCCCTCAAAGATATGCGGCATTGTCATTATAGTATTGATCATAGCGATAGTATCATTTCTGATCCTAATACTGCTGGACATAGTGACCCCCATGACAATTGCGAGCTTTGTCATCAGTCTGGTAGGGGAGGATGTCGAGGTGACCCAAATAGGCGATGAGGAAGCTTATTCTCAATATCTGGGCATCATGGTACCACAGGGATCTGGAGAACTGCTATCGCTTGGAGAGCATACGGCATTCTTCAAGAATGGTTCGGCCTATATCATGTTGTCATTCATTGAAAAAGACCTGGAAGACGCCCAAGGATACCTCTCTGGCAAGATAGAAGAGATGGCATCGGACCTGAGAGGGTCGGGCACTTCTTACTTCATACAGGACACCACAGTTGCTGGCCATGATGCGAAGAGCATAGTGGCAGAGTCATCCTCAAAGTTCATGATAGCCGTTTGGTACTGCGACATTAATAAAAGGGTCTATATCATGGACGCGGTCTATGGGGAGAGGCTGGATGCTCAGACGTTCGTGGATGGACTGGTATGCCTTGGGGCCGAGGGCCAATAAAGTGACCCATTTAATGCATAGGCATGAAATATCAATATTTTTTAAAAAATTATTAGCATAAACTATAATAAATAGTTCATTGTTATACCATTACGATGAACAACAATAAAATGACGGTTAGCGGCATCATCAATGATGCTCTCTCAATTGTTAGCAAACATCCAATGATACTCTTGATATTTCTATTGCCAGCAATTATATCACTGATAGGTGGAATGGCCATAGCTGGGGGAACCGGCGCGTTCGGGGCTTTGGACAATCTCCAGATGGAAGACGGGGAGTTCAACTTCTCGGAAGATTTTGGCACCGGCTACTTCGCTGGGCTCATCGGCCTCGCTGCACTCTTTTCAATAGTCGTGAGCATAATCTCGATATTTGTGGGTGCTATAGCCATAGCAATGACGGCGGATGCATGGGAAGGAAGGGACGTGGACCTGACCAGCGCCTTCGACTATGTTAAGGACAAGTGGCTCATACTCATAGTTGCTGCCATATTGCTTGCGATCCTGCAGTTCATTGGAGTATTGGCATGCTGCATCGGTTATGTCATAGTGGTAATTGTGACGGTATTCGTCAGGCAGGGGATAGTGCTCGACAATCTTGGACTTACCGAATCCTTCAGCTATTCCTATAATCTTGCAAAGAAGGTTTGGCCAGACATACTCATACTTTACATCATAGCTCTGATAGCGTCGGTCATCCTAGGCTTAATTCCCTTTTTGGGAGGGTTCCTAGGGGAAATAGTGACAGGATTCTTCACGGTGGCATTCACTCTCTACTACCTCGGCCTTACCCATGCTCCCCCATCCGGACCAATACCAGCGGTATGAAGTAGCTGATGAACATCAGACCAAAGAGAAATCCAGTTAGTAGCCTAAGTTCGTTGCTGCTTTCCCTGAGCCCAGAAAGCTGGCTGAAGCCATCTATGGCAAGAGGGACCAGCGACAAAAGGGCCAGCCTGTAGTCAGGCACCCTTATCTTTTCTATTTTGCCATAAATCGGAATGGCGACGGTGCCTATCAAGAGCCCCACGTATATGCCAAAACACCTGGCACAGACGGCCATCTTCTCGCCAAAGAGGAACAAGGACCTTTCAGCCTTTTGATGGCAGACCACCCTATATGCGTCGTAGACGCCATCGGACACCATGTCGAGCCCTTTGGACCTAAGATATGGGGCAGCAAGTATACCCATGAGCCATATGCATTCCGCGCCCAGGGTGAGCAGATAGATAGTGCGCCTTCTCATGATTATTGTCTCGCTGTGGGGTTTAATAAAATGTTGTCACCTTATGCCATAGAGAAGCCATACGGCACCGTCATCGAACCATAGACGCTTACAGGCACGTGAATAGTAACGAAAGGCTTTCCGTGCCTCAGATTCGTATTGAACGAATATAACTTCTATTCCATTGCCCGCCCAACGGCAGAAGTTGCGCCGGAAATCGGGGAATGATACAAATGTTTTTAAATAAAGTTATTTTACATCAGGTATTCAGGTGATGTTTATGTTTGAACCAAAGGTGAAAATTCATTATCAGTACAGGAACAGGGAGAGAAATGGACGGGGATTTTCCAGAAAGGAGCTCATCGAGGCCGGTCTGACCGTCGACGAGGCCCTCTGGATGGGCATCCCGCTCGATCCCAAGAGAAAGACCCTCTACGAGGACAATGTAGAGACCATATTCTCGATCATAGATCATATCAAGACCTTGCATGAAGAGTTGGAAGAGCAGAGGAAGCTCGAGATCGCAAGACAGGAAGAGAGGAAGGCCGAGAAGGAAAAGGACTCCAAGAAAAAGAAGAAGGGCAAGGAAGCTAAGAAAGAGGAGAAGAAAGCCCCCAAGAAGGAAGAGAAACCCGCGGTCGTAGAGGCCGCCAAGGAAGAGCCAGAAGAGGGCGATAAGGAGTCAATGCCTCTCGATGACATCCCAGGTGTCGGGCCAAAGACCGCCGACAGGCTTTTCGATGCAGGTTACGTGAGCGTGGCCGACATTGCAAACGCCAAGGCCGAGGATCTGGCACAGGTGAAGGGCATCTCTGAGAAGTCCGCTGCAGAGCTAATCAAGAAGGCAAAGGAACTTTAGGTTCCTTCCCACTTTTCTTTAATCAGAACAAAGGATTGGGTTGCTCCCCATCCAAACATGGCAGGTCCCTGGTAGAGACATATATGCTTTTGTCAATATCCTTTGCCCGGTCTAGCAAGAGCTCCTTTCCTATATCGCTCAATGCGAATATTGGAATGGACGATCCTGCCTGTGCCTTTATAGATCCTCCAAGCCCCTCCCTCAATGCCTTCGATGCGCATGAGGTCACCAGGTCACAGCTCTTGAGGATATCCCCTGTCAGCTCTATTCCAGATGTGTGCACAAGGAACGTTATGGCCCTTCCCTTGAAAATAGACTTTATCCTAGAGGCCTCATTGGGGTCTATTAGGGTTACACCTACCCTATGAAAGCCAAGGCCTAAGGCCATGCTTACGCCCGAGAGCTGGTCGATGGATGCCCGCTCTGTATCCAGCACCCTCCCAGAGAGCTCGCCTATGCGTTCTATTGTCGCCTTTATTGGGGTGGTGCTTACAAGGCCAGAGAGCCTTGCGCCTATGCCCTGTGCGAGCTCTGGGTTATCAGTGACGACCGTGCCGGCGCCATCGCATACGCAGACGACGGCATCTATCGTGCCCCGCTTAAGTGCCGACATGAATATCTCGGAAGTGCCGAACCCTACAAATACCCCTTGAAGAAGGTCTCTTTTGTCGGTGAAGAGTCCGAACTCCCGTATCCTGCCCTCAATGTTGTCTCTTATGATGTCGGCAGTGATCCTCTCGATTCCACGGTATTTGCAAAAAAGCGGACAAAACTCGAGCTTGGGCTCCGAAACCGAAACGACCTTGCCGTTCCTTATGACCACCCTGGACATGCCTAGGGTCTCCATGACATGCTCGTCTTCCATTGTATGAGATGGATACTTATTGGCATATAAATCTAATCGAAGAGAAAAGTAATAATTATAAGCGGGCCGTGAGGGATTCGAACCCCCGACCGATGGATTAAGAGTCCATTGCTCTACCAGACTAAGCCAACGGCCCATAGTAAGAAGAATATATCCCTTTTTAAATTTTATCCTCAAATAGCTGAAGTAGATGTGGGGCCAGGGCCGAGATTTGAACCCGAGTCAAAGGATCCACAGTCCTTTAGGATAGACCAGACTACCCTACCCCGGCCATTTGAGCATTTCCTACGGGTAATGATACAAATTTAAATCTTTTGGTTTGATCTAGCAGATTAGAACCAGCCTTGCTGGCACCAAAAGAGGCTAGAAATCCAAGGGGATTGTTAAAAAATATAAAATTACTTTAGTACCAAATATAAAAATGATCAGAATCTATTAATCTACACCTGTATTGTGGAGGAAGCACTATGGGATCATTCCAAGGACATATGAACGAATATAGAAAACAGGTCGAAAAAGGCGCCATTGTAGAGGCATATAGAGGGCTGATGAACTATATTCATGGGCTGAGGATGTACTTCAAAAACAAATATCCTGATTATCTCGTGCCTGGGAGCATCTATTATGGATACATGGATATGACGTATTTCTCATTCTTTCCAAAATCGCTGAAAAGCAGGAAAATGAAAGTGGCTGTTGTCTTCATCCACGAGAAATGTAGATTCGAAGCGTGGTTGGCAGGGTATAATAAACAGGCCCAGGCCAAATACTGGAAATTATTTAAGGAAGGCAAATGGGATAAATACCACGTTCCATCAACTACAAAGGGGGTTGATTCCATTGTCGAGTGTGTTCTGGCCGAAAACCCCGATTTCAACGATTTGGATGCCCTAACAAAGCAGATAGAGGAAGGCACGTTGAACTTTATCAAGGATGTTGAGGAATTCTTATCCAAAACGATCCCGCCACGTTAATAAATTATATGAATCCTTAGATGGCCATTCGGTAAGGGTTGCAATGCCAGGGTTTTGATGAGATCACCTTACCTCTGCTCTCTCTATATGCTTATATTTTCCTATTAGAAGCCTTTATCATGGTCTCACTCCAAAAGATGATATGCCTGGCCAAGGAGAGCCGATTCGATGCGTTGGATCAAGGGGCCAGCCCTGGGATAGACCTGTCAAAGCTATACGCGCTGGGCGATGCCACCAAGCATGATGTCTGCGTTTCAAGCGCGACCACAAGGGTGGTATCGGGTTTGGATAGGCTGGGGGACGTTACCCGGGCAGGGGTCTGCCACTCATTTTCACACGATGGCAGATGCGTGAGCATGTTTAAGACCTTGTTCACCAATGAATGCTCCCATCAATGCGCATATTGTTCCAATTCTACTGTATGCACATCATCTAAGGAAGTGTATTGCTACGAACCGCAGGAGCTGGCCAACATAATGTTACAGCTATACAGGGGGAACTATGTCGAAGGCCTCTTTCTGTCATCTGGAATAGGAAAGGACGAGGACAGGACTATGGAAAGAATGCTGGAGGCGACCAGGTTGCTGAGGGAAAAACACCATTTTGCAGGTTACGTCCACCTGAAGATACTTCCAGGCACGGATAGGGACCATGTGGGCCAGGCGATGGAATTTGCCGACAGGGTCAGTGTTAACATAGAGGTCCCATCTTCTGACCATATGAGCCTGATGAGCCCAACGAAGGATTATAGGAACGATATCCTTAGAAGGCAGAGGTATGTCCAGAGGCTGGCTAGAAAGAAGGGATTGCCTGCAGGCCAGACAACCCAACTAGTGGTCGGCGGGGCGGGGGAGAGCGACATGGAGATATTTGGCTCTATGGTGAGGGAATATAGGGAGTACGACCTAAAGAGAGTGTACTTCTCGGCATTTCTCCCTGTGGAGGGCACACCCCTTGAAACGACAGTGCCACAGCCCAAATGGAGGGAGCATAGATTGTACCAGCTCGATTGGCTATATCGGGTCTACCATATGCCCCCTGACGAGCTCAGGCTAGCATTCGATGCGGAAGACCGGCTATGTAACAACGATCCCAAGGCCACAATTGCCAAAGAGACCATAACAGAACCATTAGACCCTAATGAGGCAAGCTATGACCAACTCTTGAGGGTGCCTGGAATAGGCCAGGTAAGCGCCAAAAGGATAGTATCTGCAAGAAGAACGAAGAGGTTCAGCACTCGCAAGGAATTACACTATCTGGGTGTCAGATTGAAAAGGGCCAATCCCTACCTAAAGGTCGGCGGTTGGCAGGAATCCCTATTGGAAAGGTGGATGAAATGATCAGGAACAATTACTTAAAGTACCTGTCGTGCCATTGCTCGTGTACCGAAGCGCTCTATGACTTCGCAAGCAAGCTCAGCCCCAAGGAGATAGAGAACGCAAGAAGCGCCAAGGTATCAAGCATCAGGTCCATGGTATCCTCGGTCCAGTCCGAGATACACAAGATGAGAGGGTATGTAAGGTTGGCCCCTGTAGACGAAATCGTGCTTTATGGATATCTTAGGCCAAAGCATCGTATAGGCGAGCAGGTCGCGAACATCTTTGCCCACAGGTATCCAAAAACGATAATCGTCTTGGGGAACGCCAACAATAGCTGGGTATCGCTTTACACTGCAGAAGGCCTCTACCATATGTCAAGCGGCCCGCTTGATGAAGTGGTCGAGAAGCTAAGGCAGCTTACCAATTCCCCAGATAAGGTGGATACTATTGAGAATATATGGGAATGCTACTATAAAAGCCAGTATCGCCCCGAGAGAAGGAACTTGAAGTATTTCCATAGGAACATGACCCTAACATCCTTGAGATCTGCAAGGCTGAGGACGGAGTCGAACAAATGTGGCAATACCTTGGACAAGTATATGGGGGTCTGAATAGCCCTTGCAAAGACCATCATTTATATATTTTCGATACTAATAATGTTCATGAACATGATCAAGATGTCTGAAGTGCCGATAGGTTCAACTCCACACAATGTCGATGTCAGGAAGCTTTTCGAGAGCGAACATGTACAGATAGTGCATATCAAGCTAGAACCTGGAGAGGGCCTAAAAAAGCACATCACCCCTGTAGATGTGTCCTTCTACGTCCTAGAAGGGGAGGGGACGGTGCAAATAGGCGAAGAGCTCATGGACGTTGGGCCAGATTCCTTGGTGGAGAGCCCCAAGGGCATAGTGCATACATGGCACAACAAGGGCGATAAACCCTTCAGAGTATTGGTGATAAAGACCCCTAGGCCATCAAATCCAGCAAGAATGCTTTAACTTTCTGATTTCTTATAGATATTATACTTAATAGTGTGTATATTATACTAAAAATTTATATAAAGTATTATATTTCTATAAAATAGTGTTTTATGACCATAAATTATATAAATGGTCGTACATGAGAAAAATGAAGGTGATAGTATGAGTAAGATTAGACTAGCAATAGCCGGTGTTGGCAACTGCGCTTCATCCCTTATTCAAGGACTGGAGTACTACAAGGACGTCAGCGAAAAGGATGACCTTGTTCCAGGACTTATGCACAATGTTTTCGGTGACTATAAGATCTCTGATATCGAACCTGTCGCCGCATTTGATGTCGATAACAGAAAAATAGGCCTTAAGTTGGAAGAGGCCATATTTGCCGGCGAGAACTGCACAAAGAAGTTCTCAGAAGGTCCAGAAACGAATGTAGTGGTAGAGAGGGCGCCAGTACATGATGGCATAGGAAGGAAATTGAGCGAGATAATCCCCGTCGACAGGAACGCGCCCACGGTAGACGTCGCCCAGGCGCTTGAGGACGCAAAGGCGGATATGCTCGTCTCCTATATGCCTGTAGGTTCGGAAAAGGCGGCAAGGTACTATGCCGAGGAATGCCTAAGGTCTGGCACAGCATTCATCAACGGCATGCCAGAGTTCATTTGCTCTGATGACGGATGGGCAAAGAGATTCCAGGAAGCAGGCATACCTTGTGCAGGAGACGACATAAAATCACAGGTCGGAGCCACGATACTTCATAGGGTGCTCTCAAGGCTGTTCCTAGACAGGGGAGCGGAGATCGTAGAATCCTACCAGCTCAACATCGGCGGCAACACTGACTTCTACAACATGCTTGAAGAGGAGAGGCTGAAGTCAAAGAGGATATCCAAGACAGAGGCGGTCCAGTCCATGGTACCATACAAGGTCCCTCTTAGGATAGGCCCATCGGACTATGTGCCCTTCCTCAAGGACAACAAGGTCTGCTACATAAAGATGACAGGCAAGAAGTTCGGCGACATCCCGTTCGAGCTGGACCTCAAGCTCTCGGTGGAGGATTCCCCGAATTCCGCTGGTGTCATGATAGATGCCATAAGAGCGACAAAGATAGGCCTTGACAGGGGCGTTTCAGGACAGCTGATATCGATCTCTTCGTACTCTTTCAAACATCCGCCCCAACAATTCCCGGACGATGTGTGCAAAGCGATGGTAGAAGAGTTCATCAGAGGGGAAAGGGAAAGGTGATCAACCACCAAATGCAGGGGGAATGAGGGACAGTACGTCCCCATCCTTCAACTTTTCTTTATCGTTGTTTATGAGGTCCCCGTTCTTCAGAAATAGAATGTCCTCCATGAGTTCCCCTTTTACAAGTATCTCATCCAAGAACCTGCTGCCATATTTCCTTCCCAACAGTTCTATCACGTCCATTATCGACACGTCCTCAACGTCCAAGCTAAGCTTGTGAACGCCCGTAATGAGCCTGAAATGGGCTATGAACTCCACATCTATGGCCATATTAGAAACGAAGATGGAAAGTTAATAAAATTATCTGCGCCATGCTGAGACTCTCTTTGAAAGCTCGTTGCCTCATACTGCAGCTTGATTCTATTGCAGATTTTCAAGAAATCTTTTATTTTAAGTGGCAGAGATTATGCCATGACAAGGCTTACTTTCCAAGAGGACTCTTATCTAAGGGAGTCGGACGCAAGGATCGAGGAGATAGTACAAGGCGGCCTGGTCCTGGACAACACCATATTCTACCCCCAAGGAGGGGGACAGGACACGGATAGGGGGAGTGTGATCGCCGAAGGCGTAGAATTCCCAATAGATGAGGTAAGAAGGATCGAGGGCAGGATCGTTCATAGGACGGGC
>JAFGGT010000115.1 GCA_016930445.1 Candidatus Methanofastidiosia archaeon | reverse complement strand
GGAAAGTTGGTGTTGGCAGGGCAGTACTATAAATATATATCTGATGGGCACCTGAACTCCTTGTGCTCCGCCCATGGCATCTCATTCACAAAGACGGAGATAATTGATGATGTGAGCAACACAGGGGAGAACTACTATCCACTGATAAGGATCACAGAAGGGTCTCGCCTCTGGGACGAGGGCGTAAGGGAGGTGCACCTTGCAAACTGCTGCGCTCTAGCTGTCATAGATGGCCAAGGGATCCTAAACTGTGGCCCTTCTGCCATAGTGATCGGCCCAGATGGCCATGAGGCATCTATGGAACCATGCTTCCTGGCGACCTCAGGGGACAGAAAGATCCTTTGCATCGGTTCATCCACCATATTGACAACGACATTGTACAGGGCAGATAACTATAGATTCATAAAGCTTGAGATATCCGACTTCATCTCTGGCTGAGCTCGTGGCATGGGACTAGCGCTATATGGTGAGGACTGCGAGGGGCTTAGAATGGCAGAGTTCTCTGTCCCTTTTCCGTTTTTCTAGGATTTTACTGCTATTTGTGGGGCATCGATCTCAGATCATCTTGCTGTGCAAGGATTAAAAAGAAAAACCGAAAGATTTATATACCTCCCAACAAGAGAAAATATCGGCTGTTTTTAAGTCTAGATGGCTTATTATCCTTAGAACATTCATGCCAAATTGATTGACCTTGTTTAGGGGTTTAAATACAATAAAATGTTTTCTGGGGCAGCCGAGAGAATAGAACATAGTAATGTTTCTTGCGATTAACGATCATTCAGTCATGACTTCTTAAGGTGGTCATTTTGTCATCAGAGGAAATATTGAAAAACATTGCCAAGGAAATATACAACAACGTTCCCAATGGCACAATAATAACTAACATTGATTTTGAAGGGCCGGAAGTTGTCATTTATACGCGCAATCCCTCAATGCTTGTCAGCGATGCCGATCTTATCAAGGATCTGGCCAAGAAGCTGAGGAAGAGGGTAGTGATAAGACCAGACTCTTCCATTATAATGTCAGAGGACGACGCCATTATCAAGATAAAGGAATATGTCCCAAAAGAGGCCGAGATCACAGACATCTGTTTTGATCCTGGGATCTCTGAAGTTATAATAGAGGCCAGGAAGCCGGGGCTTGCCATAGGGAAGTCCGGTTCCACATTGAGGGAGATAACGAAGAATGTGAGGTGGGCTCCAAGGATTGTTAGGACCCCTCCCATATCATCCACCTCTGTCCAAGGCATCAGGAACACCCTCCACAGGGAATGCGCCGAGAGAAAACGTATAATGAAGGCTGTAGGCCATAGGATATACAGGAGCGAGAATGTGAGATCGGACTGGATCCGCATAACTGCCCTTGGAGGATTCAGGGAGGTCGGACGTTCCTGCCTCTTGCTTCAGACCAATGAGAGCAACATCCTGCTCGATTGCGGAGTGAACGTCGCCTCGGATGACCCTAGCAAGGCGTACCCTTACCTGGGCTGTCCAGAGTTCAAGTACATACTTTCTTCAAATGAACTGGATGCCATCATAATAAGCCATGCCCACCTTGACCACTCTGGGTTCGTTCCCTATCTGTTCAAGTCCCTCTACGATGGGCCAATATATTGTACCCCGCCAACAAGGGACCTTTCAATGCTTCTCCAAAAGGATTTCGTCGAGATAGCCAAGAGGGAGGACAAGCCCTGCCCGTACTCGTTCAAGGAGATAAAGGATGCCATAACACATACCATACCTCTCGACTACAAAGAGGTGAGGGACATAGCACCTGATGTGAGGCTTACACTTCATAATGCGGGACACATCCTGGGCTCCTCAATAACTCATCTGCATGTCGGAAACGGCCTGCACAACATTGCTTACAGTGGCGACTTCAAGTTCTCCAAGACTCGCTTGTTGGAACCTGCGAACGTGAGATTCCCCCGTTTGGAGACCCTGATAATAGAGAGCACATATGGTGGCTCGAAGGACATCCAACCCAGCAGGGATGACGCAGAGAAGGACCTGCTGAGCACGATAAGGAGGACCATAGGCAGGAAGGGCAAGGTCCTGATACCCGTACTTGCCGTGGGCCGTGCCCAGGAGCTCATGATAGTCCTAGAGGAGGCAATGAGAAATGGCTCGCTTCCTAATGTGCCGATATACCTCGATGGCATGATATGGGAGGCAACCGCCATCCACACGGCCTATCCCGAATATCTCTCAAAGGCCGTGAGGGACCAGATATTCCACCATGAGCATAATCCGTTCCTGTCGAAGTGCTTCGACAATGTCCCGAACTCCAACAAGAGAAAGGACATAATAGAAGGAGACCCTGCAATTATCCTGGCCACATCCGGCATGTTGATAGGTGGTTCATCCGTGGAGTACTTCAAGGCGTTGGCATATGATGAGAGGAACACTATCATCTTCGTGAGCTATCAGGCCGAAGGGTCCATGGGTTCAAGGGTACAGAAAGGCTGGAACGAGATACCCATGAAGGACGAGAACGGCAGGACACAGGCAATAAAGGTCAACATGGAGATAAATACCATCGAGGGATTCTCCGGCCACTCTGACAGGAATCAGCTATTGAGATTCGTCAACAGGGTGAGCTCAGGCACTGAAAAGGTCTTTACCAATCACGGCGAGAGCGGGAAATGCATAGACTTAGCATCTTCGATATACAAGATACAGCAAAAGAACAAGATAGAGACCCGTTCGCCACAGAATCTCGAGACCTTCAGGATATACTGATCTAAAGAGGCTTTTAATTGTCGCCATTCCGAATTCGGAATGCGGCAATCCGATTTTTATATTGTCCTTATATCTTTAAGAGGCCATGCACTTTCATATTACGTCCCAAAGTGCATCATGGTCCGGCATTGGAAGGCTGTTCCCGCTCTTTGTCATCTCCCCGATGAAAGAGTACTCTATTGATGAAGCCCTCATGATCTCTTCGACCTTCTCAATGTTCTCCGGCGGCACAGTTGCCAAGAGGGTCCCAGAACTGATGAGCGTCAAGGGGTCTATCGAGAAGTAGGAACAAATAGCACTTGTCTCCTCAGAAACTGGTATCTTGCTGACGTCCACATCGAATCCGCATTCCGAAGCGATGGCCATCTCGTTCAATGCCCCTGCGATACCTCCCTCGGTAGGGTCGTGCATGGCCGTGGAGTAGTCCCTCACCAACTTGGCATCGGGGATTATGGACAGCTTTTTGGAATATAGCTTTGCTTTGTTGACGATGCCCGGCCCGAACTCATTCAATAGCACCTCCTCATATTCATGAGCCAGTATCGATGTGCCTTCGATCGCTGCCCCCTTGGTCAGGAGTATCCTGTCCCCAGGCCTTGCGCCAGATGTCTTGACATACTTCTTTGCATAACCGAACATCGTTCCGCAGATTATGTTGATCTTGAGCTCGGGCACCATTTCGGTATGCCCGCCTACGACATAAGCGCCGATGCCCTTGCACGCATCATTGATCTGACTCATTATGTCCTTGAGCTCTTCTTCGGATGAGCCTTTTCTCAGAAGTATGGTAACGGTCATGTATTGCGGGTCGCCACCAGTCGCGGCTATGTCGTTGGCGTTCACGTGTACTGCATGGTAACCGATGTTCTTGGCAGCTCCCGTAACAGGGTCGCTCGCCACTATCTGGTACCCATCCCCTAGCTCGAGCACTGCCGCATCCTCGCCGACCTTTGGGCCCACTATCAGATTGTCGGGCTGTCGGTCCAGGCTAGATATGACTATCTTCTTTAGTACGTTTACCGGGACCTTGCCTGAGTGCATGCAAAAGACTAATGATATTCAATTTATAAACATTGCTTTTGAAAATGCTCACGTTTTTGCATCTCTATTCGAGCTCTTGGATTATCTGGATGATCAGTTCGTTGAACGGGACCTTTGATCCCTCGAAAGCCTCTCTGGCTATGTTGCCAAAAGACTTTTCGAATAGCTTCTTTATGCCGGATGCCACATCCCTGTCATCAAGGGCCCTGCTCTTTTCCTTATACCTATAAGATATTTCATTTCCTATGATTTCAATGAATATGGACTTTGACCTTGAGCTCAGAGAGTAGCTCTGGTCGATGGAAAGATTTATGTCGTTGGTCTGCAGGATTCTCTTGCTTCCGTCCTTCTTGAGATGCACATCGCCCTTTGACACATCGATGTTCTCATTCTCTATCCTCACTTCCAGTCCCTTGGACTTCAGGGTCTTGATGTCGCCTTTTATCTTGATGATGTCCGTCCCATCAGTTGAGAGAATCTTGAAGTAATAGTCATTTTTAGTTGGTGAGTCAATTGGTCCTTCACCCTTATCAGAGAATTCCCTGTCGCCTATCCTTACGCTGGACCTGCCGTCCTTGAGGTCAGCGACTTCTATTGGCCCTATCTTGACATAGTCTCCCTCTGCTCCCTCTATAATCTTCATGAATGGCAAGTCTATCTGTGTCTTCTTCCCCTTTATCCTGGCCTTGAGGTCCCTCAACCTCTTTAGGGAGTTCTCCCCTTCCTGTACAAAGATATTAGAAAGCTCCCTGATATCGTCCTCTTCGAGGCCCAGTTTCTCCATGTCGGCATCGTTCGCAGATTCTGCGCCTAGTTCGATCTTCTGCCAAAGGCCGCCCGTTGAGTAGCAAAGCCCCATGAATCCCTTATTGAGCTCGAATACTTCGGTTGTTATTTTGTATGAGCCCTCTCCGAAGAATACATTGCCCTTTCTTTCTCCCCCCACTGCCATATCAACAAATATGGCTCCGCGTTTTATCTCGGCAGTGAGGTCGCTACCTACGTTGATGCCATGAGAGAGAACTTTGAGGTCTCCAGAGGCTGTGGGAATGTCCTCCACCTCCTCCATCACTTTTGACATTTTCTCTATCTTCTCCTCGAAGTAGTCATAGTCGTGAGTTCTAGAAGAGGCGCCGATCAGGTATCCGAGTGCCATCACACCTATGCCCACCAGTATCGTGGCATCCTGGTATTCTATGAACAGTTCGAACACCTTCATGAGGATCCATGATAGTATTATGAGCAGCCCCAGGGAGTATAGTGTCGACCTTATCCTCCAATTCTTGTTCTTAATCGTGGAAGCCTTTATCGTGAAACTGACAGCAAAACTTATGAGAGATAATGCAAGAGGGTAATTCACCTTTCCGTCCCATAGCTCTCCCAACCATCCAAGGAAGCTGAATATCAGTACAAGTATCCATATCCCAAAGAGCGCGGCACCCGCCTTTCTAAAACTTCTTGAAAGATTCTTGCCAAATCCCTTGCTATCCTTGAATCCATCGATGAATGCCCCTAGCACCCACATTATAAAAGATGCGATGAGGTACTCTTCCCTGTACTCATATCTTCCTAAGACATCGGTGGCCACAGATATCAACCATAGCAGGAAGAAAACAACTGCGACCTTATGAACAAGATCCTTGGATCTTTCTCTATAAGTTTTCATTAAATCCCTCTCCCTTCATTAATCTATAAAATGAGGTGGCTATCTGAAGTATCTGCTTTCCCAGTTCAGTGATCGAATACTTTCCCCTGAACCTTTCCTGATCTATCAGATTTACATCCATAAGGACAGTTAGATGGAATCTCAAGGGGCTATGGTCAAGATTGGTCAGTTCCTTCAATTGGGCAAAGTATTGGTCCTCCTTGGCAAGGGACTTAAGGATCCTCAGTCTTTCCCCATTGGACAAGGCCTTGAAGAGGTCGGCGCATACGCACTCGTCCAGCTCATAGACATCCGTATCTTCAGCAGCTTTCTCTAGGTCCTCTGGAAATAGGATCCTTTTTATGTCCTTTATTTCCCTCTTCATCTCTGAGATATCATCCTTAATGGATTCCATATAGACACATATTAATTTAGTGTACTTGAAGTATAAAAATATATACTATAAAAATCCTTGGACCTAGCATTCGACATTGGATTTGGAGCAATGCATGGAATATTCCGTGGTAGATCCACTAGATCAATATGGCCTGATATACCTTGTTCGTATCTGCATCCTGGATGATGATCACCACTCCCCCATCGTCTGGGATATCAAGGCTCACGGTGATGTTCTCTATGTTGTCCAACGATGTCAGTACGCTCTCGTAGCCCTCCACGCTAACATGGTTGTAAATCTTTGAACCTATCGATACGCCATTCCTGTATGTGACAAATAGGATGTCCAGCTCCGTGTTAGCTGGGAGCCCGTTGGATTTTATCAGCGTCTGGATTGTTTTTAATCCAGGATTGACGATGGAATCGGACACTGTGGCGTTGACACTCACCAAAGGCTCCTCGTCGATTATGTTCTCGATGGCGTTTGCATACTCGTTATAGGTGTTCGTTGAGCCTCCAGGCACCTTCTTGGTCCCGTCTATTATGGCCACCGGGTAGCCAATGAATACGTACTTCACTGCCCTCTCCGAAGTAAAAGTTGTGGCCAATTGGTCATTGATGTGATGTTCAAGGACCACTATCTTGCCAGGATATGTGTCCATGAGGTCTTCCACGGCCTTTTCCGCAAATGGGCAGAAAGTACAATTATATGAAGTGATCAGCTCTACAAGTATGAACTTGCCCTGCTCGACAACCGTGCTGACCGTGAATCTTATCGTCTCAACATCCTGATTCCCTTGCGAGGTTATCACAAGATTTACTATTCCGTCTAGGTCGCCCGGAGAGGAATCAGGCACGTCTATCGTGAGACCTATTGTCACCTGTCCCTCCCTTGCAAGGGTGGCGCTCTGTTTAGATAGATTATAGGTCCATCCTGTGGGTAGAGAAGATGTCGCCACGATGGTGTATGTGTCTGTCAGATTCCCAAGATTCCTGAGCTTGAAGGTGAAGTTGTTGGATGTGCCTGGCAGGACCTCTTTTGAGGTCTCGCTCACGGTAACGTCGAAGCCGTAGGAAGGATTGACGATCAGGGTGTACTTGGCAGTCTTCACATCCTCCGGATCAAACTGTGAGGATACCTTGAGGACGACCTCTCCCTTCTCGTTTCCCTGTGCGCTTGAAGGGGCGGTCATTGTCAGTATGATGTCGCCGGTCCTGTTCGATTCGATCGTTGCCTGTTGCTTAAGGAGGCTCGCGCTCCAACCAGAGGTCAGGCCTTCCAATCTCATATAGTAAGTGTCAGTGTTGTTTCCCATGTTCTCGATCTCTGCGGTGAACTGCACTGTACCTCCCGCAGTGACGTATTTTTGGGCATCGTTCTGATGGAGCTCATAGTTGTATATGGCCTCAGTGTACACATTGAAGGTCTGGAAGCTGGTGTACTTCCCATCCTTTGTAATTGCAACTATCTTGAACTCCCCTTCGGAATTGGCCTCCGATCCTGCCGTCGTAGATATCCTTATCTTGAAATGATACTCCTCTGACGGTCCCAATGCCTTCTCTATCCGATTGTTCTCGTAGACAACGCCTTCGAAGTCTAAGAACAGGATCTGCCAACCCGCTGGAAATCTTACGCTATCATCGTCCGGGGATATGATGTATCTTGACACAATATTTCCTGAGTTCTGCAGAGTGACGATGAACTCAACTTCCTGCCCCGGCATTACATTCGCAATGTTCTCATCCGCGAACAGTATGGGGCCATATTCAACATAGTTGGTGTTTGCATAATGTGCCGATACCAGTAGCAGGGAGATTATTATGAAGTTTATGATGAAAAGTATCTTTCCTCCGCCATGCGGTCCCTTCTCCCTCTTTTGGGGGTTTTCAACCACAACCCTTTCTTCCTCATAGGGGGGCGCGCTCCTTCTCGCAGGCTTTGGTGCAACTTCTGCAGCCCTTGGCTCCTCAACGCTTGGGGCCCTTGTGCCAATATTCTCAGGTACCCCCCTCCTGTAGTGGGCGATGTTGGTCATCCTGCCACAATGTGGGCATGTCTTGTTCCTGAAGAGATGCGATTTTATGCATCTGAGATGGTACGGATTTTTGCAATATCTGCAATATACCATTTCGCGTGGGTCGATCGGCCTGTTACATATATCGCATCTGATGGACATGGGGTTCACTTATGATAAATACAGTGGATTTAATATATAATTTTTCTTTGAATGGCATAGATCTTTCGGTATTTATGTTCTAATATATTCTTTTTATAGAGTTTTTTGATAAACCTTCCCAAATCGGTTAGGTTTATATACTTCGGTTTTCATGGTTTCACATGGTATCATTTGAAAAAT
>JAFGGT010000114.1 GCA_016930445.1 Candidatus Methanofastidiosia archaeon | reverse complement strand
TTGCCCCTGGCCATGAGGAATCCTGCCATGCTGTCCGTTATGAGCGTTGCAGGTATCGACTCGTTCTCCATCTCCCATGCGGTCAGCCTGGATCCCTGGCAGAGCGGCCTTGTCTCGTCCACGTATACATGTATCCTCTTTCCATCCTCGTGGGCAGACCTTATCACCCCAAGGGCCGTCCCATAGTCAACACAGGCGAGGGCCCCCGCATTGCAGTGTGTCAAAATGCCATCGCCGTTCTCGATGAGGCTTGACCCGTACTTCCCTATCCTCCTGTTGTTCTCAATGTCCATCTCGGCTATGCGCTCCGCATTTTCGACAAGAAGCCTGAGGGCCTCCTCCTTCTTTGGGCGCATGCTGATGATCCTCATCTGCGATTCCACGCCCCACCCCAGATTGACTGCGGTCGGCCTTGAAGCGGCCACTCTCATCGCGTCCCTATTGACACCATCAATGAACGCCTCGTCATCGTCATTGATATGGGCCTGGGCCGAGAGCACAATGGCGTATGCCCCTGCAACGCCAAGGGCGGGAGCGCCACGCACTCTAAGCGTCTTTATCGCCTCGATCAGGCATTGAACATCCTCGCACTGCCTCATCTCCAACTTGCTTGGGAGCTTTGTCTGGTCTATCATCACGACCTTCCCATTATCGAAGTAAATGGTTCGCATGTTAATAGGAATTCGCCAGCTCTCTCTAAAACATTTTTGGTAATGGATGGGCAGGCCGTATCCAATGGCCATTGCGAGATGGTTCAAGAGCCCAGCATGTCCCTTCTTTCTTTCCTGGCCTTCATTTCCTTGTAGAGCGTTGCTAAGAGGAACATCGCGCTTGAGAATATTACTATTGTCGCTCCGGAGGCAAGATTGGCATAGTAGGATATGACCAACCCTGAAGAAGTATAGAATGCCCCTATCGCAATGGAGAGCGATATCATCCTCCTGAGATTGTGGGAGAACAGCCTACTGGTGGACGCGGGTATTGTCAGCAGGGCGATTACCAGTATCACGCCTACCACCTTGATCATTACCACAACGGAGAGGGCGACCAGGCATAGGAGAAGTATGTAGAGGGCATCGGTCGGTGCGCCCTGGACGTTGCCGAACTCCTCGTCGAACGTTATCAGGAGAAGCTCCTTATAGAGTACGGAGACGACAGAGATTATTATCAGGGAAAGCGCAGCCATTATGTAAAGGTCCTGCCTGCTCACAGCCAGTATGCTCCCAAAGAGATAGCTGAACAGGTCTATCGCATAACCTTTGCTCAATCCTACGAATATGATGCCAAGGGCCATGCCTATCGACCAGAGTATGCCAATAGTGGTGTCTTCCTGCAGATTCACCTTTTTCTTCGATACGCCTATGGACACCGCCGCCCCAAGCGAGAATAATATCGTCGTCAGCATCGGATTGACACCCACAAGGTATCCAAACCCTATGCCGCCGAATGAGAAATGGGCGATGCCTCCACTGATGAACACTATCCTTTTCAGCACCACATACACGCCGATGGTGCCACATATGACACTGGCCAAAATGCCGGCGAGAAAGGCGTTTTGCATGAACTCGTAACCAAGGAAATCGAACATCAATGCTCCTCCAGTACCCTGTGGGGCTGCCCATGTGCGATGAGCTCGATCGGGCAGTGGTATACCTTCTCAAAGTCTTCCTTGCTTATCTCCTTGGTCCCATGGTAGAACAGTACCCTGTTCAGGCATGCGATGGTCTTGACATAGCTTGAGATGGCAGTGACATCGTGGCTTATCATCAGAATCGTCATTTCCCGATTCAGTCTTCTCAGCATCTCATAGAAGTCCTTTTGAATGGCAACGTCTATGCCTATGTTCGGTTCGTCGAGAAGCAGTATCTTTGGATCGTTCACCAAGGCCCTCGCGATGAAGACCCTTTGCTGCTGTCCGCCTGAGAGATTGGATATCTCAGTGTCGACGTGACTTGCCATGTCGACGCTCTTGAGCGCCTCGAGCGTAGCTTCGTCGTCTTGAGAGTTGAATCGCCTTCCCAGCCCCCTGTTAGAATACCTACCCAGCCTAACGACCTCGAACACCGTTATGGGGAAGTTCTGTGGGACGTCCTTCCTTTGGGGAACATATCCCATGTACCTCTTCGCGTCCTCGGGCCTGCCCCCGAATATCCTTATCTTCCCCTTGGTCGGCCTTACCATCCCGAGTATGGCCTTAAGCAGTGTGGTCTTTCCACCACCATTGGGCCCGATTATCCCTATGAAGTCGTTTTCGAATATGTCTAGGTCTATGTTCTTAAGGATGACCTGATTTCCATAGGACACCCAAAGCCCCTCAATGGACATTACCTTGGCGGCACCGCCTTTCCCTTCCATCATGCCAGACCTTCCACAAGAGCATTTGCCACAGTCCTCATGTTCTCGATATAATCGCTAGAGAGCGGGTTTATCGATATGACCACGCCGTCGATCTCGTTAGCGATCACCTGGGCATTCTCGATACTGAATTGGGGTTCGACGAATATAACGTTTATTCCATAGTCCCTTGCCATCTCGATGATACTGACTATCATCTCGGGGCCCGGCTCCTTTCCATCCTCTTCAATGGCTATCTGCTCAAGCCCGTATTCCCTGGAGAAGTAGGACCACGCCGGGTGGAACACTATGAATCGATTGCCTGAGGCAGATTCAAGCTTCTCCTTCAAATACCGGTCCATGGCTTCAAGGTCCTCAAGATAGGATTCCATGTTCTCCCTATAGTAATCCGCATTCTCTGGGTCTATGCCGGATAGGGACTCATAGATACTCTGCACACCGTTCATCGCGTTGATGATCGATAGCCATACATGCGCATCGTATCCGCCATCGATCGGTATGAGGTCGATCCCTTCGGAGATGTCGACGATGTCTATATCAGAATTGTTCTCAATTACCTTGTCGGCCCAGAACTCCAACCCTACACCGTTCTTCACCCATATGCTCGCCTCGCTCACCTTTATCATCTGGCTTGGCGTGGGCTCGTATGTGTGGGGTGATTGGCCTTCGGGAATGAGTATCGTGACCTCTACATTCTCGCCACCGACCATGGACGCCCATTCGTAATAGGGCGGAATGCTTACGACTATGCCTATCTTCCCCTCTCCCCCATCATCTGTGTCCGAGATGCAGGCAGAGGCGAACAGGATTGGTATCATCAGTACCAAAGCGATGAACTTCCTCAAATCAATACGCCTCGCTCTATTAATAATTATTAATTTATATAAATTTTATTATTAATAATTATGTTAATTATACTTATTTATTATTATAATTAATAGAAAAAATATATAAATAAATATTAAAAATTATTATCATGGCAGTTGTTAGCATTTCGTTGAACGACAAGATACTCTCGGAATTGGACAACCTGCAGGAGAGCATGGGATTTTCCGGACGCTCAGAGGTCATCAGGGCCGGCGTAAGGATGTTGCTTGAGGACTTCAATTCGAAAAAGGAGCTCAAGGGATTGGTAAACTCAGTGCTCATACTCGTCCATGAACAAAGGTACGAGAGCGTTATAACGAACATAAAGCACAATAACGAAGGGCTTATCCATACACAGATACACACCCACATCCTAGACAACAGGTGCCTTGACATCTTCATTCTAGAGGGAGAAGGCAAAAGGATCAGGGAGATGGTCAATGCGCTGCAGATATCTGGTAAGATGGACTACATCAATCTCCTGGTCACCTGACCTGGACATACTTCTCAAAACCCCATGATCCCAACAGCGGCCCTAGTTTTTGATCTCGTCCTATGCTGAACAGATGGCCTGCACATTGGCAGTCGCTCGAGCCGAATCTTCTGATCACGGGAAAGAGGCCATTGAGCCGTTGGGCGAACATGCATTCCTCCTTGACATCTGACTCCTTGAAGTACACCTCGGTGACAATAGCCTCTTTGAGCAGATGGTCGATATGCCATCTCAGCCTCTTCTCCCCCCTAAGATGCCTTCCTATCCTTGCGTCCAGCCCGTTCATGGCAGAGCCCACATATGCATAGAGTCCCTTGTCAAACTTAAGAGCTCCAAGGCTGCCGACATTGAGCAATGAGTCATCTTCCAACCCAATAAGTAGAATATAACAGCCTTTCATATCGATCTGTTCTTCAAGGTCTCGAAAACGTTCCAGTCATAGGCCATGACCGTCTTTATCGCCTTGAGCGCGGATAGGTACCTTGTCTCATTCTTGATGCCGCCGTGCCTTATCTCGCTCATTACAGGCCCATAGTCGGCAGGGTCCGTAATCACACAGACGTTCCTCCAGTTCTTGACACCCGACCTTATGAGGCTGACGCCGCCAATGTCCATGGAGTCCAAGGGCTCATCCCCCTTTACGCCAAGAGGCATAAGATTCACGGCAAGCACCCCGAATTCCCCGGTAGCTATCATATGGTGAATGTTTGGATGGAGCGTCTTTATCCTTCCCTCAAGGAGTTGTTCAAACCCCGTTATCTCTGATGTCGGCCTGGTCAGCACGCCCCGGTCCTTCAGGTAGCTATATGTTCCTCTGGTAGAATAGACATCTATGTCATTATCCATGAGCCCGTGTGCAAATATGTCACTGTGCTCTTTGTCGTATAAGCTAAGGAGAGCTTTCATCGAATATCTCTTATTGATATTATATAATATAGTATTGATACCGACCTATATGGCCAGGTCCCTCTCCAGCTTTGCTCCACACTCCGGACATACGAGCACGATGCATTTCATATCTTCGGGATGCGGCCTCTCGTAACCGCATACCGGGCATCTACAAAATCCCCTTACCCTGGAGCCGCCACCAGGTCCCGTTTCCTCAATATTCCTCAAGTTCATCTCCATATATCATATTTCATTCATTTTATTTATATTTTTTGAACTGTTTTTTTAATATTTGAATTATTCGAATATTTCAATTATAAAGGAAATTAAAAGAATATTATCGATTATTTA
>JAFGGT010000113.1 GCA_016930445.1 Candidatus Methanofastidiosia archaeon | reverse complement strand
CTCCTCTCTTCAGACGATTGGTACATATTGAAACCTATAAATGATGCTATTATGATCATGACCAAGAATGCTGCAGAAAGGACCGCCTTTCTATTCCTATGCAGGAAATTCCTCTCCAATTGTTTTCTCTTGTGCTTTTCGAGCTTCCTTTTCTTAAGCTTAGTCTTTCCTTTCTTGTCATCGTTCTTATTGGAAACCATTGGCTCACCTGAATAATGAATAAAGATTAATGAGATATAATATATAAATAGTTAATCTCACCTGGGCAGAATAGGGAATTTTACTATATTATCAAATAGGAAAGTTTATATTTTGTCAAAAAATCTAATATTTAGGTATTCCTATGAAAAAGGCAATAACAATTCTATTATTGTCTTCGCTGATGATAATCTCGCCAATCGCTCTAGCTGCCTCGGCCGATGAGTTCGCTCTGGATATCAGCGTTACAAGCATGACCCCTGCTAAGATATATACTGGGGACACGGTCACCCTGACCGTTGAGATATCCAACGTTTCAACGGACAGCAGCGAAAAGTTGTGGGGGGCGTTGATCTTCATTGACCAGACCCTTATCAATCAGAATCTTCTCGACTATATGACCATATACGATCCCGAGGGGGTTTCTGTCGAATACGATGGCAATGAGCATCAGGGCACCGAGATATGGCCAGGGGATGTCGTATATGCTGACATCACGTTCAAGTTGGACGAGAACGCTCCAGGTGGAGTTTATCAGATACCCATAGTTCTTACAGGAAAGCGCGGCCCTTGCACTCAGGGTTGTCACCCATGGATGGAGGAGCCGATATACTATTCAATAAACATCATACATGGGATACCTGCACTCTCCATATCCTTCTCAGAAAACAACATCGCCACATTGGGCGATACCTTGATGATAGGATTCACCTTGAAGAATCTTGGTTCTGATGACGCAATGAACATCACCCCAAGCATAGTGAGCGACTACCCAAGTCTCGTAGGGCAGATCAATCTTTCAGGCGACCAGACGACACTTCAGCCAAATCAGACCTTAGATGGCACAATGGCCATATACACATCATCAGTTGGGGTCGGCGAATACAATATACAGTTATATGTGGATTTCGCCGATAGAAAGAGCAAGACCTATTTGCAGAAGAAATCGGTTTCATTCAGCGTCCTTGAGTCCAGTGAGCTCACCTACGAGGAGAGGGGCGACGCCTTGTACGATTCCGCTTTGGGGCACTATTCGGAAAGCGATTATAAGAACGCAATCATCGACTTCTCGGTGGCCAAGGGATTCTTCGACATGGCGGGTGCGGAGGAGAAGTCCTCTTCCTGTGCCACATATCTCGACACCATATACCTCGAACTTGAGACGAGCCTGACACCGGAGCCTGTGGTGGAGGAAATAGAGCATTTCTATCTTCTTATCGTAGGTCTAGTAGCAGGATTTGTGGCCACCATATCTGGCTTCCTTTTGGGCATGTCAAAGGCCAGGAAGAATGGTTAGGAAATAGATATCTTCCTTCGGGACCTTTGGTAGAGCATCATTACAGATATCGCCACCAGAGCCGAGACCAGTACTATTCCGATTATTGCGGCTGTGGACGGGAGTGTCTGGACCGTTTCTAAGACGTTCCTCCCTGCATCGGCCACTTCAGTGGGGGGCACCGTCAACACCTCATACTGGTCATCATACAGGGGCATGGCGTCGTTGGAGAAGATCTTTAAAAGGCCACCCGTCAGGGCGGCACCGATAAGCCCTGTTATGCCCACAAGCTTCATGCTTATCCCAGAGACAAGCGAGCTTGCAGCGTCCTCCATGGAATCCTTGTCCTTTGCAGGGACTATGAGAATGGCCTTCTTCGATGACCCATAGTACTTTATCTCCCTGAACTTCTTCGAAAGGTTAGTATCGATGATCTTGACTAGGCCTGCCTCCCTGAGCCTCTCTATGTGGAATAGCACTGTAGGCAGATTCATTTTCAGCTCTTTAGCGATCTCCGTGGAGGACTTCTTTCCCTCGAAAATCGCCTCAAGCACCATCCTGCCCTTGTCATTAGCTATCTCCATTGCTAGGATCTTTGCCTTTTCATCGTCAATGGATAGGATATGGAAGATGTCTTCCTCTTTATCGGCCATGATATAGAATAAGTTATATATTATTTAAACTATTGCTTTAGATTCAATATCCTTTGAACTCTAACAGACCCTTGGCACAGGGTCGCCATCAGGCGTGTTCATAAGTCTGCGCGCCCCTATCCTCGTCTTTAGGAAAACCCTTTTTCCTTCGATGGCCTCGCCGATGATCGACGCATCCGTCGCGTACTTCGAATCCCTTATCGCCTCAAGCACGTCTTCGGCGAGATCACCCCGCACCCCTATTACCACCTTGCCTTCATTGGCCACATCGTGGATGTTTATGCCAAGCATCTCCGCCGCTGCGACTATCGGCCTTTTGGTAGGTATCAGCCCCTCCTCTATCACGATGCCGCAATGGGATTTTTCTGCCATCTCGTTAAGGGCGGCCGAGATGCCCCCCCTCGTCGGGTCCTTCATGGCGGTGACGCCCCCTTCGGCCAATGCCCTCTTGGTAACGTCCCATACCGGGCAGACATCAGATCTTAGGTCGCCGAACAGATTGATGCCCTCCCTTTGGGCCATTATCGATATGCCATGGTCCCCAATGGTGCCAGAGGAGATTATCTTGTCGCCAGGCATGAGGCCCCCGTCCTTCACGAAACTCTCCTCGTATTCCCTGGTCTCCCTTACTATCTCCATGTTCCTATCAAGCCCTTTCCATCTCTCCCCTACGCCGGTGGTGGAGATGTATATGCCTATATTGTCGTCAACGACCTTAGTGTCGCCGGCCACGAGGCTTGTGTCCACTTCGTCGCAGGCATCTTTCATGGAACGCATTATCGTCCTTAGGTCCTCGAGGTCGAATCCAGATTGTATGATGAGGGAGCTTGTGAGAAGAAGCGGCTTAGCCCCCATCACGCTGACGTCGTTTATTGTGCCACAGGCTGCCAATCTCCCTATGTCGCCTCCCTTGAAGAAAACTGGCTTCACGGTGTGCCCGTCCGTCGAGATGATGTAATCCTCTCCGAACGATGCTCCGTCGTCCAATGAGTCCAGGCCGATGCATCCTACACTTGAGGGGCCGAAGATGTCCAATATGACATCCTTGAGGAACTCTTGCATCTTCCTTCCTCCCGCGCCATCCTTGGAGGTGATCTTCATAGCAGAATCTTGGAAGTATTACATTTTTAAACTTTGGTATTCTCAATATGGTGATGCACGAAGTGACAGTGGCCCAATCGGCTGTGAACATAGCCTTGGAGGAATCTAAGAAACAATCGGCAAAAAGGATCCTTTTGATAGAGCTTGACATAGGAAATCTGTCCCTCATATCCCTGGAGCAATTGACATTCTGGATCACAGAGCTTCTAAGAGGCACCATTGGCGAGGGGACTGAAATAAAGATAAATCTCAAAGAAGGGAAGATAAAGTGCAAGGAATGTGGCTCCGAGTCGCCGGTCGAGCTCGAGGACGATCCCTATTATCATTTCTCCGTGCCCAGATTCGATTGCCCAAAATGTGGCTCGCCCAATACTTTTATATTTGAGGGAAGGGAGATGTACGTCAAAACTATCAGGGTTGAGAAGTAATGCACAAAGTCTCCGATGTGAAGGTCGAACAGGACATCCTGAAGATCAACAAGAGGATAGCTTCAGATAACAGGGCCTTGTTCGACGAGAATGGCGTAACTGTCTTCAATGTCATGGGAGCGATAGGGTCTGGAAAGACCTGCCTAATCGAGAAGGCCATTGACATGCTCAAGGACGAATACTCCATTGCCGTAATGGCAGGTGACGTCGTGGCCAAGTATGACAGTGACAGGTTCACAGCGCATGGGATCATATCGATCCCGATATCCACAGGCAAGGAATGCCACTTGGATGCTCATTTCATAGAGCACGGCATCGAGGAGCTGGACCTATCGAGCATAGACGTCCTGTTCATAGAGAACGTCGGCAATCTGATATGCCCATCGGACTTCGACCTAGGGGAACACTTCAAGATTGTCATAGTATCCGTGTCCGAAGGGGACGACATAGTCATGAAGCATCCAGTGATATTCA
Source organism: Candidatus Methanofastidiosia archaeon (assembly GCA_016930445.1). Taxonomy (GTDB): domain Archaea; phylum Methanobacteriota_B; class Thermococci; order Methanofastidiosales; family NM3; genus JAFGGT01. The sequence continues at coordinate 4,873 of JAFGGT010000113.1, read as the reverse complement.
AGAATGCAGACCTGACCGTGGTTAACAAGATAGATATTTCAGAATACGTAGGCGCATCATCCGAAAAGATGGCCGAGGACTCTATGAGATGTGGATGCCCCAGGGTCATAATGGCCAGTTGCAAGAAGGGCGCTGGAATCGATGAATGGATCCAATACCTCAGGGACAGCATAGAGGGGTAGTCCCTACCTGTCCTGATTGGTATCTACTTCTTCAATGATCTTCTTACCTGCTGCCACCTTGTCTATGGAGTGGATAGAGCCGCCGAGGCACTCGATGGCCTCCTCGATCTCGCGGAAGCTTATGTTTTCTCCCACAATTGAGATCTTTACTGTCTCTGTCTTTTGGTCTATCTCCAGAAGCGAAACATTGACGCCGATGACGTTCGGCACCAACGAAAGATTTTCGGCAAATTCAGGTAAAATAGGCTTATGGGGCTTCAGAACATCAAGCACTAACAATTTAAGGTTAGCCAACTAATATATCCTCCGAAAGTTTAAGTGCTTCTATATCATAAGTAAGTTCTTTAAAAATATATCGTATTATCTATACACATTATTTTGTGTAAAAATACGTTTCCCTATATAAACTTTACGAAAGCTACTTAAAGATATATTAAGAAAGTTATATGATTATGGTTTCTAGATTAGGCGAAGTTGTGAACGTTTCTGGTAAGACTATCGTTGTCAAGGGAAAGAAGATATCCCCAAGTGCAATGGGGAGGGTAGTGATAGATAAAAACATGAAGGATGTTGGCAGGGTTGTGGACGTGTTCGGCCCTGTAGACAATCCCTTTGCCAAGGTCATACTGTTTTCTGATAAAAATGATTTCTGTGAGAATGTTTTGTATTTGAGGTGATTTGTTGCCAGAGCAGGAAGAACAGATCCAAAAAGCGTGCCCAGAATGTGGGAGTTTGAAGCTTGTCCGTGATTTTGACAGAGGAGAGCTTATCTGTACCTCTTGCGGTCTCGTTCTCAAGGATAAGTTCTACGACCTCGGCCCGGAATGGAGGGCCTTTGACAGCGACCAGAGGGACAAAAGGGGGCGAACAGGCGCCCCGATGACGTTTACCATTCATGACAAAGGGCTTTCCACGATAATAGATTGGAGGAACAAGGATGTCCATGGCAGGGACATATCGCCGACCAATAGGGCCCAGATATATCGCCTGAGGAAGTGGCAGAGGAGGATAAGGGTCTCAGATGCGGCTGAGAGGAATCTGGCCTTCGCCATGGCAGAGCTGGATAGGATATCCTCGCATCTCTCGCTACCCCGCAGCATAAGGGAACAGGCAGCGGTCACTTACCGTAAGGCAGTTGAGGAGAATCTGATAAGGGGAAGGTCCATCGAATCCGTCACAGCTGCATGCCTTTATGGTGCCTGCAGGATGCGTGGCGTGCCTAGGACCCTCGATGAGATAGCCGAACACGCGAGGGTCGATAAGAAGGAGATAGGCAGAAGCTACAGATTTATAACCAAAGAGCTTAATCTAAAGATTAATCCCACAAATCCGATCGATTACATGCCAAGATTCGCTTCGGAGCTGGGGCTTTCAACAGCGGTCCAATCAAGGGCAATCGAGATACTCGAAGAGGCAATCAAGTTGGGCCTCACATCTGGAAGGGGCCCCATGGGCGTTGCGGCAGCCGCCCTCTACATTGCGTCCATAGAGAAGGGCGAACGAAGGACACAGAGGGAAGTGTCGGAGGTCGCGAAGGTGACCGAGGTGACCGTTCGAAATAGGTACAAGGAACTACAAGAGAAATTGGGGCTTAACGTCGATGTATGAACTTAATGTGATTGCATGGTGATATGTTGGAATTCAGGCGCACCGATATAGCTGCCATATTGATCTTTGGTATCCTCCTGTACTTTGGCATAAGGACCATATCCCCGATCGTGGACGCGTTCGTCATAGCCATCGTCATAACGTACCTCATAAGACCATTATACTCATCAATTGAGAAGTATACTGGGCACAAGGAGCTCGTCGTCGTCTCCTCTATTTTGATATTTATCGTGCCATTGGTCCTCATAGGACTATACACGCTCAACGAGATAGTGACCACATTCCAGAAGTCCGACATCATCAGTATTATAAACGAGTCGTTCTCCAACGTTGACGCGCTGGTGGAATACGTCACCAAGAACGTCCTGTTCTTCATTGACTTTGAGACCCTAAGCCAGAATACGATAGACACCATTGCGAACAAGGCGATTGAGCTGGGCGGGCTCCTCTACGATTACATCATAGACCTGACGTTCAGCATACCTGTGATCCTGTTCAAGCTACTGGTCGCAATCGTGCTCTCATTCTACTTCTTGAGGGACAGCCAGAAGATAATTAATAGAATGTGCGAGCTGGCACCAGAGGACATGAGGTCGAGGTTCACCCAGCTGATAAACAGCATTGATATAGTATTCCAAGCTGTCATAGTAGGGTACCTGTTCAAGGCCATCTTCACAGGGATCATATCAATAGCTATCTATTACGCTCTTGGGATCCCAAATGCCCTGCTCTTGGGAATATTCACGGGAATGATAGACTTCATACCGCTGATAGGGCCCTGGATAATAGAGATACTCCTGTTTATATGGTACATCTACCAGGGGCAATACCAGTATGCTGTCATAGTTCTTGTGGTGACCTACTTTTTCATCTCGTTCATCCCTGAGATGTACATCCGCCCACGGATCTCAGGAGAGGCTGCCAATCTCCATCCCGTCATCATACTTGCCGGCGCCATAGGGGGCCTGTTCGCGTTCGGGGCCATAGGAGTGATTGTGGGCCCCATGGTTTTAGGCATAATATTTGTCATATTAAGGATATATTTTTATAATGAACCCTATGAGAAGATTCAATTTGGCTACAAGGACACATTGTTCAACTTTGTCAAAGGAGTGTTTGTACGTGACAAGCAAAAATAGACTAGCCAAAACAGCCTTGACATTTTCCGTGGGCTTGATAATCCTTCTCATTCTCATAGAGAAAGTGGGATTCTCCGAGGCATGGGACGCCCTTCAGAGCGCCGATAGCTTCTACGTTGTCCTCGCCACCCTGGCATCGCTATTCTCAATATACATAAGCGGGATAAGGTGGCGCAACATCATCAGCTGCATCGAGCCCCACGTCTCATCCCGCCCGCTGTTCCTGTCCCTGCTCTCCGGCGCCTTTGTGAACAACGTGACGCCGATGGGCAAGGGAGGAGGAGAGCCTCTTAGGGCATACCTCCTGGCGAAGTTCACAGGAATAGACAACAGCAGCTCGTTCGCTACCGTGCTCTCGGATAGGATATTTGACACGATGCCTCACATCATACTTGGCTATTTCAGCGTTTTGAACATACTACTGTTCTGGCACCCACCCGGCATAGTGCTCCTGACCTTGGTGCTAGCAGTGGCAGTGCTCACGGTCATAGTGGGAATAGTCTTTTACGTGGTCTACAACATCGACCAGGGCAGGAAGATATTGAACTTCTCAATGAAGGTTGCGGAGAAGTTTTTCCCGGGGAAGGTCAAGAAGTACGAACATCTGATAGATGACAAGCTGATGCTGTTCAACGATACGATAAAGGACTTCATCAAGGAACGGAGAAAACTGGTGACATCCTCCCTCCTGTCCATAGCCATCTGGGGATTCTGGATATTGAGGACATACCTGGTGTTCCTGGCTTTCGGCGTGACCGTCTCGTTCACAGTGCTCACAGTAGTCCTCGTGGTCTCCACGTTCATGGGCATGATACCATTCTCGCCGGGTGGATTCGGCACTACGGAGGGGGCGATGATCATACTATTCTCCGCGTTCGGGATAGACGCTAGCATAGCCGTTGGAGCGACGGTCATAGACAGATTCATATCATTCTGGATGCCGTCCGTGCTGGGCGCTTTCAGCCTTGGGATTTCGCATCGTACGATAAACAGGATGAAGCCGAATCCCGCCACTACATAAAGCATATGTGAATTTTTTTAATATTATTTATTATTGCAAGGAATTTTCATTTAATGTGTTTATATATGACCTCAATGTAGGTGATATTTTTTCATATTGTTCAAAATAATATCCAACAATGTAATATTATGTTCCTTAGTGTTGGGGAAAGCTTTATATTTTTCCATTGTAAGGCGTTAATACTATCATTTTGGGGGAGTACATTTGCTGGAGTCTCTTTTAGAAATAAAGAATGCAGAGGATAGTGCTCAGAATATTGTTGAGAAGGCCAGGTCCGACATGAAACGGATGCTGGAGGACGCTGAGAAGAGGAGGGACGAGATATTCTCCTCTACCCGGTCAAAGACCGAGGAAGACGTAAAGAAAATTAAGAAAATTTCTGGTAAGCAGGCTGAGGAGGAGGCTCAGAAGATCACCCAAGATGGCGAAAAGGAGCTGGAGTCTATTGGGAAGGCAGCCAAGGGCAATTTCTCAAAGGGTGTAGAATTGGCTTTATCGAGAGTGATCAGATGATATATCCTGCCCGGATGCGAAAGCTGGAACTATTGGTGCTGAAGGAACAAAAGGACGACCTCATCCAGGATCTCTACGACCTTCAATGCGTAGAGCTCATCGAATCTGAGGTCACAGGCAAGTACGAAGTGCCGGCAGCCACCAGGGAATGTCTTTCAAAGTCCATACAGATAGACAGGATGCTTAATTTTTTGGGCCATTACGCGCCTGAGGAGAAGCTCACATTCGTCGAGACCCTCAGGGGCAAACAGATAGAAAAGATCAATGTATGCCTGGAATGCGCCGAGGGCCTGGTCCAAAGGGCCGATGCGGTCATCTTGGAGCTCGATCCAAAACTGAAGGACCTCGAGCACAGCATCGCGGAAATAGAGGAGAGCTCCGATTTCATCAAGGACCAGATAGAGCTTCTT
>JAFGGT010000112.1 GCA_016930445.1 Candidatus Methanofastidiosia archaeon | reverse complement strand
GCCCCTGAGAGCCCTATCATAGGCAGAAAGACCACGGACTCGACCCTGAAGCCGATGCCGAATGCGGCAAGTGCGTTCTGGCCGAAAGGCGCAACTAGGTCGTTTAGGAAGAACAGGGACAACGACATGGCCAACTGCGCGAGTGATGCTGGGATGCCTACATCGAAGATCCTTCTTATGATCCCTATGTCAAGTTTGAACGAATCCCTATGAAGGCTGACAAAAGTCCCCTTCCTTACGAATATGTAGTACATCGAGAGCGTTGATACTATCATTCTCGAAAGTATCGTGGCTATGGCGGCACCGCTTACGCCGAGATCGAACGAAAATATGAATATGGGGTCGAATATCACGTTCAAAATTGCGCCCGTGGCCATGAAGTACATTGGGCGCTTTGTATCTCCTTCCCCCCTGAACACAGCGTTTAACATTATATTGTGGTATATGAAAAATGATCCCATCAAGATTGGCCCAAGGTACTCGAGGCACCTTCTCCCCACCTCCTCTGGGGCGTCAAGATATGATATCAGATATGGCGCGAGGGACAGGCCTATCAAGGTCGTGAGCGCGCTTGAAACGATCATTATCAGAAAGACGTGCCCTGCCGCCTTGTCAGCATCAGGCTTCCTGCCTGCGCCTATCGACCTTGCTATCAGGGATTGTGCGCCAATGCCGAGGCCCGAGCTAAGGGCTATGATGAACATCTGGAAAGGGAACGCTAGGCTGACGCCTGCTATGGCCTCTGCCCCAAGCCTGCCAACGAAAATGGTATCCACTATGTTGAAACCGGTCTGGAAAAGGAATGCGATTATCATCGGCAATGCAAGCGACACCAGACCCTTTCTTGGGTCCAAGTCAAGTAGGTCGTAATGATGATTCCTTGCACGGTCCCCTTGCATTCTGCATAGTACTCATCAGCCATATTTAAGGTTGCCTATGGGCCCTGATGAACAACCTTTATAAGCGATCTGCATCAAGTCTCTTCTATGACCGATAAGCCGACGCTTTGCAAGAGATGTGCGGAAAGGCTTGGCCTTGAATCCGATGATGGGGGCATGTGCGAGATCTGCGGCAACGTGCTTGAAAGGACGGAGCTAATTGACTCAATCGGGCCCGACTTCGAGTATGAGACGTTCAATGTTGGCATAGTAATGCCAGATTCCGCTATTGAGAGGGAGGCTGCCCTGGTTAGGGAGAATCGGCTTACGGGTGTTCGAAGCTTCAAGACGGAGTTCAATAAGGAGATAAGGGCAGCCCTGTCCTCAAGGCTTGGGAAGAGGCCGGACATGGAGTCCCCTGATGTGACCTTCGAGATAAACTTCGTAAAGAACAGGGTTTTCTACAACATCAAACCTATGACGATCTATGGCAGGTACTGCAAATTCTCAAGGGAGATACCTCAGACAAAATGGCATTGCACGTCCTGTAGGGGCAGGGGCTGCAAGAAATGCAACTTTTCCGGAAAGATGTACCCGACATCGGTCGAGGAGATAGTTGCCGGCCCGATACTCGAGGCCACAAGGGGCAGGGAATCCAGGTTCCATGGGGCAGGAAGGGAGGACATAGACGTTAGGATGCTCGGGGATGGCAGGCCATTCGTCATCGAGATCATAAATCCAAAGGCCAGGTCGATAGACCTGCGTGAAGTGGAGGAAAAGGTCAACATGGACGACAGGGTATCCATAAGTGGGCTCGAATTCTGTGACAAATCACTGGTGGAACACTTGAAAAACACGAAATTCAAAAAAACATACAACGCCCATATCGATAAAAAGCTTACAAAGGAAGAGATTTCCATCTTAGAGAGCGAATTAGCCGTTGAAATAGAGCAAAGGACCCCAATAAGGGTTTCCCATAGAAGAAGCGATAAAATAAGAAAGAGAAAGGTTTATAAAGTAATAGGAAAAGACAATAGAACTACAGAACTGGAGATATATTGTGATGGTGGCCTTTATATTAAGGAATTAATCTCTGGTGATGAAGGTCGTACTATCCCAAGTGCCGCAAGTCTCTTGAAGAAGCAATTGACTTGCTGTAAGCTGGATGTATTGAAGATACATTACGATCATTTCAGGTGAGACAATGACTCTAAAATCCAAAGGATTCAGGAGATGTACAAGGTACAAGCTCTCCAAGAAGAGCAAGAAAAAAGGTTTGATCCCAATAACTAGATCCCTTGCCACGTTCGATCTTGGTCAAAAGGTGCATATAGCCTTAGAACCTTCCGTCCACAAGGGCATGCCACACCCCAGATTCCATGGGAAGACAGGCACTGTCGTAGAGAGGAGAGGAAGGAGCTACATGTTGGAGATAAGGGAAGGGGATGCTAGGAAGCTGATCATATCGAGGCCAGAGCATCTCAAGGCCCAGACCCAGTGAAAATTATGATAGGAAAGAAGCTTGTTGATGAGCGAAATGTGACTCAGGCAGAGGCCAAGAGCATATTAGAGGACAGGGAGAAGCTCTCTGAACCACTATATGAGCAAAGGATAGCCTTGGAGATAATACATAAGTTCACCAAGATCAGCAAGGATCAGGCATCGGAGATGTCCAAAAGGATGGCAGATGAAGTGCCAAGGATAAAGGAAGAGAACGTAGTAAAGATAATAGATCTGATGCCTAAGGACAAGGAAGACCTAAACGTTATCTTTTCTAAAGAACGAATTATACTCACCGATGACGAAATAGGAAAGATCCTAGAGATAGTTGACAACTATAGGTAGGAATCATCTTGAGGTGGGAGACATGGTCCAAAAAAGATTTGAAACTGAAGCCATAGTGCTGGATTATTTGCAGTCAGGACATTTAGGTGACAACACGCCGTCCTATAAGAGAGTGCCGATAGCACAGATAATAGGTGTAAACTTCTTCTCTCTGCTTGAGGTTGTGCCAAAGTCCGAAGTATCCACACATGACATAGTCTTCATCGGGAAGGGCGACAGGCAGAAGGTCTCACATGTCAAGAGAAGGATAACCTACGATGAGCTCACGTCCTTCGCCAAGTCGGAGATCGACGAGGTCCTAAAGGAGATCATAATGAAGGACGAGAAGAGATTCGTGAACTTCTTCAACAAGTCGCAACCCCTCTCAATAAGATATCACCAGCTTGAGCTGCTGCCAGGCGTCGGCAAAAAGCTCATGAAGGAGATACTTACAGAAAGGGAAAAGAGGGATTTCGATTCCTTCAAGGACATACAGGAAAGGATATCCTCGATACCAGACCCCCTCAACATGATAGTGAAGAGGATAATCTCGGAACTGAACGACGAGGACAGGTACAAGATATTCGTGAATCCAATTTTCAGATAAGGCTTTTATTTTCCATTGTCAATCTAGGGTCATGTCTAGCGACCCGCGTTCCCTCCTTTCAAAGTACGGCCTCGGGGCAAAGAAGTACTTTTCTCAAAATTTCCTCATCTCGCAAAGGGTGGTCAGCAAGATGGCCTCGTATGCGAAAGGGACAGTACTCGAGGTCGGGGCAGGCCTTGGAACGCTGACCGATGAGCTTTCCAAGAACGCCAAGCGGGTCATAGCAGTCGAGAAGGACCCAAATATGGTAAGGATACTCTCCCACGAGTACGAATGGGACAATGTAGAGATAATATTTGGCGATATACTCGATATAGATATACCCAAGTTCGATGTGAGCATATCCTCCGTACCATACTCCATCTCCTCCCCACTGCTATTCAAGCTATTGGAAGAGGAGTTCGAGTACCTTGTCCTCATGCTGCAAAAGGAGTTCGCCATGAAGCTCTATTCCCTCGAGAATCCATCAAGGCTGACGATCATGAGCCATGCGCTATGCGATACGACGCCTATAATGAGCGTGCCTTCGAGCGCATTCTTCCCCAAGCCCAAGGTGAACTCACAGGTAGTTAGGATAGTGCCCAACAAGAAGTTTGATGTAGACGATTTTTACTTCAGGGTCGTCACAAGCATACTTACGCACAAGAAGAAGTTGGTCAGGAACGCACTCTTGGACTCAAGAGAAAACTTTAACAAAGACAAGGAAGAAATGAAGCTTATCGCGGACAATGTTCCTTTTGGGGATGTCAGGGGAAAGGACCTTGACATATATAAGCTGAAGGAAATAGCCGATTACATATCGATTCAGGTATAGGTGTAATTATGAATCACTTCGAGAATGTGGAGAAAAGGCTCATGGAGATACCCGGCGTCATCAGGGTGGTCCAATTGGACGACAAGGACAGGAGGCATATATCCCGGCTCGAGAAGATGGCCGAGGATAACGGCGCTGCCGGTGGCATGATGGACTTCACCAACAAGGGGGTCTGGGATGCCCTTGCAAAAAAGAATCTCGTACTATTGGTGGCAGACAGCAAACAGGGTTTCAGGGACCCGCCCTGCTCCTGGACGTTGATAGTGGACGAGAAGGGAAATGTCGTAGGGGAATGGATCCCTGAAGAGAAGATATGCGAGTATAAGGAAAGGGACGACGTGCAGTTCCTTAGCAATGACTTCGTTCTCTACAGGGGCAGGGAAAGGGTCGGAAAATGCATCTTCATGATGCCCCCACTGCCTTTTCCGGAGCTTGATGATGTCGAGGGGATAAAGAACGTCGTGAGCGGGACCGTCTCTGCGCCGGCCGACGCCTACCTGAAGAAGATAACGAACATCAGCGAGAACTTTTGGACGATAATCATAGGATATGATCTTGATGATTGAAGTAGGTAATTACGCCAGATACGTCAACACAGGGACTGTTGGCAAGGTAATGGAGATCAGTGAATTCGATGGAAGGAAGTTCGCACTCCTAGATGGCACCGACCTCTACTATGACATCGACTATCTTGAGAAGGCAGAGAGGCCTGCGGAGAGAAAGGACATTAAGATGGACCTGGAGACGCAAAGGAGGATACAGGACCAGATGGTCGATGCCTTGCAAGGTGGAGAGATGAGCGAGAACACTGGCGGAGGTTAGCGAAGGGAGTCAAAGGCGGCCATCGCCGCGAGCTGCGCCATCCTCATGGTCTTTCCGCTGCCGATTATTATGACATCGCCTTCCGAGGGCTCCAGCTGCCCCTTCAATTTAGATACGTCCTCAGGATAATAGTCCTCAAGGTCCATGAAGCCAGGAGGCATGTAGAACTTACCTTGGCGATATATGAGCACTGTGGCGCCGTCGCCGCCGATCTTTATTGCCTCGTCCCTTTGTTCGATGCCGTTTGTCACGTCCTTTTTTAAGTTCCGGGCTATTATGGCAAAATCATGCTCGCCCAGGCTTATCCTGCCCGCATCGATGAACTGAGACCTTTCAAAGAAATGTTTTGATAGAAGGTACTTCTTTCCCTTGTTCGTGGTCACCTGCCCCAAGGACGTGGACTGGATCTGCTCGTTTTTCAATAGATTCTTGAGTATCGTCCTGACCGAGCATTCTGTGAGGTCTAGCTCCTTTCTCAGCAAGTGCCTTCCTATGGGTCCCTTGGTGTCTATTATATAAAGGGCCCTTAAGACGTCGTAATCGAAGAAGTTTGGTTTGGGGCCTAATGACATATAAAATGACTATGCAACATATGATAAATAATTTATGGTTGCCATCGCTTCCATATCTATATCATATGCCAGCGCCTGGATCTTGCTCAAAGGAAAAGCGCATTTCCCATCTTGGAGGCTATCTCGTACGTCCTGTCCTTCTTCCCGGAGAACATCCTTCCCGCCTTCCACACGTCTATCTCGCTTATGTCGGCACTGACTATCCTCTTGCCCGAAGTGCGTATGCCGCCCAATAGGTTGAATATCTCCCTCTCGGAGAGCCCCTTGTAGTCTATGAATCGAGCGCCGTGCAGTGCCATCCTGGACCCGACATCGACATCTATCGAAACATGAAGATTGCCGACATCCAGCTTTCCCATATCAAAGAGCCTCGGATTCGCCCTAAGCCTTTCCTTCGGGATGACCGTTACCCCCCTCTCCTCATAGCCGTGATAGAAATCGATATATCTGGAGACCCTCTCATCACCCAACTTCTCAGCCTTGGCTGAGGGATAGTCCGAGACCCCAACGACCATGACGTTCTCGGGCAGAACGTACTTCTCGTCAATGAGCTTGAACAGGAATGAGTCTGCATTGAAGCTCTCGGACCTCCCAAATATGAAAGGATCGTCAGGGTCGAAGGGCGAGTTGGGATTCGTGTCGATATCATGCTGGATCAGGCCGCATCTGTAGCTTGGCAGTATGCCGTCGAAGTGGCTATCGAAGATTATGATGCCGCAGTCCTCCTTGCCATAAGCCTCGCTAGAGCGGATCATGGACGCGCATGCAGCGGAATGGTCGACAGCTATCATCAAGGAGCGCCTATCCCCGACCAGATCGCCCATCGAATCCTTGATGGCCATTGCATACTCCCAGCACCCATCGCAGTCTATGAACGTCACGTAGTTCTCTACAGTGCACATGAACAGCATCTCATCGGGAGGGAACGGCGTAAGCCAGGGCTCTACTGGCGCGCTCCCGATAAGCTCCTTTTTGAAGGATAGTCTCTCGCTTACTGCCGTATACGGGTCCTTTACCCTAATGGACGAACGTAACTTCGGGTCATTCTTCATCATCACGACGTCCTCCCTCTCGTCAGGGTCCAAGGGGACTCCGAACACGACCACGCCTTCCATAATCATACCAAAAATGGCATAAAATATAAATATTTTGGAAAAAGGTACCAAATTCCTGATTATTAAAATATCATACTAGGAAGAAAATACGCTTTTATCAATAAATAGTACTATCAAAACATCGCAATATAGTACATTGTTCGCCAATAAGTTTAAATATTAATATTTTATTCATAAATTAGGTGCTGCTATGGATGAGTTGGATAAGAAGATCCTAGAAATTCTTCAGAAGAACGACAAGACCCCATACTATGAAATAGGTAAGATATTGGATGTCGGTTCAACTACCGTTCACTCAAGGGTAAAGAAAATGGTCGAGAATGGCGTCATAATAAAGTTTGCAGCAATAGTCGACCCCAAGAAGGTCGGTTATCCGGCATGCAAGATCGTCGGTCTAACAGTTCAGCCTGACAAGATAGAGGAAGTTGCCGAAAAGATCGCAAAATTTGACGAGGTCACGATGATCGGCACCACAGGCGGGGACCACGACATCGTCATGGAGGTCATCGGCCCTGATGAGAGGACCATCGGCAGATTCGTCAATGAGAAGATAAAGACCATCGATGGCGTCAAATCAGGAATAGGCATGATACATGTATCCACTTTTACTGAGATATACAAGCATGCCCATGAGATTAGATTCTTTTAATCTCCATATATTATTTTTTGCATAAAGCTGATGAAGGCGAATATCACCCTGCCATGGCGTGATTTACAGGAAGATAAATACTAGTTTTGTTCGATTCTTCTGATAGGTAAAGAAATATTATTATGCTAAAATATAGAATATAATATTCCTTATTGTAAAATAAATATTAT
>JAFGGT010000111.1 GCA_016930445.1 Candidatus Methanofastidiosia archaeon | reverse complement strand
GTCATGCTAGAATACGATAAGGAGGGCCTGATCGAATACGCGGCATCTATATACTCAAAGCAATTGAGCTTGGGGAGGGCACTAAAGGGATTGGACATATACTTGGACGAACTTGCCGAAAGATACGAGCATTCAAGGAAATGCCTGTCAATAGGGATGACGGCTGCGAGCTTCTCGGTCGTCTCCCTAGGTTCGAAGATTCCCTACTCTTCATTCCTACCTTCGCCTGATGGCGGGTCGGACAGCGATAAGGATGGACTGGCAGATTATCTGGAAGATTGCCTAGGCACCGATATATGGCTGGCCGACACCGATAACGACGGCCTTTCGGATTATGATGAGGTCTACCGCTATTTATCTGACCCGCTTGATCGCGATACTGACAATGATGGCCTGACCGATGGCGAGGAGGCCCAACGTGGCACAGACCCGAATAGGAACGAGACCATCTATCTGCCAATTGACAACCCTTTCTACAGCGTAGATGATGACACGGATGAAGATGGTATCTCGGATATAAAGGAGGTGTCCATGGGTACCAACATGTTGCTTCAGGACACCGACCATGATGGCATAAGTGACGGCAGTGAATGCGAGCTAGGCCTAGACCCCCTATCAGCCGACACTGATGGAGATGGGTTCGATGACCTCAAAGACCTTTATCCCTTGGACCCAGAAAAGGGCGAAGGGGGCATAAACTTCCACGATGATGAGGAGCTGCTAATGATAATGTACGGAGCCATAGCCGTTGGTGCCACCGTTGCATCGTTCTTTGGCTGTTCTAGCTGCGCTAGCATTGCGATAAAGGCAACAATACAGATAATCGAGCTCTATGATATGGAAATGGAGGAGAGAAGGAAAGGCATAGACGAATAATCACAATGAGAGTAGCCATCTCTTCATCTGGGCATTTTTTTCACCTATCCTCCCATTGGCAAATATATTGCCTTTCAGAATGTCATCAAAATGCCAGATGTAATTTTTTCCCATGTTCACGAAGACCCCATCATATCCCCGGCTGAGTATGCCCTGTAGTTTCTGCCTTGAGTTTGTACTTGCTATGGCGTCCTCATCTATAATCCTGTCGTAGTATTCTACCTCGTCGTTAGACCCTATGATCCCATATTTCCCAGAGACTATCATAATATCAAGGCCTTTCGGCATTCTGCCTTCCCGCTCCATCTTCCGGAGAATCCTGAAGCTGGGCCCGTCATAGAGGTCCATTGCCCTGCATGGGCCTTCATCCTTCCTCTTGACCTTTGAACATGAGAGCAGAAGAAGATGCATATGGGAATCTATGAATAGGATATTAAGAACATATCTGCATACGCGTCTGAACGAGAATAAAGATATATAGCCCAAGACCCATTACAACATCGTGACAACAGGAGAGGAACTGCTGTTCAGGCTTGAAAAGAAGGATCTGAGCAAAGAGGAACTGTGCTCCATGGCCGAGAAGGACTTTGGACTTCTGCCAACTCTTCTAGAGGGGATAACATCAAAGAAGGCGAATGTACGCTACGGCTGTGCAAAGGCCATCATGGACTTGAGCGAGAGACATCATAAGGCCCTTTATCCTTACATTGAGGACATCATAAGGCTTTTGGACAGCGAATACAGGATAATTGTATGGAATGCCACAATCACAATAGCGAATCTTGCTACTGTTGACAAGAAGAATCTTATAGATGGGTCCTTTGAAAGGTACTTCGAGCTCCTAAAGGACCCTTACATGGTGACCGTTGCAAACGTTGTCGGCAACAGCGGCAAGATAGCATTGGCAAAACCATACCTTATACCTATGATCACAGATAGGCTGCTCTCGGTCGAGGAGCTTCCACTGACCCCACACCTGACTGAGGAGTGCAAGAGGGTCATTATCCAAAAGGCCATAGAAAGCTTTGACTCGTTCTTTGGCAAGGTCCAAGAAAAGGATCCAGTTATCGCCTTCGTCAGAAGATATGCAGATAGCAATAGGCCGGGGCTTAGAGATGCTGCGAAGAGATTTATCGGCAGATGGTCTTGAATTTTACCGTGGATATCACGCTGGAAGCAAGGCCCATCCCTATATGCCCATATTTGTACACGTGATCAGGGATGTTTGTCAATCTTTTCTTTTTCCGAGGAACTCATCAAGGCGCAAGCGGTGTCAGGCCCTGTTCAGCCTCAAAATCCCCTATCGGTGTGTGGATGGTGACGAGGCATATGCCTAAGGCCATGTCGTAGTTTGTGATGTCATCGAACGGGACCCTTATCCCGCCGCTATAAAGTATGTTACCGTCCTTCCAACTGTCTATCGTCCCTGTCCCCGAATAAGCGATCTTGTCCTTTACGATCTGCAGATTCTCGTTGAGCCTTGTTGTATAAAGCTTTATATCCACCGTTAGTTCTGTGTCGCTCCATCTGACGCTCTTGTTCTCTGCATCCTTTAGGTCTGGATACACAATTATGCCATCATGTTCCGCATCCGCATCCCAATTCTTAGCAAGGGCCATCACAGTAGCATGTGTGACGGTGTCAAATTGCTCGACATCGATCTCGTCCGGGTTAGCGGTCCCCTGGCTTTCTCCCTCGATGCAACCGCATATTGGGATTACAAATGTCAATATCAACGCTGTGAGGAGTATCTTTCTCATTCGATCGAGTATATATGGGTTTTTAAGAATAAATACTCTCTGTTATACGTATTTTGACCATTCTACTGAACCAATATGCCCTCATTTTATCTGACAAAGATATCCATTGCCGCTTAAGAGAAAGTTTATAAGATATCGTATTAATTGCTAATCAATGCGAATGTTCTCCCGTATATCCCATAAAATGATCTTAACATTCCTGCTCGTCTCAGTAATACCCATATCCATAGCTGGGATATACTCGATAAATCTGGCGACCGACTCTTTCCAATCCCTTACGCTTGAATATACCCAGATGGACCTATCATCCTCCGCTGAGGAGATTTATGATTTCATCAACTACAACAAAAGCGATATGACGTTCCTTTCAAAAAGCCCTGCCCTAAGAGATTACTTCCTTGCAAGAGCAACGCACAGCCAATCCGAGATTGAACGATGGAAAGGCCTTCTGGAGGAGCACTTCCTGATATTCTGTGAGAGCAGGAGCATTTACGAAAAAGTGTCCTACATCGACGAGGACGGGAACATGGTCGTCTCCGTCGAGGGAGATGGTGCAAGCTTCGAGGTAAATTCTGACATTATAGAGAACTTCTCGACCCAACAATTCTTCATAGAGACCATGAAGCTTAACGAGGACCAGGCATTTATCACGGCCGCGTCAGCATCCTCAACGAAGAAGACCACTCTGGTGACCTATGCTGTCCCTGTCTTCGATGAGTTCGAAAGAAGAAGGGGAATTATATATTCGACAATGTCTGCAGAGTATTTCCTGAAGCCCCTGAACGAGTCTATACTCGTGGACGAACCCATCAAGAAAGGGTCCTCTCTATTCCTGATATCCAACACCAATGTCTACTTGACACACAGAGTGGGGGAGGAGATGGATTCTGGAAGCATCGTCGAGATCGCATCCCTCGTCCTTTCAGGAAGGGAGGACATCACATCCGGAAGATCTGGCACTATAGCCGACCTTCAGAATTGGATAATAACTTATACCCCAATATTCTTCGATCAGAACGATACTGAAGAATTCCTTGTATTGGTGGAGGTAATGGAGAAGGCCGCGGTGTTCTCAAAGGTTGAGACCTTTAGCGATGCCTTCCTGATACTGATAACGTCGGCCATCTTCATATCTATACTTGCTGCCATCATAATTACTCAGACCATCACCAAGCCTCTGAAAGAGCTCATTGCAGGGACCAAAAGGATCGCCAAGAAGGAACTTAGCTTTCAGGTCAAGAACCCGTCCGATGATGAGTTCGGCTTCCTGGCCAATTCGTTCAATGATATGGCCAAGGAGTTGGAGATCGCATACAGTGAGCTTGAGGACAAGGTGAAACAAAGGACCATAAGGCTCCAATTGGCAAATGAAAAACTTAGGGCCCTTATAAAGGAGCTCAAGGAAGCAAATGAAAAGACGAAGGAAGCCTCCAAACTAAAATCACAGTTCATCGCCAACATGTCGCACGAGCTAAGGACCCCTCTTAACTCGATAATAGGTTTCACTGATGTCCTTCTGGACGATGAAAATCTTGATGAGGAGCAAAAAGACTACCTCAAGACCATACTGAAGAACAGCGAGAGCCTTCTACAGCTAATAAACGATATACTTGACCTCTCAAAGATAGAAGCCAATAAGATGGAGATAGTATACCAGAAAGTAAAGGTCGAGGAGCTATTGAGAAGGGTGCACAAGCTGATGGCCCCCCTTGTGGCCGAGAAGAGCATATACATCAGCTATGAGTGCCTGCCAAATCTGGAGATCTATGTCGATAAATCCAAATTGCGCCAGATAATGATAAACCTTTTAACAAATGCAATCAAATTTAATAAGATTAGTGGGAAGGTCAAGACCACTGTGTCCTATTTGAACGAGGAGATGGATGCCGTCAAGTTCGAGGTCTGGGACAGCGGTATAGGTATCCAAGAAAAGAACTTCGAAGCCATATTCGACGAATTCCAACAAATAGACGGCACTGAGACCCGAGACTACCAGGGTACCGGCCTTGGCCTGGCCATATCAAAGAAGTATGTAGAGATGATGGGTGGCACCATCTGGGTCAATAGCGTGTACGGGCAATGGTCAAAGTTCTCTTTCATATTGCCAGTTTCACCAGGAGAGAAAGATAATGACATCCAATAAGATCCTAATAGTGGATGATACTCCGGACAATGTAAAGCTGCTTAGGGCATTTCTGGCAGGGCAAGGATACGAGATAATTGTAGCCGAGGATGGCGAAGAGGCGTTAGAGAAGACCTTTTCCGAAAATCCGGACCTTGTTCTTTTGGATCTCATGCTTCCAAAGATAAGCGGGATAGAGGTCCTCAAAGAGATAAAGGCCAAAAGAGAGGATATACCTGTGGTGGTCCTCACAGCCTATGGAAGCGAGGAGACCGCAGTTCAGACCATGAGAAGTGGCGCAGAGGACTATCTGATAAACAAGCCACTAAGAAAGGACGAGGTAGTGAACGCAGTAAAGAAGATCCTCTCCGAAAAGGAAACAAAGAAGGAGAGGAACAGCGCCAGGGCGTATGAAATACTTTCCAGCTTTGAAAACGAGTTCAATATATTCTTGGAGAAGGTCTTGAAGAAATATTACGATGATGACTGGTGGAGTGTCGGGATCCCTCCATATGTCAAAACGAAATGTGAGCAGAGAAGGGCCAATGCGCAACTTAGGAAGAAAGATGTCATGCCCCTACTGTTCTACTCAGACTTCTCTTACTATGTGCCAATACTGCTCTATAAGGACGATGAAGCAGGCATCGACAACTGGAGACACGTCTTCGAGAAATACTTTATAAACATAGGATGGATAAAGGCTAGACTGATAGAGCTGAATCACATAAGAAATGATATTGCCCATCCAAAGCCGATAAACGAGCTCCAGTTCAACAAGCTGGAACTGTTCACAAAGGAGATACGAGAGTTCATGGAAGGATCAATGAGATGAGGATAGGGATTAGTGGAACACCGGGGTCTGGCAAGACGACGATCGCCAAGGCCGTTTCAAAAAATCTCAACTATTTTCATGCAGACATCTCCAAACTGGCATTCGAGAACAAATGGATATTGGAGAGGGACCTTGAAAGGGATACCTCTGTGATCGACATTGAGATGGCATTGGAGTATCTAAGCGATTATGAGAATATAGTCATTGACTCACATTATGCGGAACAATTTGACTGCGATATTATAATAGTTGTAAGATGCCCGCCTGTCAAGCTGTTCTCAAGGCTCTCCTCAAGGAGATATAAGATGGAGAAGATAAAGGAGAATCTCCTTTCTGAGATCTTGGACACATGCCTGATAAACGCGATAGATGAGCTGGGGGAGGACCTGGTCTACGAAATAGAAACGGGCGACATAGATCCGATAGTTAGTTTCATCACGGACCTGGTCGCCAGGAAGAGACAGGGCAAACTAGAAAGGCAGCCAAAAAGGATACGCTATCTAAATGAGAAGAATCTCGATTTTCTCAATTCCCTTTGAAGTCAAAATATAAAAATGAGAGGGGATCACTGATCTGGATCCCATATACAATCCAATGCCGAAACATCCGAGTATTCGGTGCCCTCGATGCTCACTTTGAAGCTGTTGCCTGCATAAGTTACTATTGCTCCCGATTTAGCCCCTATAGGATAATTGTACTCACCTTCTGAGCATATTATGGAGAACGTCTGGGACTGGGGGTAGGCAGCGACCTTGGTGAACAGCTCCGCGACGGTGAATGAGTTCTCCTTTCCTGTGAAGTCCCTTATGTCCGATATTGTGACATATATCGGATTTGCCACGTCTCCGATCAATCCAAGGGAATTCGAGCTTGAAAAGAACTCGATCTTCTCCACCCTCTTCATCCAGTTGCAGGCGCAACCTATATTGAATCCCAGCATCACTGGCCCCGAATCATCGTCCAGCGGCTTGCCTCCCTTCTCCAGTGCCAGGATCCCATTCTGGAAATCATTAAGGGTGAATGATAGTATGTAACCATCATCGGCAATACAGTTCACGTAGTTCACGCCCTCAGAGATATTGGCCAGCTCAGTGATATGCTCAAGGCTCACACCAGTATATGTCTCGGCACCGCTTACGAGCTTCTTTTCTATTGATGCCTCTGGCATTTCCTGTAGCTCTGAGTAGCTAATGGAAAAGGGAGAGGATATCTCACCAAATACTTGGATATCCCACTCGACACCTTCATCTTCGCCGCCCGAAATGCATCCACAGATAGATACAACCAATGATAGGAGTAAAATCCCTATCAGCATTTTTCTCATTGTGTGGTCACCCTTATCTCTGCTAGATTCTGGATCCATGCGCTGGATGATTGCCCAGGCGCGATGAATCTTATGGGTCCGCCATCATCGACGGCTATTTCTGCGCCCGTCTCGTCCTCCCAAGCAAGCATTGATTCGCTCAGGACTGCATAGTCAAGTGTCTTCTCGTATCCGTCCGAAGCGACCAGCGTAACTTGGCTTATTCCCGAGATCCCAAGATATTCCATGAAACCGTAGAATGAGGTCCCGCCCCATCTTGAAACTACTTCTTCCCCACTCTTCTTCGTCATTGTGACTTCCTTGTTCTCGTAAGTAAGCGACTTGATCACGCTCAATCCGACATCCTGGTAAGCAGCTCCGTCAAGGGAAACTGACAAGAAAAAGGTGTCTGCTGGGGCAGTGGTCACATTTATCTCGATAAGGTTCTGCATCCATGTGTTCGATGGCAGGCCAGGAGCGACGAATCTTATCGGTCCGCCATCCTCGACGGCTATTTCGGCACCGGCCTCGTCCTCCCAAGCAAGCAGGGCCTGCTGAAGTTGCGCGTATTCTAGTGTCCTCTCGTACCCGTCCAACGCGATAAGTGTGACCTCTGATATGTTCTCTACACCAAGATATTCCATGAAACCGTAGAATGAGGTCCCGCCCCAGCTTGTGTCAACTTCCTCTCCGGTCTTCTTGACCATGACTGCATCGATGTGCTGGTAAGTGAGGGATTTTATCTCGCTTAGCCCAACATCCTGCAAATTTTCCCCATCCACATTGACAACAAGGAAGAATGTATCGGGGGCAGGCGTTGTTGTCGGCGCTGGCGTTACTTCGTCCTCTTCGGAGATACAGCCAGATGCAAACATCATGGCTATTATCATCACGCATATAATTATCATCTTTTTTGATTGCATGAGGGATATAGAGGCTCTTTATATATAAACGTTATGATTTTTTGAAAATATCGAAAATCACAGTGAGGTAAGGCCCTTTATTATCATCTCTATACCAAATGATGCCGCTATCAATGCGGCAAGATATGCCATGAGCCTGAGGGAGTTCTTGCCTGCGAACTTTATGATGTCTTTTGCAGCAATGTAGATGAAGTATTGCACCACCAGTGCAATGGCGAGGCATGTCAAGGCCACGTATATGTCATAAGTAGCAGATAACAGCAAGACCGTAGCAATCGACCCTGGTCCCGACATCAATGGCATGCCGAGTGGCACTATTGCAATGTCCTTATAGCTTTTGACCTCCCTTTCTGGGCCGAACATCATGTCTATGCCCAATATCAAAAGGAGCAGTCCCCCCGCGATCATGATGTGCTGTAATTTGAAGTTTAGGTAGGTGAATATTATCTGCCCGCCAAAGATAAAGAGAAGGAATATGAGAATAGCGAACATGGATGCGATGTTAACGGTCCTCTTTATGTCCTCATTAGACATGTTCCTTATAAACGATACATAGATGGGGATGTTCCCTAATGGGTCTAGAATCCAAAAAAGAGCAAAAGTGCCCTTCAGGATCGTCATTATCATTTTATCCCCCGATACTAAGAATGCCGTTGGTTATCAAGGATATCGCTATCGCAGAATAGAAGAGGGCAGACAGCCTTATCCAAGCGTTGAGGCCGTTCGTCCCAAGGACCTTGTATATCCGTTGATAATTGTCGAGCAAGATCTTGGATACCAGCATGCTGACCACGAGGGATACGAACACCAAAGAGATGCCGTAATTGTTCTCTAGTACTATGGTGGTGGCTATGGACCCTGGGCCAGCAAGCAGAGGTATTGACATTGGCACAATGGAGGTGCTATCCAGACTGACGTTCCTGGTGATGGGGGGGTCCCCCGATAGCATGCCCATTGATATGTACAGCAGCAAGAGCCCGCAAGCGATCATGAACGAGTAAGTAGAGATGCCTATAAGATCCAGAAAAGGCCTGCCGATGAAAATGAATATCGCTAGAAGTATGAAAGCGGAAATGATCGTCCTGCTTGAGAATCTCTCCGCCTCTCTTTTGGGGATATGCTCCACAACGACCATATAATTTGGAATGATCGCCAAGGGATTGAGGATTATAAAAAGAGGTATGAATGTCTTTATAAACTCATTGATAATTGTCATGTTCCCGCCTTTTAGAAGATTGTAATGATCATAGATGATGCTTCTCAACCGCATTGAGCAATATCTGGAAATCGGTCCTATCGGTTCCCTTGCTCTTATCGATAGTATCTCTCAATTCATTGATAAAACTGTCGTGTCCGCTATCCGAATTATCTTCGATAAATGATTTGATCATTTCTGCATTGCAGATGTATGGCCTCACGGATATAAATATATCCTCCAGCAGGTCCTTATCCATCTAACCCCTCCATTTGGTTTTTAGATGTTGAGAGCATAGGGCAACCAACTCTTCCATCTCCTCATCGGACTGTGGGCTTATCTCAGAAAATTCCTTATATATCACATTTTCCGGATGATATCTTTGGATTATGTATGTGTTGGCGTCCCTTAAATAGTTACATATCTTCTCTAGGTCCGACTGTTCCACCAAGCCCGGCACGACGGTGGTTCTAAACTCATAACTTCCAAAATGCCTTATATGCTCAATGCTCTTCTTTATATCGTCCACATCCACAGATGTCCCTGTGGTCTCAGGATACTTGTCAAAAGAATTCTTAAAGTCCATGGAAATGAAGTCGACCATCTCCCGCCTTATCATCCTTTTTATGACATCCGGATTGGACCCATTTGTATCGAGCTTTACGCCCAGTCCTATGGATTTGATCTCTTCGGCAAGCTCGAAGAGGCCTTCGAAGCAAGTAGGTTCCCCTCCTGTGAGAACGACGCCGTCAATCCACTTTGAGGATTCTGATATTTTTTGTAAGACTGCCTCTTTATCGAGGTCGGGCAAAGCTGCAGGATTCACGGCCAATTTCCAATTGTGGCAATATGGGCACCTGAAATTACATCCGCCTAGGAATATTACAGATGACACCTTTCCATCCCAATCAGTAAGTGACATGCTGATGAGGCTCTTTATGCCCACTTCAGACCACCACTTTTCGTATCCTGATCCCGGTCTCCTTCAAAAGGTCCATCTTTGTCGAGTTTTCCATATCATACTCCTTTTGATAGACCACTTCAACTATTCCCGAGTTGATTATTATCTTGGCGCATGACATGCAAGGAAAGTGGGTCGTGTACAATGTGGCGCCATCTGTTGAGGTCCCATGAAGCGCTGCCTGGATTATGGCATTCTGTTCCGCATGCACCCCCCGACATAAGTACGACTTCTCTAAGGAATTGAGATTTGCCCTCAGGCAGGTGCTTTCGCTACAGTGCGAGACTCCCTTTGGAGCGCCGTTGTAGCCTGTCGAGATGATGTGCTTGTCCTTCACAAGAATGGCCCCAACATGCTGCTTGATACACGTAGACCTGGTCGATACAAGGGACGCGATCTTGGAAAAATATGTTGGTGCATCATCACGAACCATTACTACTCACCTTGATTCTCCCGCAGGAAAGATCGCCTTCTGGACAACGGCCTTCACAGACGCATGTAGGCCCGGCCCTCTTAAAAATCTTTGGTGCAACACTCTTGCATATGTCAAGCATCCTGTTCGCCACCTCTCGTATTTCCCACTGTGCCCTCTCGCAGCACCTGAACTTGAAAAAGTGTCTCAGCTCCCTGGCATTCATTGTAACTACGATGTTCGTCCTGGTCGCATTTGGCAGTATGAATCTTGCATCCTCATTGGGTATGCCCAGGTCCACTAGTTTACTATAAACAGCTTTGATGTTCTCAACGGCATCGTTATATAACCTCAGGGCATCGGGATCGCTCTTTACTGTTGGAGGTATTACAGGTTCGAGCTCTTCCACCTTCACATATCGTTGCGACTGCTGGGTATATGATGCCACACGATGCCTCACCAACTGATGGGTGCATGCCCTTGAAACATCCTCAATAGAAAAGGTGAACTTGGCATGTTCAATGACCGACACATGGCCATACCCCATGACCTTGTCCAGAATGTTGCCAATCTCCTCCTCGGTAAGCGCGTCATAGGTCTCCGATGCGCCTTTGTACCAATATGATGTAAGCGCCGCAGCTGCGCATACCCTCTCCGGGTCGGGCGTATGGGACAAAAGTGCAACTTTCACTTCAATCAACTACATTCTCGTTCTGATATGCCCCGCTATACTTCTCCGTCTCTGTGTCAAGATCGAAGAAGACCAGCTGGAGGACCCTGGCATTTTTCTTAAGATTGATTCCCATGTCATTAGAAACGTATAGGAGTGAGGAGGATCTGCCCCTATACCCTGCGTCCCAAACACCTGTGCCTATGCTCGCCCCGCATCTGAGCAGCGATGAGCGGGTCCTGGCCAATGCCAATGCATCGGTCGGAATGGACACGACCTCGTTGTACGTTATCTTGTAGGTCCCCTTCTCAAGGTAAACCCAGCCATTTTGGTCGAAATCGATCTTTTGGGTCTCGGATAGCACCCTCTCTGAATTTGAGAAATCGATATATCCTGGCGAAGTGAATCTCTCAACAGACTCGAGGGTTAGGTCAATGCCATTGTTGGTCACTTGGGTCTCTGTGTCTATCTGCTTGTCCAATAGGTTTCTTTCCCCTATGTAATCCATGATCTTTCTCTTTGAAAAAGCGCCCATTGTATCACTCTTGCGAAAACAGCTGTTTTATCTTTTCAATGTCCATCAATACGTCTGGGCCATACAACTCCTCTTCAAGTAGCATGGAAGGCGTCTCAGACACCATATTGTTTAAGGCCTCTATCCTTCCTTCAGCTGTCGATATGTCGATTATCGCCAACGGCATGTCAATGTCCAGGTCCGCTATGGCCTTCTCTACGTTGGATAGGGCCCTGGGGCACCTTGGACAATTCTGCGATTTAAAGAACAATACCCCCATCAAACTACCTCCACTGCTTCCTTCTCTATTGCTGTCCTATTGTATTCATTGATGTTTTCCAGCTTTTGGAATCTCTTTCCCCATGTGTTTGCAACACGATCGTTGAACTCCGAGAACTTGGAAGGCTGCCAATGGGCCCTTGAAAGGCCGGCTTTCTTCTTGCCATTCCTCCACTTGAGTATTGATTCTACTGTCCCGACTGTAGAATAATATCCTGTGATCCTAGATTGCACTACAAGCTCCGATGGTCCCGCCCCACACTTGCAATTCGCAACGACGCCGCTATATGTCGAATGGCACTTGTTGCATACTGTTATCTCCTTCGTGAAGGCAAAATAGCTTGTGAGGGACTTGTCAACTATCCTCTTTGTGATCTCCCACATAGAATCTGGGTCTGGGTCCTGCTCGCCCAGCCATACGTGCATAAGGTTCGAGGACACCAAGCCATGGAACGGCGCTTCGTTCCTTATCTTGGAGAACACGTCGATCTCAGAGTTTACGCTACAATGGGTAAAGTTTGTATAATATGCGCTACCCGATTTGGGGTCACCCTGTACTATCGCCTTGTTCCTGAACTTGTTCCAATCGTCCTGGGCGAACTTACCTGGCATCGTTTCTCCAGGCTGCCTCCATATGGCGAAGTTTATCCCAGTCTCCTCCGTTAGATGGTTGCAATAGTCAAGGCACTGAAGCAGGATCTTCATGCCATAGTTGTGCGCCTCCTTGCTCTCGTGGAGCTGAGCACCCATATGGGCAGCAACAAATTCATTGAGGCCACAAAATGATAGGAGCACAGATTGCTTGTCGAGGTCGAAGTATGGGCTCTCGTCCACTCCGGGCAGCTTAGGTTGGGTAAGGAATGGCGAAAGGCCTGAAGCAAGCACTTTTCTCATGAAGTTCCTTTTTGCTATCATCACATATTTCAAAAGGTCCATCCTTTCTTTGATCATCTCAAAGACTAGATCATCGTCACCATTCGCCAGATAAGCTATCCTAGGCAGATTGAAAGAACCGCATTGAAGGGCGCCCATGCCCAGGGTCCCACTCCTTGCAAGCTCGAAATCCTCTGGATTATCGGTCGCTAGAACAAGTGAGCAGCAAGATGTACAGGCCACCTCATCGTCCTTCACGTTCTTGACATTGTACACATACGGTCCGCCAAACTTAGTGATGTATCTCATGAGCGGCCCATACACGTGCTCGTAGAGATCGTCATCATTGAACCATTTGGGCTTGATGGCAGTGTCGTCCTTCATCCAATGGAACATGCCCCCGTTCGCATCCCCTTGTATCGAATGATAAAGGTAGGCATGCCAGAACATCAGGACATACTCCCTATACTCGCTATAGTCGCCCTTTATGACCTTGCCACCAGGCAGCACCACATCGGCGTCCTCCGTCAGGTATTTTGGTGGTTCGGCAAAGTTCACCAGAGAAGAGAATGCAGCCTGGCTACCCCTACCAACGAACACATGATTTGGTTCGTACCTTAGCATCTGGGCACTTTGCACTATGCCGGCCGGCATGTCATATCCATCTATGTTAACGTATGAATCGGACCGCTTGGCCTCATCCTCAAGGAATGGACCAAGCTCCCAGAACAGGTTCCTGAAACCTTGGCCACCGTTCCAATTCCTGCTTGCCGCCCCCAAAAACTCACAAGTGTGCCTTACTGCAACATCGAGTCTCTTTGCAGGTTTAGACACGTTCGAATATCTGCCATCCCCGTCTACCTTCAGACCGGACCTGAATATGAATCTGCCCGAGTGTTGGTAACAGAAGGGACGCGCGGGATAATCCCTGTCGTGGATGTATATGTCCTTGTTAAGGTGGGAATATGCAGGATTCCCTATGGGTGTGTCTATATTATATAATTTTAAAAGTGAATACTGCTCATCCACGCAATCTCCCTTTATCTTGTGGATGAATTCCTCGCAGGGTATCTGGTTCGAGTTGTCGAAATCAAATCCAAAGAAGAGCTTTTCGACATCGCTAACTGGCATCCCCACTACGGTCAACTTGTCCCTTGTGGCAAAATCGCCCTCCATGACCGCCATGACACACATTAATTCCCTTATCATCCGGGTAGTGATGTACTTCAATTTACCCTTTAAATATAATGATTCTAGAAGGAAGAGGATCTTCTCCGTATATCTCTCTGCCCTCTCTATTGGCAGATCTGCCTCCTCCATGAACACCTTTACTATCTTTGCTGGATCGAACTTTTCAAGATTCTGATGTATCGTCCTGACCAAAGGCAGTTTATCTATAAGGGGATAGTGTTTAACAAACTTCTCGGTCAATAACATCTGTCTTGTTTTATTTTTGTTATCGTTTCTGTGTGTCATATTGTCCACCTAACATGGCATCGTCATTTCGTCGATAGTGGAACGTTTCCCAAGCGAATATCAGTGTCACAAGTATTTATAGTGAAATCGACAATATCCATTTCAATGTTTTGGGATGGGTTTCAACGAATATGTATATGACGATACCATAGTATCAAGCAATAACAATATACAATCTCATTATAGAAAAAGGTTATGGGAAGCAATTTTTGATTCCAAAATATATGATGTATTTGAAGAAATTACTTCATATTATGCAGATTATAGCATTTATAAATCATGTGCCGGAGCCCCATCAACTCGTTCGTAATATGCGCAGATCCGAAACACCAATGCACAAAACACATGGGTGTTGGCAATGCCAGGACAAAGAGAAATTTTCACAATAGACGTAATGTAGCGATGTACATTTGATATGATGACAACAGCCATCTAATCAACAATCAAGGACGATATCCAAGAAAATTCTTTACACTTATATAAATAATATTATAAATATTGCATATTTATATATTAAATTATGATAAATCTATATTTATACATAAAATTGGCTTTTCTACGTCGAAACGACAATATTATATCAGAAAATAGTTATTTTGTCATTAATGCAGATATTTTATAATAAATTGTAACAGATAAATACAAAACATTTTTAAAATAAGAGCATAAGACGTTCTTTATAATTGTGAGGAGGGTATTTTGTGTGCGCAAAATATGTGAAATGGTTTGAGGAACTTGGTATCGGGGATGTTCCTCTAGTTGGTGGTAAGAACGCTTCATTGGGGGAGATGATCCAGAACCTTACTTCTGAGGGCGTGAACGTCCCAAATGGTTTCGCTATTACAGCTGAGGGTTACAAGTATCTTATGGAAGCCTCTGGGACGATGGAAAAGATCAAAGAGGCATTGAAGGACCTTGACACCCATAATATAAAGAATCTCCAGAAGAGAGGGGAAAAGGTCAGGAAATTGATCTTTGAGGCCCATCTTCCAAAGGACCTTGAGGACGAGATCATATCCCACTATCATCTCATGTCGGACAAGTTCGGTTATGAGAAGAACCCAGACGTCGCTGTCAGGTCGTCAGCCACTGCCGAGGACCTTCCTGACGCGTCCTTTGCAGGGCAGCAAGAGACCTACTTGAACATCCAGGGGGAGAAAAATCTCATCCATGCATGCAAGAAATGCTTTGCATCATTATTCACTGACAGGGCCATATCCTATCGAGAGGACAAGGGCTTTGGCCACTTTGACGTTTATCTTTCAATCGGCATACAGAAGATGGTAAGATCGGATGCGGCATCTTCGGGTGTGATGTTCTCGATAGACACAGAGACCGGATTCAAGGATGCTGTCTTCATAACAGGCGCTTATGGGCTCGGCGAGAACGTTGTGCAAGGCGCGGTAAATCCTGACGAATACTATGTGTTCAAACCCACCCTTGATAATTTCAGGCCGATAGTGTCCAAAAAGCTAGGGGCCAAGAAGATCAAGATGATCTATGGCGAGGACGGTGACGCTCCGGTCAAGAACGTGCCGGTTCCGGAGGAGCAGAGGTACAGGTACGTTGTGACGGATGATGAGATACTGAACCTGGCAAGATGGGCCGTCATAATAGAGAATCATTACAAAAAGCCCATGGACATAGAATGGGCAAAGGATGGCGATGGTGAGAAGGTCGGCACTGGCGGACTTTTTATTGTACAGGCAAGGCCGGAGACCGTTCATTCACGGAAGGACATGAACATACTCAGGAACTACGTGCTCAAGGAAAAAGGAAATGCGCTGGTTACAGGCCTGGCTGTCGGAGACATGATTGGGCAAGGCACGGTCCATGTGATCGAATCCGCAAGCGACATCGAGCATTTCGAGAAGGGTGCGGTCCTAGTTACCGACATGACAGATCCCGATTGGGAACCCATCATGAAGATAGCCTCGGCAATCGTGACGAACAGGGGCGGCAGGACATGCCATGCGGCCATCGTCTCCAGGGAACTTGGTATTCCCGCCGTGATAGGAACTGAGAACGCGACCAAGGTCCTCAAGACAGGGGATGTCGTAACTGTGTCCTGTCTGGGTGAGACCGGCACTGTATACGAGGGCCTGCTGAAGTTCGAGATCGAAGAGACGAATCTTGATTCAATGCCTGTCACCAGGACAAAGATAATGATGAACGCCGCCATTCCGGAGCAGGCGTTCACACAAGGGCAGATACCCAATGATGGTGTAGGCCTGGCAAGGGAGGAGTTCATCATAAACTCCTATATCGGCATACAT
>JAFGGT010000110.1 GCA_016930445.1 Candidatus Methanofastidiosia archaeon | reverse complement strand
TTGTCCCTGTTCTTCCTAAACGACCTAGTTGCGCCTTTCGGCCAGAACGCCCTTGCCGCATTCGGCATAGGCTTCAGGGTCGAGTCCGTGGTCTTTCTGCCTATGATAGGGCTCTCAGGGGCATTCGTTTCAGCGGTGGGCTACTTCAAGGGCTCAAGGCAGTTCGAAAAGATACATATGATACACAGGCATGCGCTCAAACTGCTCATATCCTTCATGATGGTCTGCAGCATTGTCTTCTTCATGTCTCCTGAGCTCATATATTCCATTTTCACTAATGAAGGGGGCGTGATATCTCTAGGGCGCGATTATCTGAGGATATTGGCATTGTTCTATCCCATCCTACCGCTCTCCCTCCTTTCGGCCGCTGGATTCCAGGGATTGGGCAAGGGATACCCTTCCCTAATACTGGCCCTGGTCAGGTCCGGATGCGTTTCAGTTCCAACTGCCTATTACTTTACCGTTGTCCGGGGCGGGCCGGTATATTATGTATGGGTCGCCATAGCGTTAGGCGATGTATTTTCGGCAATATTTGGGCATATTTGGTTCAAAATAGAACAAAGGAAACTTGAAAATCCATAACGAAAAATATTTAAATACAATTCGCAAATCGCCTTTGTTATCACGTGCTCCGATAGTGTAGTCCGGTCAATCATCCAGGCCTCTCGAGCCTGAGACTCGGGTTCGAATCCCGGTCGGAGCACCATATACATCTTTGTCTTATTCCGGCCTCAATAGTCGTTGAACTTCTTGTAGCTTTCTGCCATCTTGTTCAGGCCTTGATTGGACATCGTGTTAGTTATAGAGAAGTCCTTGTCGCACTTTGGGCATCTTGCCAGCTTGCACCCGGTCGCGGCCTTTGAACACCCTGAGCACGCTATCGCCCTTCCATAGATGATGTTGAAAACGAAACCACAATATGGGCATTTGACCGTCTTTGTCGACTCGGGTATGTTTATGCCCTGATTTTTTCTCATATTGCTTATGAAATTGTCATAATATTGAGGGCTCTTGTATTGCGTCTTGTCTATCCTCTTCATCTCTCTAGATCTCATAATTGGAAATCCGATTTGAAATATAAAAAAATAATGGAGAATATCAATCAAATTTAGGCAGATTCCCTCTAATTCTTGGCAGCCCTGTAATGGATGTTCTTGTATAATCTAAGGGGAGCCAACACATGTGGCGCCGTATGTCAGCTTTTGCTGAAGAGGTCCACGATGCCCCTGAGGGTCGAATAACCCTTCTCTGTGATCATATAGTCCCCTCTTTCATGCCTTTGGACAATCATGCCGCTTTTTAGGAGCTTTTGGATATGGAAGATGAGATTCCCGCCTTTGAGCCCTGTCATCTTGGACAGCGCTGAGAATGTCATGGTACCCTTGGATAGCGATTTGAGCATCTGCATCCTTTGCTTGTTCGCCAACGGTTCGAGATATTCGTTCACGAGAATGTCCTCGTTAACCTGCTCCACCTCCATCTCGCTCCCGTTACCGTTGTATAGCCTCAATGACCGCATCAATCTGAGCTGCTTGTCGAGGATGCCCGATATCTCGGATACGCACATCTCACATTTTGGGTATGGGGTCTTCTCCCTGATGGAGCTGACCATCTCCTCCCTCCGCTCTGTGAGGTTCTTGAAGAACTCGTCGTCTTCCATGAACCCGATGTTCTCCTCGAACTTGCGCTTGAAGAATTCTATGCAGCGGCCTCTGTTCTCACAATCGGGGTCTATGAATCTGTTCAGATTATCATCTATGTCCATTGAGAAGTGGTCGAGCATCTTCCCTTGCATCATGTTCCTCGTGCATTCGAGAATGCTCTCGAAGTGTTGCTGATTCGTCGACTCCATGTAGGACCTGACCATCCTTTGCAACTCATCGATCTTCTGATTCATCATGTCTATCCTTTCTTTGAGCCCTGCATCGCCTTCCATTGTCAACACCGGTCTTAAAAATATATTTAGTACATTTTTATAACGAATAAATATATAAATTTGACTATTAATCATAGTACGGTGATTAGAATGACCAAGATGATGAAGGAAGTTGTGGATCTAATTAACAAGGAACATCTTGTATATGCCGCTACAGCCACCAAGGATGGAATGCCTAACGTGTCCCCAAAGGGCAGCATTGGCGTCATAGGGGAGGACAAGCTAGTATTTGCCGAGATAGCTTCACCTCACACCATCGATAACCTAAAGGCAAATCCAAAGATAGCCCTGTACGTGCTTGACAAAGAGCATAATAAGGGCTGCCAGATAAAGGGAACTTGCACCCTGATGAACTCCGGACCCGTGTTCGAGCAAGTTTCCAAGGCGCTGAAAGATAAGATGCCGCAGTTGCCACCGGCCCATTATGCAGTAGTAATAAATGTAGAGGAGATATTCCCCTATAAGCTATAGAGGCAATCCTCTCTATTCTTTTTTAATGAGATATTCGGCAATCCCATATCCTTTTCTGCCCTCGAACTCGTACTCTGCCAGTGTTTCATGCATGATCGATGTCTCCAGCCCGTTATCGCTTTCGAAAGGCATCTTGACGTTCTTGATTATGGCCGCCCTCACGGTCCTGGCATCTCCGTTCTTGTCTGTCAGCTCCATCTGGAATGAAACAGGGGCCCCGTCCTTGCCGAATCGTGTATCTATGGCCGCGCATACTATGGGGTGGTCCACGCCGGCGATATGGAAGAATCCTGCATCGACCTCTCCTTGGGGGACACAGAGCTTGGTAACGTTCAAGGCGACATCCTTTGAGAATTGGGCGGTCAGCCATATCCACATCTTTGGCGAGTTCCAGTCCCTCTCCCCCCAGCTGTGGTCCCTCTCCCCTGTCGCATCGATCTGCATGCCCTTCCCATCCAGCTTCAAGATGCCTGTAATGCTTCCGAACTGTTCCAGATGTTCGGACGCTACAGACTGGGATATTGCTTCCTTGAATCCCGACACGCATTCCCTGTAGTTGAAGACCTTATTGATGCCGGAAAACACCAGGTCAAAGTTTACCTTGAGGGTGTCACCATTGCCTCCAAAGACCTTCATAGGGCCATCGAACGACAATCTCCATGACCTCTCCCTCTCAATTATCCTGTACTCCAGCCCTGAGACTCTAAGTTCCTCGTTCTCCAGGGGAACGGAAGACCTGCTGCCCACAAAGGACCCATCGGGCAGCATTAGAAAGCAGAACATGCTCTTTTCATCCTTGTTGGGTTTCAGGCCCATCCTCATGAATCCACATATGTCGTTCTTAATATCATAGAAATTGAAGTAGAAGCTCTCATTCCACTCTCTCCTGTCGTTGTGATCGTGAAGTATGTCCGTGTCCATGATATCACTCCTTTATGTAAATTACCCCGTCATTGCCATCTAGCGTTAGCTTCTGTCCTGTCCTGAAGAAGCTTGTAGCGTTCTTGACGGCAGTGACCGCAGGTATGCCATACTCCCTTGATACGACAGCGCCATGTGAGAGTATCCCGCCTGTCTCC
>JAFGGT010000109.1 GCA_016930445.1 Candidatus Methanofastidiosia archaeon | reverse complement strand
TGAACAAAGCACATCGGGTCGCCATTGAATGCGAATAATACGAATTTTCCAGGCATGTTTTTCACCGAATGGATTATGTTCTATAATGATTTAATCCTTTTTATCCAACGATGAGAGCATCTTCGATAATATGCCCTTGAGGGTATAGGCCTCCCTAGACGTAATGAACGATCGCGCAATCACCCGCCTAAATATCAGCTTGAAGTTCCTTCGCCTATAATCCCTGCGCTCAAGGATATCGACGATGCTATCGAAATCAGAGAACAGCATGCCCTTTTCCTGCCCGCTTGCGCCCTCCAGCCGTACAGGCCTCTTATTCTTCTCAGAGAGCTTGAAAAACTCATAGAAGATTATGGCAGCGGCATGTGAGACATTCAGAGTTGGATATGCCATGTCTGAAGGTATGGAGACCAGCATGTCGGTTTTAGAGATCTCGGCGTTCGTCAGGCCGCTCGACTCCCTGCCGAACACCACGCTCACCCTACCATTGATCTCTATCGCCCTCTCTAGGTCGCTTGGCAGCAGGGATATCCTGTTGATATTGTACTGGTCCCCAGATTCCCTAGATGTGGATATGGAGAAGTCTACCAAGGCCAATGCCTCTTCGAACGTCTTGACTATTAGTGCATCCTCCAGTATCCTGGATGCATTGCATGCCATTTTATAAGCGTCATCATCGAGATTGGGAGGATTGACGAGGATGAGGGGCCCCTCTATCCCAAAGTTCATCATGAGCCTAGCAATAGAACCTATGTTGCCAGGTGACTCAGGTTCCACCAAAATGCATGAGAGCATACCCTTACCTCTATATTATCATTTAAGATAATTTTTGTAATCAGAGCCGCTCGCTCCGCGCAAGGTAACGATTATATATCATATGACAGATATCAATATCCTGATGTCCAAGGCATACACCATAGTAGGCATAGATCCTGGAACCACTGTTGGGATCGCAGTTCTAGGCTTCGATGGTAGATTGCTTGGAATCCTTTCTTCTAAGGAGCTGTCAGTCAACAGCATCGTGGAAAAGATATTGGAATATGGAATTCCCTCGATAGTGGCCACTGATGTAAGTACTGTCCCCCAAACCGTAGAAAAGATAGCTGTGTCGCTGGGAGCGAGGATCTTCTTTCCCCCATGCCCGATACTTGTGAAGGAAAAGAACGAGATAGCCAAGCAGTACCCTTCTGTAAAGAACGCCCATGAGAGGGACGCCCTTTCAGCTGCCTTGAAGGCATATCAGCACTTCATAAATAAATTCGAGAACATAGATTCAAGATTGAAGGAGCTTGGATTGGAAGGGATGTCAGAGGACGTGAAGGCTTTGGTCGTAAAGGAACATTCCGTCAGCAAGGCAATTGATCTTCTAAGCATTGGTGAGCAAGATGAAAGGCCCAGTGATTCGGCCCCCAAGCCGACAAGGGAACCGAACACCAGGGATGTCCTGATAGGAGAGCTACAATCAAGGATCCTGAATCAGAAGATGTATATCGATGAGCTGGAAAAGAAGAGGGATGCTCAAGGCAAGCTACTGGAACAGCTTCAGAGGCGGATAGACCTTTTTGACCATCAGGCACAATTGAAGGCCAAAAGAACAAAACAGATAGTATCAAAGAACAACATCATAAAGAATCAGCAGGTCCAGTTGCTGGAATTGAAAAAGGAGAATACAGAGCTTAAAAGGATGATAGAAGAGCTCAGGGAGATAAGGATGCTGGACCTACAGGACAGGGTGCTTGTCTGTAAGGTCCTGGATCAATTCAACAAATCATCGATATCCTGCCTTGATGAAAGATTCACGATAAGAAAGGATGACATAATCTATATAGGCGACTGCTCAGGCGGAGGCGCCTCGGCCGCTCAGCTGCTGTGTGATAAGCGCATCAAGGCCATCATACATGGGAACGATATGAGCCATACCGCGATAGAGCAATTGAAAAGTTGCGGCGTGGCCCTGATAAGCGCATGTGATGTGCCCATAAGGCTTCAAGAGGATTATGGCATAATAGACAAGGACTCCTTCGAGCATGAATATGGTAGATGGAAGATGAAATATCTTGAAGAAAGGAAAAAAGAGACCCATGATTGGCTTGATGGCCTTATTAAGGACTATAGATATGAAAGAAGAAGAAAATCAAAATAGAGATTATAATTACATTATATGCGCCCATCTAGAATTCCATTGAACAGTTTCCGCACATATGGGGACCCTTATGTCCCTTCGGCCTGACACACTTGCCAAAACACTTGTGTTGCACATTACAATTTTCCATATTACTTCCTCCTTGTATACAGTCATTATTGGAACGTAACGGTATTTTGTTACACGTGAATAAAGAACCTTAAACCACAGCTAAAATCTTGCAATCATAAGGGCCTCTTCATTCAGCCATACACTGTCTAACGAAAAATGTGCAGTACATAAATAAAAAATTAACGGAGTGATGGCCATTAACCTATAATCTTGAATATATCTCCCATCGCAAGGTTCCCGGCCCACTAAGAAATAAAACAACAATTTTAAATGGGAGTTTTCAGATTAGGTCATGGTGTTGGCATGGAAAAGGACGATGAGATTTACAACAAGCTTTACAAGACCATAAAGGATCCCGGCATGGATGACATAGAAAGAAAGCAAGCTCTGGACGAGCTGCTTGCCGATGGAAGCGATAAGGCTGAAGAGATGCTTATAAGCCTTGCAAACGATGGTTATCTAAAGTTCGAGCTAAGGAACGTTGCTCTAGAATACTGCTTTAAGTTCAAGAAGGGCGAATGTAGGCATAAAGAGAATAAAAAAGAATAAATACATCGGAGGCCTATAAGTCTTATGGACAATGGTAGGCGAAGGGTCGGGTTCATAGCCTTGGCATTTATCATGATGCTGTTACTCCTATCCATCTCCTACGAAGCCTATCAGAACATATTCTTCTATCTAGTGATAGCATACTTCATAATCTTCTCGCTGTTCCTTAAACCCCCATCTAGAGTGCCACAGAAAAGTAGTGACAAGACCTCATGGAGCGCATTCGACAGAAAGGAAAATGTGAGCCAAGCAGAATCAGAGAACGAGGAGGAATATGATTTCTTCGATGAAGATAGATCCGCTAGCATTGAGAGCAATCTCCAAAGTATGTTCAAGGAGCTAAATCTCTATGAAGACCTCTCGAAGAGGGAGGCGCCTTTGACAAAAGAGAAAAGCGAGACATATGACAAGGAATGGGCGTCCGAATTGAGGGAGGGCGCTTTGGAGAATGCCCCATCAGCAGGGCCAAAGAGGAAGGATTGGGGAACTATACTCTATGAGAGGATCAACTCAAATGCGAAGAAGGGATCACAAGCACCTTCAAAGGCCCCTTTAGAGGAAGACGAATTCAGATATGCGAGCGATTATCTTAAGAAAGAGGAGAAAGTGGATATTGATCCCTGGAAGGCGCTAAGGTCATCAATCAAAATCAATAGAAAGGACATTGAAGAAACGTAGATTATCTGGATGTATCTTTTGTCATAATCACTAAGCTTTTTAAATCAACTATTTCAAATATCAATCAGGCCAATAGGCAAAACGGTATGGAATGTCTTTGAGGAATTTATATGGATCCTATATTCAGAAAAATAGTTGTCCCGATTGATGGCTCTGATGCATCTATCAACGCGGCCAAGAGGGCTATACAGCTTGCCAAGAATCTCCAGGCGAAGATGATAGTGGTACATGTAATAAATAATTTTGAAATAAAGAAGTATGTTGAAGTAAGCCATGATGAGGAAGAAGTTGTGAAGAGAGAGCTCCAAGAATATGGATTCAAGTATCTTGAGCACGTGAAGGACCTTGCAAGAAGGTCGGAGGTCTCTGCAGAGATAGTGCTGGTCGAGGGGATACCGGCGGAGAAGATAATAGAGACTGCAAAGAAAGAAAACGCCGACCTGATAGTCATCGGCAGCAGTGGCGGAACGGGCTACAGAAAGAGGATACTCGGAAGTACGACAGACAGGGTAATAAGATGGTCTGGCGACATACCGGTCCTTGTATATTAGGTATAATCCATGGCAGAAAACGAGATATTGATAGGGGTCGTTCCAGTAGGAAATCTGGGGGGGCAATTCTTAGATGAGATAATGATAGGCATAAAAGAAGTTCTTCAGCTGACATTTTCCGAAAATCACGATAAAAAGACCATATGCTGCAAGCCTATACCCCCGAGGCCCGCCCCGATACCTGCATCGGCCTATCAGAGCATACTGGGAAAGTACAATATCGAACCCTTCTTCGACATAGCGATAGAACTAAAGGCAAAGGCTGATGCCAAACTCAGCTATAAAGGCAGGTCTGTGACGAAGGTCCTCGTGATAACGAACGTCCCACTATTCAGTTATACGAACAACTGCAGCGTTTTCGGTGAGGCCCAGACCGACGGGAATTCCGCGGTCGTTTCACTGCACCAGATAGAGAAGAACGCCGGCGCCAGGGAAATAAAGGAGAGGACCATAAAGGAGTGCATCCATGAGCTAGGCCACACGTTCGGATTGAGGCATTGCATGGATAAAAAATGCGTCATGAGCCAGTCCTCGGACATGTACGATGTCGATTCAAAATCCAAATACTTCTGTGACGGATGCAGGAGGATGCTGAGGTCCATAGAGTTCTCAAAGGATTATCGGACATGGAAAGGATTCTAGGGTGTTCAATTGGACCTTTTTTTCCCGACCAAGAAAAGCTTTCCATCCATCTCCGTCACGGGGAGTGCATGTGCCCTCAATTGTCGCCATTGCAAAGGGCGCTACCTTAGGGACATGGTAGATGCCTCGAAGACTGGAGCCTACGAGCAGTGCAGGATCGCGAGGCACAAAGGGGCTAATGGAGCCCTGATCTCTGGGGGCAGCGACCTTGATGGAAGCATACCTTACGATAAGGAGGACCTGGAGAGGTGCTTGGGGATGGATGGATTCGTAACGAACGTCCACGTGGGGCTGATAAGTGAACTTAAATACAATTACAGGGATGCTGGATCGATCTCTGTTGACATCCCCCCTTCCGACAGGGTGGTAAGGGAGATATACAATCTAAAGGACAGATCTTTGTCAGACTACATAGGGATGCTTGAGCTTTTCGAGGAGGACGGCATCAGTTACACTCCTCACATATGCGTTGGCATTGAGGAAGGAAAAGTTGATGGAGAGTTCGAGGTCCTTGAGATTCTTCAAAGCTACTCGTGCGAGCAACTGGTGATACTTTCCCTAAAAAGGACCCCATTCGCATCGATGACAAAAAACAGGCTCAATGTCACGGATTATGAAAAAGTATTAAAATCAGCTCGCGATAAATTTAAGTACCTTAATCTTGGATGTATGAGAGACAGGGACAATGGTAAAGAAAGCCTATGGCATTATTTTGATAAAATAGCTTGGCCATCCACAATAATCAAAGGCGAATTGGCAAAAATGGGAATCGATACAAGGGAATTCGATACTTGTTGTTCGGTGTAGTCATGGATGTTAGAGTATCACTAGGAAGCGAAGCCAAATTAGGGCTAAGGAAGATTAAGGAAATAACGCCAACGAATACTATTTACCTCTTGACCAGGGGCATATGTAACGCTTCATGCGAGTTCTGTGCACAGTCGAGCCAAGAGGAATCAAGATGCCTCTCAAGGGTGAATTGGAACATATGGGAATTCGAGACGCTTATACCTTTGCTAAAGGACCAGAAAAGGGTCTGTATACAATGCCTGAACTATCCTGAGGTCTATGAGGACCTTTTGGAGATGGTCAAGAGGATAAAGGCCCCCATCTCTGTTTCTGCACAGCCTTTCAGCCTTGAAGAGATGCATGAGCTTTCAAGATATGTGGAAAAGATAAGCATAAGCCTCGATTGCTTCACGAAGGAGATATTTTCTAGACATAAATCATTCTATGATTGGGAACTTCACTGGACCAGATTAAAGAAGGCTGTGGAGATCTTTGGCAAAAACAACGTCATATCCCACATGATAGTGGGTCTGGGAGAGACGGAAAAGGAAGCCGTAAACACCATGTATGACATCTTTAGTGCAGGGGCATTGCCTTCACTTTTCGCTTTCACGCCACTTAAGGGGACCAAGCTCTCCAACAGACATCCCCCGGATATCGGTAAGTACAGGAGATTGCAGATAGCGAGGCAACTGCTTCAGAAGAGGGTAATAGACCCCGATGACATCCAATACGAAAAGGGCAGGATAGCCTCCTTCGGAGATGGCATTCTTGAGGTAGGGGTTGAAGCCTTTGAGACCCAGGGATGCCCCCACTGCAACAGGCCTTACTATAACGAGTCTCCGGGAAAGACACTGTACAACCACCCGTTCGGATTGAAGGAAGAAAGATTGCATCAGCTTATCAGCGAGGCTGACCTAAGGTTTTAGGTGTGGAATATGGACATTCTTCCGTTCAGGAAAGAGGCTGCTGCCCGATGCATGGCCTTGGACGAGGCCCTGATGGAGGCAAGGATTGATGGAAGGATTCCCGATACAATGAGACTGTATCAATTCTCTCCTTCGGCTGTGTCCGTAGGTTATTTCCAGAGCGTTAGAAATCAGGTCAATCTATCCATATGCGAACAGATGAAAATCGACCTTGTAAGAAGGGCAACGGGTGGCGGAAGCGTTTTCCACGATTCCTCGGGGGAGATAACCTACTCTGTGGTAATGGGCATAAGAAAAGGATCCGAGGACATTGTACAATCATATGGCAACATATGCCAAGGCATTGTCCATGCCTTGAAACTGCTAGGTATAGAGGCCGAGTTCAAGCCGATTAACGATGTGCTTGTATCGGGAAAGAAGATATCCGGTTCCGCCCAGACAAGAAGAACGGGCGTCCTATTGCAGCACGGGACCCTGATGTACGACACTGATATAGACCTCCTTTCAAGGATCCTCAACGTGTCTAAAGAAAAGCTCTCAGACAAGTTCGTGGATTCGGTGAAAAAAAGGGTGACAACAATAGGGATGGAGCTGGGAAAGGCAGATCGTCAGGAGGCAATAGATGCGATGACTGATGGTTTTGGCACTGTGTTCGGAAAGATGGATGAGAGCACAATCGACCATGATGTCCTTGAGAGGGCAAGTACCCTGTCGAGGGAGAAATACCAGAACAGGGAATTCCTATTCCTGAGGTGACTCGCTAATCAATACTCTTATATTCACAGTTCACCAGTGAATATAGGTGAAATCAATGTCTGATATTTTTCTTGAAAGATTGGCCAATGTCATCACGAACTATTCCCTAGATGTCCAAGAAGGCAATGAGGTTGTCATCATAGGGGATTCGATGACAGAACCATTGATGTTGGAGATGTACAAGGAGATGTTAAAGGTCGGTGCGCATCCAGCCTTACTTCCGATATTTGGCCATGCCAAGGAGGTCTTCTTCAAATATGCGTCAGAAGAACAGATAACCCATACAAGTTATATCATCAAGAACATCTATGAAAAGACAGACAGGATAGCAAATATACGCTCTAGCATCAACACCAAGCAGCTCACCAACGTTGACCCTGGCAAGATAGCATTGGAGCAGAAGTCCCTGACAGACATCATTAAGATCATGTTCGAGAGGGAAAGCAAGGGGAACATCAAATGGAACATCACAGCTTATCCTACTGACTCTATGGCTCAGGAAGCCAGCATGTCCCTCTTCGATTACAGGGATTTCGTCTTCAAGGCCGGGCACTTGGACAAGGATGACCCTGTGGCGGAGTGGAAAAGGATATCCAAGATGCAACAAAAGTACTGCGACTGGCTGCAAAGGAGGGAAGAGTTCCGATTCGTCGGCGAGGATACGGACCTCACGCTTTCCTGTAAGGGAAGGAAATGGATAAATTGCGACGGGACCAAGAACTTCCCGGATGGAGAGGTCTTCACAGGGCCCGTTGAGGACAGCGTGAACGGGAAGATCAGATTCACATACCCACTGATATACCTTGGGAACGAGATAGAGGACATTGTCCTTGAGTTCAAGGACGGACAGGTCGAGAGTTTCTCTGCAAGAAAGGGGCAAGGCCTTCTTGAAAAGATCATCGGACTTGATGAGGGTTCGAACAAGGTCGGCGAGATTGCCATAGGCACCAACTATAACATTACAAGATTTACCAAAAACATCCTCTTCGACGAGAAGATAGGCGGCACAATGCACATGGCATTGGGAAGGTCCATCCCAGAAAGTGGCGGCAAGAACATGTCTAGCATACACCTTGACATATTAAAGGACATGAAGGTCGGAGGAATGGTATTCGCGGATGATGAGATGTTCTACAAGGACGGGAAGTTCTTGATCTAACCCTCTATCCTTTTTATATAGGCCCTTGCCTGGGTGGCTGTCCTATGCTTGCCCTTAGCAAGCGCCAATCTCTCTATCGCCTCCAGCTTATGCACTACCTGGTCAAGATAGGAGAATATGTCACCTGCATAGAGCAGCAGGTCGTATTCCTTCGAAAAATGCTTGAATATACCCTTGGGACTAAGACCGGACTTACGGAGCTCAAGGACCATACGAGAGATCTTTTGCGGTGGATGCTCGCAAAAAGGGGTCCCGCATTCGCATGAGAAGAACTCCATGAATATGCCTAGCACTATCTCCCTTGCTGAGAGCGGCAGCCTTGAGACGGCGTCAGCGTTCTCCATCTTCTCCAACACCTCGCCCGAGAAAAGGCGCACCGAATTGGTGTCCATCATTGACTGCAGGGAACCGGAAAGATAGACGTTGTCGAAGGGCATGACGATTATGGCCGTCTCCAGGGGATCTTTATCCAAGCGCCTTACCATCTTTATGGAGTCCGATATTGATAGGAAGCTGTTCGCGACCGCCCTGCCAAGAGGTGTGATTGCCCCATCCCTTAAAAAACCGTTCTCAGATAGCTTGTCGCTGTTCTTCAGGGGTAGAGGCCAAAGAGAGTTCTTGTTGTATTCCTCAATTCCCCTCCTACCTGTCGCATAGCATGCCAAAAGCTCCTCCAGTTCCTGGTCCTCATCAAGGAGCACGTCGACATCCTCGACCTTGCCCTCCAAGAGGTCGAAGGCCATCTTGTCCTCTGTCTCCTTCCGTATCTTCTTGAGGGGATCGACCAAGACAAACACCTTGCCCTTCTCATGGTATCCGGGCCTGCCCGCCCTGCCAAGCATTTGGTGGAACTCCCCAACGCTCAGCTTCTCAGAACCCATGAACATCGATTCCATTATTACGGCTGACGATGGAAAATCGACGCCTGCTGACAGTGCAGCCGTTGTGACAACACATTGGAGCTCCTGCTTCCAATAGCTCTTCTCTATCTTTTTCCTCTCAGAATATGAAAGCCCTGAGTGATATGCCGCTGAGCTAATGCCCTTGGAGAAGAGGAACTGTGAGATCTGGCTGCATTTGAGGCGCGAGTTCGTGAATATCATCGACTGCCCATGAAAACCTGTGCCCGACACCGTGTTCCATTCTGATATCACTATCTTTCTTATGATCTCCCTCTTTCTGCTATCATCCCTAAAGATTATGTGCCTCTCCAGGGGTATAGGCCTCCTGTCATAGACAATTGCCTCCATGTTAAGGTCCTTTGCAAGCTCCTCTGGATTGCCTATGGTTGCTGAAAGACCTATGATCTGTGCACCTGGATATAGGGTCCTCAATCTAGTTATCAGTCCCGAGAGCCTATATCCTCTCTCCGGGTCTGAGAGCATATGTATCTCATCTATCGCGACGCATCCGATACGGCCCATGTCGACCCCGGACCTAAGCAGGAAGTCCAAGCCTTCGTATGTGCCGACTATTATGTCCGCACTGATGTCAGAATCTATTACGACAAGGTCTTCCTTAGTCTTTATCCTGGACATCCCCACCCTGATGGATACGGAGTACCTACCAGCCATCCTCCTTTTGAAATCCTCATATTTCTGATTGGCCAGTGCTACAAGCGGGGTCAAATATATGAACTTCATTCCCTTCTCAAGCGCCGATAGGCCGGCCATCTCGGCTATCAGGGTCTTCCCTGATGCAGTGGCACTGGATACCAGCAAGTTCTTGCCATTTAGGAGCCCGGATTCTATTGACATGTACTGAACAGGAAGGAAGTTCTTCACTTTTGCCCTAGAAAGGTAATGCTTCAATGGTTCGCTGAGCTCATAGAGGGATATTGGCCGCCCCTTGCTACCTTCATCGGCAGGGATCCTGTCAAGCAGGGTCAGATTCGGGTCCCTGGTAACATCGGTCCTGGGATCGAATAGCTCAAGGACCTTATCAACGTCCCGGATCCTTTTCAATATGTCCAGGATCTTGTCGGAGAACTGGATGTTCCTGAACTTCATCTCCCGCTCCACTTCCTTCTTGGCGCATGTGAAGCAGACCTTCTCGCCCCTAAAGTTCAGGGATCGGCTCGTTGTGCCGGTTAGGAAACCGTCTATGGCACAGAATCGGCACAGGTCTATCATATAAACCTCGGCATCGAGCCTTTTCAGGAAGGATATCAATTTGCCCTTTATTTTCAGTGTTTCATCGTCCTTTGATATGTACACTATGTTGTTCTTAATCATGTCATGGGCGACCTTTGGTTGCAGCATCTCGTCCTCTGACCTGAACTTCGAGATCCTAAGCCTACCATTTTCTTCGGCGAAGTCCATGTATAATCTCGTTGGCACTACCCTGTTGAGCTTCTTTGCCCCTCTTACCAGATTGACCTCGACCGAGAGCTCCTTGCCCTTGATCCTGCGTAGTATCAACATGTGACCAAAATTATAAATCTATGGAACATTAAAAAATATTGGGGGAAATATGAGCGACATCTTCATAGAATTGAAAAATGCATTGGGCGAAGAAAGGGTATCCACGAATATTATCGACCTTTTTCCATACAGCAGGGACTGGTCCCCCATGTATCATGAGAAGGACTATCTTCCAGAGGCGGTATGCGTGCCCCTGTGCACGGACGACATCTGCAAGATAATGAAGATAGCGTTAAAGTACAGGAAGCCGGTCATTGCCTGGGGCGGTGGGACAGGGATGGGCGGAGACAATCTTGCGGTCAAGGGAGGCATAGTAATAGCGACAAGGTCCATGTCAAGGATTCTAGAGCTCGACGAGACCAATTACACTCTTACGGTTGAGGCAGGGGCCACCATAGAGAGCATCAACGATTTCCTGGAACCCCGCGGCCTCTGGTTCCCCCACGATCCTGAGTCCAAACCCGCCTCCACAATAGGCGCCGCAATGATGTGCGATAACGACGGGACATTCGGAATAAAGTATGGCGGCATCGTGGACTATCTGCTTAATTGCGTCTTGGTGCTATCCAATGGCGAGAAACTGAGGGTAGGGCAAAGGAAAGCGGCCTCAACATCATCCGGTTACAAGACGATGTGGCTACTTATAGGCTCAGAAGGGACGCTGGCAACTGTCACTGAGATGACGATAAGGGTCTTTCCGCTCCCTAGGCATAGGTATGTTATGCTCTGGCTCACACCCACTATGCAGGATGCGGTCGATGCGCTCTACGAGATCCACAAGTCCGGTGTGTGGTTGGAATCGGCGCATGTCAACGACGGCTACAGATTGGACTATTATACACAGGCATACAGGGAAAAGACAGGCATGCCAGCAAAGATCCCTGAAGGATTCGGGTCCCTTCTAGCTCTCACCATAGCCGGTGACGAGGACGTCGTAAATTTCCAGAAAGGCAAAATAACTGCAATAATGGAAAAGATGAAGTACAGTCTGCTAGACAACGAAGAAATAGTAAGGGGATGGTGGGCATCCAAACATACGCTGCAATGGGAGAGGAACAAGTGGCCCTCCGGCCAGAA
Organism: Candidatus Methanofastidiosia archaeon; assembly: GCA_016930445.1. Taxonomy (GTDB): domain Archaea; phylum Methanobacteriota_B; class Thermococci; order Methanofastidiosales; family NM3; genus JAFGGT01. Next base: position 19,702 of record JAFGGT010000109.1, on the reverse strand, counting down.
GCAGGCAAAGTTCGGTGCTGCGGATGTGGCCGTTCCCCCTGGAAGGATCAATGAGATATACGATGCATATATCAGGTACACGGAGAAGTACAAGCTGAAAAAGGTGGGGGCCGCGATATACAACTCAAGGCCTCATGTGTCGCCATCTATAAGCTTTGCCGTCTATGTCGATGACCATGACAAGGAGAGTGTCGACAACTTCTTCAGTTACGTACATGCCATGTCCAAAGAGGCGTTAGGGCTGGAAGGCACTATGTCATCATACATAGGCGATGGGATTCGGCTGCGCAGGCTGACGCGCTTAGAGCACGAAAAGGGCCTCGATATAATGTGGAATATTAAAAAAATCTTCGACCCGGACCTGATCCTCAATCCTGGGAAGATATTTCCCAAGGAATTCGACCCAACCGACTACGAGGTCTGATGATGCAGGAATCTCGAAAAATAGACAAGTATAGGGATGACATATACACTTGCATAAGGTCAAGGTGCGGTTTCTGTTTCTCCAACTGCCCCATTTTTCTGACAAAGGGCCTGGAAACTTATACCTCCAGGGGCAAATCCATGATAATCAAGGCATTCCTTGAAGGCAAGATAGAGCTCTCAGAGGACCTTGCAAAAAGATTCTCCCAGTGCACGAACTGCGGATTCTGCACTACCAACTGCGACGTTGACCGCCCTGATATCTTCAACGCCTTCAAAGAGGACCTAATCGAGGCGGGTTACGTGATTGGGTCTCATGAAAGGATATGCGAATCTGTATGCAGATACGGCAACCCTTACGGCGAGGCGAAAGATTACCAGATACCCTTGAAGTATATGAGCAAGATAGATGATGACTCGGACGTGCTCTTCTATGCTGGATGCACAGCACGATTCAGGGAAAGGTCCATAATGGAGGCGATGATGGAGATTATGGACAGATTCGCCCTACTGGATGAGGCTGTGTGCTGTGGTTCCGTCCTGCTGAGGACAGGAAATAGGAAAGAGGCGGAGATGCAGGCAAGGAAGCTCAAGGACCTTTTCCAAGGATACAGGACGATAGTCACCGCATGTGCAGGATGCTACAACATGTTGGTAGAACAATACCCCAAGATGGGTATCGAGCTTGGCCCTGAGATATTGCACAGCACCCAGTACATAAAGAGGCTGATGGACCAGGGAAGGCTCCATCTCTCAAAGATAGGAACAGGTATTAAGGCCACATATCATGACCCCTGCCATATTGGAAGGAAAGATGGCATCTTCGAGGAACCACGCTACATCATCAGGGCCATGGGTTTCGAGCTTGTGGAGATGCCAAGGAACAGAGAGGGAGCACTATGTTGTGGCGCGGGCGGAGGATACAAGTCCATGGAAGACGATACCGCAACGGGCATATCCCGGATCAGGGACACTGAGGCCAAGTCAACTGGGGCGGACATATTGATAACCGCCTGCCCATTTTGTGTTAGGAATCTAAGGGACGGGGGCCAAGGGATGGACTTGAGTATCGTCGACATAGTGGAATTGGCTGCAAATGCCAAATATCGCCCCGATAAGGTATAGGGCCCAAGTAAACCTTATTAATGTCGTTGACCATATGATTAAAGGAGTGAGAACATTGAAAAAATTGTTCCTGTGCTTTCTGATTGCTATACTTTTCCTTTGTGTCGCAGGCCCCATGACGGCACAAGATGAGGACGCGATATATGTCCTGGAATTAAAGGGAGAGATAACCAAGGCAACGGAAAGTGCCATTGTCAATTCCATTGAAAAGGCGAATGAAGATGGAGCTTATGCTTTCATACTTGCACTCGACACGCCAGGAGGCAGGAGCGATTCGACCTTCAACATCGTTGAGGCCATGCAGTCCTCTGACATTCCCATCATATTCTTCTCCTATCCCAGGGGTGCGATAGCCGCATCTGCTGGCACATACATCGCCATGGCAAGCAACATAGTTGCTATGGCGCCCCTTACCACGATCGGCGCGGCAGAGCCCATCTATGGTTATGACCCAACAACAGGCGAGGCCATAGAGACCCCTGAGAAGGTGCGGGAGTATTACACGGCCATAATGAGGTCATATGCGGAGGCGAACGAGAGGGACACTTCCGTTGCGGAGAGATTCGTTAGTGAGAATCTGAGCCTTACCCCTGAAGAGGCGCTCACCTTGGGCATGTGCGATGTCATTGCCTCTTCATTTGATGATCTTGTTGAGCAGCTGGATGGGATGGAGATCAAGGGGACGGTCAACGGCGAGAAGATCACCCTTGAGACAGAGGGCCTTTCATTGAGATTCTTGGGGCTTTCCCTCAAGGACAAGATCCTGATAGCGATCTCAAATCCGTCCATAGCCTATCTTCTCACCACTATCGGGATATTGGGCCTGATATTCGGTTTCATGTCACCTGGTTGGCATGTGCCCGAGGTCATCGGGGCTATCTGCATCGGCCTTGCCATAATAGCCAACGGGTATGTGGGTTTCGAGCTTGGCGGGGTGATTCTCATGGGGCTGGGTTTCGTGTTCTTCGTTGTGGAGGCAATGACGCCCAACATTGGCCTCTATGCTATAGCAGGGGTGGCCTCCTTCGTGTTTGGGTCCCTGATACTATTCTCTGGCACCACCGGAGGCGAAGGTAGGTTCTTTGATGAGGGGTCGATCAAGATGTTTTGGACTACGATAATTGTAATGACGGCCATGATCTCAGGCTTTCTGATCTTTGGGCTCCAAGCTGCCTTAAGGCTTCGTAAGAGCAGTCCCACCACAGGGAAGGAGCAGATGCTAAATGAGGAAGGTGTGGTCATAGAGGCACTGGAACCCGCCGGCACGATAAAGATAAGGGGCGAGATATGGAAAGGATATTCCGAGGAGAACATTGCAGTGGGTGAAAGGGTCAAGGTCATTTCGATAAAAGGTTTAACACTAATAGTTGAAAAAATTGCAGAGGAGGTGAAAAAATAATGGTAGAGTTCACAGGCGATCTAACGTTAATCGTCGCAGTTGCTGTAGTATTGCTCATAATAGTATCCTCGGCCATCAAGATAGTACCTGAATACCGAAGAGGTGTCATCTTCAGGCTTGGAAGGTTGCAGGGAGCAAAGGGACCAGGCATTTTCCTGATAATTCCAATAATAGACAAGATGGTCCAGGTCGATCTGAGGACCGCGGTGCTTGACGTTCCCGTTCAGGAAGTGATAACGAACGACAATGTTCCGGTCAGGGTTAATGCCGTAGTCTACTTCAGGGTCATGGAACCTACAAACGCCGTCGTGCAGATTGTCAACTTCAGGCAGGCCACGTCGCAGATATCTCAGACGACGCTGAGGTCTTCCATAGGCCAATTCGCTTTGGACGACCTTCTCTCCAACAGGGACACCATAAACAAACAACTTCAGACTGTCATAGACGATGCCACGGACCCATGGGGGATAAAGGTGTCTGCAGTCGAGATAAAGGATGTCGAGATCCCGAAGAGCATGCAAAGGGCGCTTGCGGCGCAGGCAGAGGCAGAGAGGGAAAGAAGGGCGAAGATCATAAACGCCCAGGGAGAGTACCAGGCTGCTGAGAAACTTGCAGATGCTGCCGAAATAATGGCGCAGCACCCCATCGCTCTTCAGTTACGTACGTTGCAGACCATACAACAGGTGTCTACAGAAAACGCTTCTACGGTGATACTGCCTTTCCCAATTGAGATGTTGTATCTCTTGAAGAAGTGGAGCGCAAAAGAGGATTAATTCCTCTTCTCTTTTTTATTCAAACACTTCGAACCAGGTTTCCTCGGTTTCCTTGTTTATGAACAAAAAGACCTTTCCTTCGCTTATCAGCCTCCCGGTATCCTCAAGCGTCCTGCCTATGACACCGGCGACATGTTCAGTGGCCTTATCCTTCTCATCGTTATATGGTCCTATGTCCCTTACATTGAAATAAATTACATTATCGTCTTGTTCCATGATCACACCTTCTTGAAAACTGCTTTCTACCATTTATAAATATTGCCAAAAAAGAATGGAGGGGGAGGCTATCCCCTCGATCTCGTGATGTTCACGTCCCTCATGAGCACATGGGGAGTAAAGCAAGGAGTCTCGGCTTCCCACCAATGGATGTGGCGTGATTCATTTCCCAAGGCGGTGATGTTCATTAGAAGCCTCTGCATATTGTCAGATATCCTGATCTCCTTTATAGGGGACCTTATCTCCCCTCCCTCGACCAGGAATATCCCATCCCTTGGTATGGTGGAGAAGTCCCCGTTCGAATAGTTTTGGAATCTTGTGTACCAATTGTTCGTTATGTAGAGCCCATTGTCCAGTTCCTCCAACAGTTCTTCGAAGCTGCGATCCCCTTCCCGGAGAACGACGTTAGTCGGTTCAGGCGCTACCAGCCCGGCGTTTGCTGTGGTCTCTACTCCATGCTTTTTGGCCGTGGATGTGTTGTGGAGGTATGTCCTAAGGATACCGCCCTCGATTATGGGGGTATTTTTCGTCGGGACGCCCTCATCATCGAATCTGCTCGATCCAAGACCGTCCTTCCTTGTGCCATCGTCATATAGGTGCACAATATCGCTTGCGACATTCTCGCCTATCTTGTCCTTGAAGAACGAAAGGCCGCTATCCACATAGAAGGCCGATGTCTGGAATGCTATATGGTCAATGAGATTGCCCATGCAGAGTGGCGAGAGCAATATGTCATATCTGCCTTCCTTTCCAGCGCTTGGCCCTAATGCCATAGTGGCTATCTCCCTTGCCTCGTTGCACGCCGCATCCGGCTTGAAGTCCTTGAGGTTCCTTGCGCATGACACCGAATGGCCGGATGCCTGCTTATCTGCGAACATCCTTACGGATATCTCAATTGCCGAACCCTTGTCATAGCTGTTGAGGCCCGTCGAGGTCGCTATCTCCGTCTCGCTTTTGTGATTGTATAGGACGCCTGCCGCCCGATACTGGTCCGCTATAGAGAACACGGATTCTATTACATCCTCCTCTTGAACTGTGGTGCCCTCCTCTTGCAGCTCGGAATAGGAGTATTTGCCCGATGCTATTCCATAGTACTCCTCCTTCGGCTCAAGGACGTTGATATACTTCATCATCCTCTCGATCGCGCTCTCCATCTCGTTTATGTCCCTGATGGAGTTGGCCACAACCTTCTTGTCCTTTGCGACGAATATTCTCATTGTACTGGAATCCCATACCTTGGAGGCGGTTATCTCATTGTTGGCGAATCTTATCTGCTTCCTACGGGAGATAACATTGGAACATACCACATCGTCAGCACCGAGGTCCAAACACTTCTGGACTACGTCCCCACAGTTCATAGCGATCCCCCCATATCGATATCGTGAAGCCTTATTGTAGGCCCACCCATGAACACCGGTATGCCCTGCATCGGTTCGCCCTTGCCGCAATTGCCGGCGAAGAATCTCACGTCATCTGCTACAGCATCCACAGACGACCAGAACTTAGGGGTCGTCAGTTCGAGCGACACTTTTTTGAGCGGGTACCTGATCTCACCTTCCTCTATAAGATAAGCCTCCCTTGAGACATATTTTTGATTGTACCTGCGATCGTCTATGTTCCATTCTGTAAAGGAATTGATCAGCACCCCCCGCTTTGTGTCCTCTATGATCTCGTCCTTCTTCCAATCTCCCGCTTCCACGAACGTATTGGCCATTCTGATTATGGGTTCCCTGTCATAGCTGTTGCACCTGGCCGAGCCGTTCGACTTGAGCCCAAGCTGCCCGGCAGTCTCACGATTGTGGAGCAGCTCGTTTATAATGCCTTCCCTTATGAGGTGTCTCTTCTTGGCCTTTACTCCCTCATCGTCATAGAGGTAATAACCATAGGAGTTCTCTATGGTGGGGTCGTCAACCAATGTGACAATGTCTGAGCCTATCCTTGTGCCCATCATGTCAAGGGAGACGAATGATTCCCCTGCCTGGGCTGCTTCCCTTCCCAATATCCTGTCTGCTTCGTAGGGATGGCCACAAGACTCATGGGATGCGATGCCTGTGACCTCAGGGCCGCAAAGCACGTCCATGCTGCCCTTAGGAGGGTTCTTGCCTTTGCCAAGTACATTCTTAAGGACGGATATCTCTTCAGAAACGTAATCGCCGAGCCCCCATTCTTCCACGGCTTCCCATCCCTTGGATGCGCCTTTCTCCAACATTGCCTGGGCCGAGTCGCCGTTCTCGATCACATTGAAGAAACCGAAGAAGGAGATTTTAGGAATGAGGGAATGTATCGAAGAACCCTCTGAGTTTATATAATGCTTCTCAGTGACATCATCGTTCAGATTCATCAGATTGCCTGCCAATCTCACATCGCCGGGAATTGACCCATTGATCTCCTTTAGCAGGCCCAGCTTATCCTCGGGGGATATGTCGATGGCGCTTTCCCTCTCCTTCACGCGATAGCTGACATTAGAATGCCTCTCCTCCTCAGAGAAACTTATGGGTCTCTTTATAAGCCTAGAGGCGGCCTTGGCCATACTGCATGCATCTTCGACCACTGCCCTGACGTTCTCCCTTTCAAGATTGTTGGTCGATGAGAATCCCAAGGCACCGTCCACGACGACCCTCACTGATAAGCCATAAGATATGTCAAATCCCGATGTCTCCGGTTTTCCATTCTTAAGAACGATTTCGTTGCTAAAAGACCTTTCAGCCTTGACTTCGACATAATTCGACCTTTCTTGGCCGATACCGAGCGCGTATGAACATATATCTTCCAAATGATCACCTGATAAATAAATTTTTATAGGATTTTTTTAAGTAATATTGTATTAACATTAAATAAATGTTATGAATCTAGGTGATCCTATGGTTTTATCCAAAGAAGAGAAGTTAATATTAGCATCAGACCCTATGACACCTGAGGATACTCTCATATCTCTGGCTGAGGATGATGATGAAGAGGTCAGGATCGAGGTCATGTGGAATGACAATGTCCCTGATAGGGCACTCATTAAAATTAAGGATGAGCCTTATTTGCATGAAAAGTTGGAATTCATGTCAAGGGATGGCGAAGAGTTCTCTGAGGAACTGATAAGGGGTATGGCCGACTCCAACAATGAATTTGTGAGAAGGCTTATCGCTTACAGTGAGAGATGTCCACCTGATGTTCTGAGGGTGCTCTCTGATGACGAGTCTGAGCATGTAAGGATCGCTGTGGCCGCCAACCCAGTGACCCCGCCCGACATATTGGAAAAGCTTTCGAAGGACAAGAGGGAACTGGTCCTCAGGAAGGTGGCAAGAAATGAGAACACCCCCCTTGAAGCACTGCTGAACCTGGCCGAACATGATTTCCACCTGATAAGGAGATGCGTCGCCTCCAACAGGAGGCTGCCTGAGAAAGTGCTTGAAAAGCTCTCAGAGGATGATAAGGGCGATGTCAGGTACTGTGTGGCCGGCAATCCGAACACGCCTGTTGAATGCTTGGTAAAGCTCTCTGACGACAAGTTCTACGAGATCAGAATCAACGTAGTAAAGAATCCTAATTGCCCAGTCGAGATCCTCGACAAGTTGGAAAACGATGAAGTTGACACCGTTAGAAAGAGGGCAAAGGAAAAGAAGGATTGCCGTTAGGATCCTTCGTCGTCCAATGCCTTGTTAGCTAGGGCATCCACTCTCTGTATCAGCGGCGTCGACCTTGGAACATGGACGAACTTCACGCGCTCGTATCCGGATGTCAATGAAACGACCTCCTCGTGTAGGGGCCTGAGGTGGTCCTTTTTGACCTTCCAGGAACCGTTCAATTGATTGATGGCAAGAAGCGAGTCTGAGAAGACGGTCAGGGTACCTTTTCCATATGCTCTTGCCTTTTTCATCCCGTTTATGATGGCATTGTACTCTGCCACATTGTTCGTAGTCCTGCCTAGGACACCATATCCCTCATATAGTACCCTGCCATCCAAGGTTATGAGGAACGCCCAAGACCCAGGGCCGGGATTGCCCCTGGCCGCCCCATCCGCATATATGGCCAATTCCATGCCGTTCACCTGCACATTGATACATGCTCATTCATATAAGATTTATTCCCAGAATGGGCCTATTTTTCTATTAATGCACAGAAATGCTTAAAAATATATTACCTTAGTGATTTCAAATACTGACAGAGGGTGATTCTTGTTGCCAGAAATGCGGGAATCTACGTTATAAAACTAGGAACATCGCTCATTACCGATGTAAATACCAATGAGATACGTATCGAGACATTGAACAGCCTGACGGACCAGATAGCCAGGATAAAGGATGATAAGAGCATAGTCATAGTGTCCTCGGGTGCGATAGGCCTAGGCCTCCATTCCCTAGGGGAGCTTCGGAGGCCCAAGGAGATGGCAAAGAAGCAGGCAGCGGCAGCTGTTGGGCAGAACATCCTGATGAATCTCTATGAAAAGCTTTTCAACAAGAGGCAGATAACCATCGCCCAGGTGCTCCTGACCAAGGACGGCATATCTGAGGAGAAGGGCTACATAAACGCAAGGAACACAATACAAACGCTTCTGGATTATGGGGTAATACCCATCATCAACGAGAATGACACCATCGCCACTGAGGAGATCCAGTTCGGCGACAACGACAATCTTGCATCATATGTCGCAGAGCTAGTGCAGGCCGAGATGCTCATACTTCTAACAGACACCGATGGACTCTATACGGGTGATCCGACAATTTATGAGAGCGCGAAGAAATTCGAGATTATCACCGAGATAACTGAGGAGATATGCAATTCCGCGAATGGCACAAAGGGTGCGTGCTCGGTCGGCGGTATGCAGTCGAAGATAGAGGCCGCAAAAAGGGCGCTTGCGAGCAACGTGCCTGTAATGATAGCCAGCGGATTCGAGAAGGATGTCCTGTTCAAGATCTACGAAGGCAAGAAATGTGGGACCCTCTTCCTACCAAAGGGGATGAAGATAGATGAATGAAGCTGAACACTACGCTATGATGTCCAAGGGGTCGTGGTACGAGCTTGCAAGGATGGACACGGGCAAGAAGAACGCTTTCCTCGGCAAGCTTTCAAAGAGACTGGTCGAGAGCAGCGATTACATCCTTAAAGAGAATCTGAAGGATCTCAAGAGCGGAAAGGAAAAGGGCCTCTCGAACGCGCTTCTTGACAGGCTGAAGCTTGATGAAGACAGGATAAGGGGCATGGCAAAGGGATTGAACGACATTGTCGCTCTTCCGGACCCGGTTGGCAAGATAGACGGGATGAAGAGAATGCCAAACGGCCTACTGGTCGGAAAGATGAGGACCCCCATAGGCTCCATACTCATCATATATGAAGCGAGGCCAAACGTTACGGTGGATGCGTTCGCACTTTGCTTCAAGTCAGGGAACTCCACGATACTAAAGGGCGGCTCTGAGGCCATAAACTCCAACAGGTCGCTTATCAAGGTGATAAGGGACACGCTTGAGGAATGTGACATAGACCCCGATGTTGTACAATTCATCGACACTGCAGACAGGTCGGTCTTAAACGATCTCCTTAGGATGGACAGGTACATCGACCTCGTTATACCGAGGGGAGGAGAAGGCCTGATAAGATTCGTGGCAGAGAACTCCACGATGCCTGTCATAAAACACTACAAGGGCGTATGCCATGTTTACGTGGATGCCAATTCCGACCTGGAGAACGCCCTTGAGATAGCGATCAACGCAAAGGTGCAAAGGCCAGGCGTCTGCAATGCGATGGAGACGCTCCTCGTCAATCGCTCCATAGCGGACAGATTCCTTAAGATGCTCAAGGAAGGGATGGACAAGCACGATGTGCGACTAAAGGGTTGCGAAAAGACCGTCAAGGTGCTCTCAGGCATCGAGCGCGCCGTGGAAGACGATTGGTACACCGAATATCTGGACCTCATCCTTTCGGTCAAGGTGGTCGAAGACATTGGGGAGGCCATAGCGCACATAAACAAATATGGATCGCATCACAGCGACGCCATCGTAACCAATGACTACAACAACGCCATGAGATTCATTCAGGAAGTTGACTCAGCAGCAGTCTACGCCAATGCATCGACCAGATTTACCGATGGTGGGGAATTCGGGCTGGGAGCAGAGATAGGCATATCGACCGACAAGATACATGCCAGAGGGCCGATGGGGCTTGAAGAGCTCACGAGCATTAAGTGGATAGTGTTCGGAAGCGGCCAGACAAGGTGATAGTCCCTAATCACTTCCTTCTTTTTGCATTATTGCCCAAGATCGTTTTATGAAGTCAAATCATTTTTAAAAATAGCTCATATTGTTGTTATCAAACAAAATAAGAGATCCTTGAACCAAAGTCGCTTATTCGTACGCCCCCATGCCATATGCGATTCCATTCGAACGATTGATGCCTTTGAAGACGCCAGCACCATTCCCATAATTGCTCCCGCTGGTACCTCTTCCCACAACCACAGGAATCGAGTATTTTATATCTTTAGAAACTAATTTACCATGGGTGAAAGAAATGTTTAGGATCCGGGCCCATCATTTGCTTTGCATACAGGGATTCCAGGGATATGGGTATTCCAGCGACTTTGCATCAAATCTTGGCAAAGTCAAGAGGTTGCTCTATGAAGATGACCCCAAGGTAGCGATCATAACAGATATCGATGACATCTGCGCTCTCTGCCCAAACTATTCAATGGGAAGATGCAAGGAATTTGGAAGCGAGGTTATAGCGATGGACAAGAAGGTGCTAGAGATAACAGGCATCGAAAATGGTACCATCATAACATTCAAAGAGGCCATAGACAAAATAAACGATGCCTTCAGAGGGGATGAAAAAATTGAAAAAATCTGTAAGAATTGCAAATGGAGGGGCGTCTGCCTTTTCTATTCCGCACACAAGAGCTAGAACAATATGGCCATTGCTCTGTCCCAAATAGCAGCGACAATCCCTTTGATGTCGTTTCTAGTTTCCATGATGCACTTTCCCCTGACCATTGCGTTGACGAATTCAAGATCGTAGGGCACCTTTCCCAAGACAGGTATTGAGGACATATCACAATAATCCTCTATCGCGCAGCTAATGGATTCGTTGATATCATACTTGTTCACGCATACCGCCACCGGAACGTTCATCTGCATTGCCAGGGCGGCAACCCTTTTGAGGTCATGCAGGCCTGAAAGCGTCGGTTCGCACACTATAAGCGCCAGATTGGTGCCGATTATAGAAGCTATGACAGGGCAACCTATGCCAGGAGGCCCATCTATGAGTATGATGTTCGAACCGTACTTCTCTGCCACTTCCCTCGCCTGTTTCCTTACGGCGGTCACGAGCTTCCCAGAACCTTCCTCGCCGCTCTTCATCTTCGAATACGAGAACCTTCCAAATCTGGTGTTTGCCAGTACTATTGACCCTGCCTCAAAGTCCAACATATCTATGGCATCCTCAGGACAGACATAATTGCAGACGGCACAGCCCTCACAAAGCTCATTTCGAACGACAAGCTCCTCATCTATGGCACAGAATCGGCATGATGCCTGGCATTTCATGCACCTGGTGCACCTGAGAGGGTCTATGTAGGCCTTCTGAGACCCGATGATAGGAAACTCCGAGCTCTTCTTGGGCGAGAGTATCAAATGCATGTTTGAGGCATCCACATCGCAGTCGGCTATAACAGGCCTATCGGAAAGGGCCGCAAAGGCCGCAAGAAGCGAGGTCTTCCCAGTTCCTCCCTTGCCGCTGATTATAGTCACCTCCTTCATTCGCCCACCTTGGCCCTTATCTTCTCAAGCAAGCCTTGGAACATATGCCTCATCTCCATGTCGTTCTCCACTAATATCTTTCCGTTGGAGCCAAGCCTTGCGATGTCCATGCTATTTGGTATCTTTCCCAGCAACTCTATGCTGTTTTGGGCAAGAAATTCCTCCACGGCGCTGTCGCCTATATCATGCCTGTTTATGATGACGCCGTAGCTGATACCAAGCTCATTTAAGACCTCAATGACCATCCTTAGATCGTGGAGGCCAAATGGAGTTGGCTCTGTGACCAGCACGACATAATCGCATCCGCTCACCGTCGTCACGAACGGGCACGAGCTTCCGGGGGGCGAGTCCAGGATCGTGTTCCCCTCAGGTGGTATATGGCCCTTGAGCTGTCGTATCACAGGCGGGGAGCGGGCCTCGCCTATGGAAAGGGTCCCTCCATAGAACGTTATGGCGCCCCTTCTGCCTTTTTCTATGACGCCCATCGTCCTGGGCGCCTCAGTTATCGCGGCCTTCGGGCAGACCAATGCGCAACCTCCACAGCCGTTGCAGATGTGAGGAAATAAAAGGATCTCAGATGGCAGCTTGGCAAGGGCATTGTATCTGCAGAATCGAACACATTTCCCACAAAGGTCGCAGAGCTCAGCATCTATGATGGGATTTGGCATGGTCGCCTCCTCCAGCTGCTCAAGGTCTGCCTTGAGGTATAGATTGGCATCTGGTTCCTCGACGTCACAATCCAATAGGGTACATTGCCCAATGGAAAAGGCAAGATTGATGGCGACCGTCGTCTTACCTGTGCCACCCTTGCCACTAGCTACGGCGATCTTCATTATTATCACTGGACCTTGCTGTTCTTGCCACAGACCATTGAACCGACCGGGACCCCCAGGTCCCTCGCTATCAGTCCGCATTTTGCCTTGAGCAAGAAGTATATATCCTCATAATGGCTTAGCATCTCATAGTTCCCCTGGCCTTTGGATATTATCATGTCGAATGTGTCCATCAGGGCACGGAAGCAATCTGACTCCCTGGGAATTCCGGTATATCTCTCACCGTTACTTACCTTGACCACATCGATGTATGGCAGCTTGTCCAGCCCAACGTATTCGACATCCTCGTTGGTGGCATCGTTCAGTATGTACCCTCCCTTGACAGCGAGGGTGATCTCCTTTTCGCCATACGCATCGACAATGGATTCTATGAGTATCCTGTCGCATACGATCTCCCCTGCATTGTCCAGGATGTAAAGTATCCGGGATGAGTCCCTGCACCGCTCCTTGAACGCATCACATTGATCGATTGGCATATCTGAAAAGAGGCAGCCCTCTAGCGCGCCCTCAAAGTCAAAACTATCGGCAGGCCCAAAGTCAATTACATTACCGGCTATTGCAATCCTGACCGCGGCCTGAAGAGGGTCGCTCGACCGTGAGACCATGTCCTTCATTAGGGTGTAGGCCGCAAGCGCCATGTCATTGCTCTCTCTCTTTGCCTTACTGTAAGGGTCTGGGCCGAGCTCCTCCCTCACTATCCCATGGACCCTTTGTGCCAGAAGTGGCGGATTTTGGTCCCAAGGCTCCTCAAGCAGGGCAGTCACGACTCGCTTAAGCACCTTGGCCTGCTCTCGAGGGTCATCCGTCGCCATTCTGGCGGCATTTATGGCCTGCCTTTGGAAACAGGGAATGCACTCAAGATTCATCTTAATGATCTTCAGCCCCTAATCATGATGGCCTGAACATGCATGGTCTGTCGAGGCCTCCTCCAAAAGCCCTACATCCCATAGCTCAAGCGTGTCCTTCACGGTGTCAATGGCGCCCGAATAGACCTTTATGCCCTTTTGGGCAAATAGTTCTATGGCCTTTATTCCAATACCGCCGCAGATAAGGACATCAACATGATTCTCATGCAATAGATCTGGCGGAAGTCCTTCCCCGCCCATATGCCTGGTATTGTTCACTATTACTGTGATCTCCTTTGTCTCAGTGTCATAGACGGTGAAGGTCGCTGCCCTTCCAAAATGGGAGCATACCTCCTCGTCGATACCCTTCTCTCCGTTCGTTGGTAAAGCTACTTTCATTCAATTACCCTCCTATTTTCTTATCAATTCCAAAATATCGTAAATGACCTTTGATGGCGCCCCAATAGCGATCTTGCCATCCCCTATGCCGCCATGCTCCCTCGAGTCCATGCATCCAAGAGAGAATATCATACACCCTTCCATGTATGGCCTCACAGAGCATTGGCCACAGATTGGCATCAATCCGGAGGTGTCCATCTCAAGATCCCTTTGATACCTCTTTTGATACGCCTGCATAATGCGCATGCATTCCATGGGGCTCAGGTAAAATATGTACAGGTCCGATTCAGCATTCCTCGATATGCGTATATATCCGGGGGTGTCTGGCATGCGCGGGGCGCATTCCAGCTCCCGCCTAGCGTGTGATCCCTTGCTGAATCTCCCCTCCTTTACAAGGTTCTTTGAAAAAGATTCCAAATTCTCCTCATTCTGTTCCATATATCCGAATGCCCACAAGGATCCTAGGCACTTCAAAGAGTTGGCTGATATGATCCTATCATTACCGTCCTCCATGGTCCTCTTGACGTGCTCGCAGAACCTTAATTTCTCGGATATGCCCACTGAATGATCGCCATAGATGAAGCTGACTCCCACGACTGGTGAATTGATCAGTCTCTCAAACTCTCTGATGAGCTTTATGGCGCCTTCCATCAAAATCACTCTTTTCACTGGGTCCCATGATGCGGCCCTACAGTAGGCCCAGATACTCCTTGGCCCAGCGAGCCTTCTCGATATTTCGCTAACGTGTCCTTGATCTTGCCTGATGCATTCGAATGTATCTCTATTCCGGCAAGGGACATCGTCTTGAAAGCGTTGGGGCCCACATTTCCTGTGATGACCACGTTCACTCCGTTATCTATCAGTGTCTGGGCCGCCTTAATGCCGGCGCCTCCCCCAGAGGAAGAACCCTCATTTCTTATCGAGTAAGAGCTATCCTCGGAATCATCATATATTAGGAAGTTGTCACATCTGCCAAATCTTGGATCTATGGCGTCTTCCAACGTATTACCAGAGGTGGTAAAAGCTATTTTCATTTTTTGTCCCCCCATTCCCTGACGAGGGATTTCCCGCAATCAGGGCAGTTCATTGTAGAGCAGGGCACGCCCTTCTGATGATCGGTCGTATATCCACATTTGGGGCAGACGCACTTGCCGCCAGGCCCCTTGCCGCATACGGTGCCGCACAATGTAAGGTCTTGCTCGTCCACACTCCTCATGACAAACTTTCCCCCTTCGATCTTGATGGCCTTTCCATTGACCAATGCATCGGCTATCTTCTCCCTTGCGCTGTTCAGCATCCTATGAAATGTCGATTGATGGATTCCCATCCTGTCGGCGCACATCGTCTGATTCATCTTGCAAAGGTTGCTCAGCCTTAGGCATTCAAGCTCGACCAGGGAGAGTATGACCTCATCTACCTTCTCCCCTTCCTCTAATCTTGGGCTAAAGTAATCATGCTTGGGTTGCCCTTCTATCGTTCTTTCTTTCCTAGGACGAGGCATTATGAATAAATATGCAAAACAAATAAAAACATTTCGGTAAAACTACAAATTTGAAAATGATATCTAGAACATCGATAATGGGAAGGCGTGGGTTTCCTATAGCCTATCTTTTGTAATTGCCCCATTGCATCATTGGACATGCTATCCAATGCACAACGGGTTCGTGGTATTGGGCTAAGCGACCTACCACTGGCCTCGGACTGGGCTCACGGGCCATCGTTTGGTCTTGCATGCTGAGGGAGGATATGTTGCACCGCTTCTTTCCACGACCTCAGAGGCTGACCTCATCATCGCATTTGTGGAAAGGCGCTCTTTTCTTTTCCTGACCTACCGGTTTCCCAGCAGCACTCACGTGCCTCAGTTCCAGTCGCATGGATAGAACTTCCTCACCATTCATGATGGCGAAACCACGAGAAAACCCACGTAATCCAAGTTAAAAAGACATCATTTAAAAATCTTTTGAATTAGAACGGGGATTTGTAGGGCGCTGCCCCACCCAGAGCTTCGCTCGAGAAATAGATTCTTAAATCGATGAATCGATTGGCCAATGCATGATTGCGATGAACGAAAAGATAAAACTAGGGATCCTGAGATTACACATACTCCATTCAGCTAGGAATGGCGACGTATGTGAAACGGAGATAATAGGCCAGCTCTCACATATAGACGGAGAGATATCCAACGATACCCTGTATCGAATGATCAGGGAAATGGAGGGGAAGGGATACCTCACTTCGAGAGAGAGCACGGTCGATGGATGCGAAAGAAGACATTATAGGATCACGATGAAAGGAGAGGACAAGTACGTTATGGCCCTGGATTTATTGCAGAACATGCTTGGAAGCATGCTCTTGCCCTCAGAGGGCGATGGCAGCTAATATAGAATAGACAATAGTAGGGCTCACTTCTTGATCCTATGCCGTAGGATGTCAACAATGGCGTCATCTATGTCATCCATCTTGTGGGAGATCTCGGAAACGTTCTTCAAAGTCTCCTTGGCAGTTTTCCCAACTATTCCCTGGGAACCGAGCTCCAGCCCCCATGTGCCCATGAGCGCGCTGTCGTAAGCTACGGCCGCTGATGACATGGCCTTTAGCGCACAATTGGATTTTGCGCCGTCGCAAGTGGCGCCTATCAGATTCGATGCCACCATATTGATCGAGTTGATTATGCCTTCTGAATCCGCACCAAGTAGGTATGCTATGCCTGCCGCCGCACCAAAGGCGGATTTGTTGCTTGCGCCGCAGAGAGCGGAGAGCTCCCCGATGCTATCGCTCGCCATCCTCACTATCATGTGGGAGAGCAGGAGCGACTTCAGGACCTCCTCTTCAGGCCTGTCCAGTTCCTGGCCTACAATGATTATCGGGACCGTGGCCGTTATGCCCATATTTCCAGACCCTGATGACGACATGGCGCTCAAAGAGACACCGCCCATCCTCGCTTCGACGGCTGCTGCTACGGCGATCTTTATCTTGGTCAATATGTCCTCGGATATGAGCCCGTCCCTGATGAGGGACTTGAGTATATGGACTATTCCACCCTTGCACGAGAAATGGCAGAGCCCTTCAACGACCAAGGCCATGTTGAGCTCGATGGTCCTGCGAAGCTCGTCTTGGACCTCGGGTGAGGCATCCTCGACGATCTTCAGGATTTCGCCTATCGTCATGTCACCCATATTCACAGAAGTGGTCGTCAATCTGGCCTTCAAGGGCCTCTTTAAAGGCAATCTCTTGCCATCGAGGCTAATCGATGTTATATTGTCATGGGCTCCCTCGATCACGGTCACCACATTGTGACCATCATATGATAGCGTGGACTTTGCGTATAGTGATTGCTTTCCATTGTCTATCACGACAGATACCTTGTCCAAGACGGATTCCGACATTTTAATGACCTCTGGCTCTATCTGCCTGAATATCTCAAGGCTGTTTGTTTTGTTAATGTTGAGAAATATCCCAATTGCGGCCGCTAATGATATGCCGTTCCTTCCATCGGTGTTTGGGATGTTCACGCTGTAAGCGTTCTTGTAAAGCCTCTTGTCGAGCACTATCTCGATATGGCCCAACTTTTTGGGTTCAGGCGTTGGGACCTCCTTTGAGGAAGATAGATAAGGCATGTTGCCAAATAGGGCATTGTACCCTGCGCAAGTGGAAATGCCGACTGTGACTATTTCCGTACAGCCTGTGGCCGGTTTGACGTTCTTTTCAAGAAATGACATTATATCTATCTTTTTTTCCAAATATGCCCCTCCTGACTGAAATATTCTGCTCCCAGAGATAAATAACTTACTGATGGCGTCTAATTCTCGATAAATTATTTATTTTTATACTATATTTATATAAACAAATGGAAAATGGTGATTGAAATTAAACGACAATTTGTAATGATTGCAATCGTTCTTATCATGATAATCGCTGTACTAAGCCCATTTATTCTCTGGCAGCTAAAGGATGATCGGGTCTTGGATGTAGTTGTGCTGGACAATACGGTGCCCAATGACACCTACAGGGAACACCACGGGCTCCTATGGACAATGAATTATCTCAAATATGTTGATTCAGAAGGAGAGAACTATGATTCCGATGCGGATTACTATGGATTCTTTCCGCTGCCTGATCACCAATACGAGATAAGAGAGCTTCCTGACCCCATAGGAGAGGATACGGACCTGATATACATTGCTGACGCCTATGGCGTTTACACCAAGGAGTTCTACGGCGAGAATCCTTTGGGAGAAAGGTCTGAGATCATATATGGCGGCATGTACTCCGATGAGATGACTAAGGTGGAAGAGAAGGTCAGAGGGGGAACCCCCCTCGTTGTAGAGTTCAATACCTTTGGAAGCCCCACGGCATATGGAGTTAAGGAAAGGCTCTATGGTCTCCTGGAAGTCGAATGGACAGGATGGATAGGAAGATACTTCTTCGAGCTCTCGGAAGGGGTTGAGGTCCCGATTTGGGCAGTATACAACTATGAGGCACAATATGGCGTAGAATGGGAATTCTCTGGCCCGGGTTTCGTCGTCGTGGATGAGATGGACCATGTCATCGTGCTCGAGCAGGACATTGACATAATGGAGGATGGATGCATGTTCGAGTTCACAGAACAGGGCAAGGACATGTTCGGCATCAACGATGGCGTAAGGTACAACTACTGGTTCAACATCGTCACCACCAGAGCGAATGCCCAACTGCTTGCTACATTCCAATTGGACCTCACCGAATCTGGAATTGCAAAGCTTGAGGCATGGGGCATACCCTTCGAGTTCCCGGCAGTCGTCAAGAACGAGACACCTACCTACTTCTCATACTATCTCTCAGGTGACTTCGTAGACATCGAGACCATACCAGGTTTCTACAAGATTTGGGGCTATGACACCATAAAAAGGCAGATAACATCAAAGAACGATCAGAACGAGAACGATGGGTTCTTCTGGCACATATACTTCCCGATGGTGAAACATATCCTCGGTGAAGTATACGAGTTCAGCAATACCTGAATCCTTCTCTCTTTTCTTTTATTACACATATTAGACCTACTTGCATGCGATCTTCAAGGCTAAAATTATAAGCTTAAAAAGACCATCAATAGATGATGATACCAGAAAAGCACAGAACTATCCTGAAAGAAAGGTCAGCCGCTCTAGGCGCAAAGGACCAGTTTTTCATACCTGTCACTTCCATCGTTGTAGAGAACAGGACTATCCTTAAGTGCATATTCGGTTGCAATGGATACGGCAATCGTGTATGTCCGCCCTATATTCCCACAGTTGATGAGTTCAGGAAGATGCTATCAGAATACGAATGGGCCCTTTTGGTGGAATGGAAATCGATCAATGTCTTCTCAAGGGACATTAGCGAAAACTTCACCAGATTCAAGACAGAGCCTCCAAAGGACCTAGAAACAAAGAAGAGATTTGAAGAGGCTGTAAAAACCATCATCAGGGAGAGGTATGAGATAATTCAGCCTGGCGTACTCGAACTAGAAAAGCTTGCCTGGTCCCTTGGATACAACATGGCCTTGGCCACATTTCCAGGAATGTGCGTCTGGTGTGCCAATGACGAGTATACGAGTGTCGAATGTACTGGAGAAAGCGGCGCATGCCGATACCCTAATATTAGACGGCCATGCCTCATGGGCCTAGGAATACGGATGGACAAGACCTTGACCGGCCTTGGGATACAATTCAAAAGTTTTCCTATGGACAATATCATACCTTCCCAATACACACTGCTTCTTTTGGATTGAGAGCATTGTGGCATATGGGGATGTGCTGCCTAGCAACATCATCTATGACAGAACCCCAGTTCTATCGCCATAGCTACAAGATATCAATATTAACTCTAATTTTTATATGGATTTATAAGAAAAATGATGGCCTTGCGGCCATGAGGTTCGTGCACTTGTGTGTCTTACGCCCGACCTTGAACTCTTTCGGAATTATGCGCCTTA
>JAFGGT010000108.1 GCA_016930445.1 Candidatus Methanofastidiosia archaeon | reverse complement strand
TATGATCGGCGGTATACTCGCTACTCGTGGCGCGACATGGGGTCTGCTCATGGGTATACTCTTCTACCTGTTCATGGAATACGGAACGTCTGAGGAGAAGAAGGCAGAGCAGCGCCGCTTAGAGCAAGAAAGGCAAAAAGCAAAAGAAGCCGAACAGAAAAAATAATTTATTATTTTTTCTCTCTTTTTTATTTCTTTATTTAACCCTTATTTTTCTTCTAATATACATATATTTGTCATCTAGACAAAGTTTATATAAGGCCTACTACATTTTAGGTAGGTGTTTCAATGTACACGATAACTTTTCAGCCTTCCGGTATAAAAATAAAAGTAGAGGAAGGGACCACTATTCTAGAGGCTGCAAATGAGGCAGGGATAGGTATAGACGCACCATGTGGTGGCAAAGGAACATGTGGAAAATGCAAAGTATATCTCAATAAGGGACAATTGAACGATGTATCAGCTGCTGAGCGAAAGAATCTCACCGTTGATGAAATAAACGCTGGATGCAGGCTCGCATGCAAAGCCATAGTCCATGGACATTGCGTGATCGATGTTCCTGAGGAAAGCCTTCTCGGAGAACAGAAAATACTTATCGAAGGCGCTGAAACTGAGATAAGGATCGATCCATTGGTCAGATACTTCTCTGTGGTGCTACCGACGCCAACACTCGAGGACAACAAATGTGACCATCATAGATTGGAGGATGCGATCCGGAAGGTATCCGGTTACGAGAGCATCGATATGGACCTCTCAACATTGAGAGAGCTTCCAAATCTCATACGCGATAACAAATATGACATCTCCATTTCAATGTTCAGAAACAGGGCCATGAACATATACAAATCCCAATATAGGGACCTATACGGAGCTGCAGTTGATATAGGCACCACAACAATGGTCGCATATATCATGAACATGACCACGGGGGAAATTGTTGGAATCGGTTCCATGATGAATCCTCAGATACCTTATGGTGATGACCTCATGGCAAGGATATCCTATTCTTTCCAGCAAGATAAACTAAAGAGGCTACAAGGCGTCGTTGTGGACGGTGTAAACAAGATCATATCTGAGGGATGCAATAAGGCTGGCATCACTATAAGCGATATCAGTGAGGTCACTATCGTTGGAAATACTGCAATGCACCACATCTTTCTTGGCATATATCCTAAATACCTCTCATTGGCACCCTATTGCCCTGCGGTGCAGCAGGCAATCGACTGCCGGCCCTCCGAAATAGGACTAAATACAAATCCAGCTGGAAACTGCCACGTATTGCCAGTTGTGGCAGGGTTTGTGGGTGCAGACCACCTAGCGGTGATCCTATCATGTGACATCCATAATAGGGATGAGATGACGCTCGCAATAGATGTGGGTACCAATGGGGAGATAGTGCTTGGAAACAAGGATGGAATGATATGCTGCTCCGCTGCCGCAGGCCCGGCCCTTGAGGGTTCATGCATCACTTATGGTATGAGGGCTGCAGACGGTGCCATAGAGAGGGTCAATATCAAGAAAGGGAGCCTGAAGGTCGATTACAAAACAATTAACAACTCAAGACCATTGGGGATATGCGGCTCAGGCATAATAGACCTTGTCGCAGAGATGCTTAAAACTGCCGTAATCGATGTCACCGGCAGGATAAGAGAGGAGCTGGAGGACGGCAATGAAAGGATAAGGGAAGGAGACAGGGGCTATGAGTTCGTCGTTGAGTGGGCAAGGAAGACCAAACAGAAAAAGGATATTGTAATTACAGCCAATGACCTTAGAGAGGTACAGCTTGCAAAGGCCGCCATGTACGCAGGCACTTCAATCTTGATGGAAAAGCAGGGCATAACAGTTAAGGACATAGATAGGGTCATGATAGCTGGCGCTTTCGGAAGCTACATCGACGTGGAGAACGCAATGACGATAGGGCTCTTCCCAGAAGTTCCTTTGGAGAAGGTCAAGTCCGTAGGCAACGCTGCCGGCACCGGGGCGAGGATGTCCCTAATCTCAAAGGAGAAGAGGGATGAGGAGAAGGAGATACTTAGGAAATTGAAATATGTTGAACTAGCTACCCATTCAACTTTCCAAGACCAGTTCGTCGATGCCATGAACATGCCCCACAAGGACCTTTCGCTTTTCCCTAGGGTCATGAAAAACGTATCTGCACCCATACCCAAGCAATAGAGGTGATATAGATGTACAGAACATTGGAAGAGATAGATGCCGAACTGGAAAAACTGCGGAAACGTAGGGAAGAAGCTCAGGAGATGATCGATAATGAGTCATATGGGGGACTTATACGAGGAAGTGCAAAGAAGGCAGCCATCGCCGAGCGCGAGAGTGAGCTTCTACGACATCGAAAGGCATTGGAATCGAAAGGCCATCATATAAACTTCGAAGAGAGATTCAAGAAACTATATGCTGCACTTCAGTATTTGGAAGCGGGCCTATCCAAAGAACATCCAGAGCACCTAGATAAATATAATGAGATCGTGACCCTCATTGAAGAGCTAGAAAAAGAGATGAAAAGATATTAACGGGGTTTTCCCCCGTATTTCTCGCGGGTCTTTTCTGTTTTCTTCTGGCTGTCTTTTCTTCTTTTCTCGAAGTATTCGGGCCCTCTCACTATTTCCACAAATCTTGATTGGAACAGCAGCCAGAAAACGATGATATAAGCGAACAGTACAAAATTGTTGCTTGTAATATACGTTTTTATTGCCCAAACCCCACCTACGCCAACTATCAATGCTATGATGGTCAATGGGATAAGTCGTTCTATCATCTTCGGATCAAGTTTTCTTGTCTGTTTTGGAAACTTCATGGCAATCACTCGTCGTTTTCTCGTGTCTTCTTTGGATTAATGTATTGCCATGCAAATATCACTACCATAAAAAACGCAATGACAAATAGGTCAAGGTAATTCTCCGATAGGGAGCTCTCCAGCCTTCTATATGCAAAGGCGAATATAAAGATAATTATTATCAGAAAGCCAACTGCTTTTTGTTCATTCATTATCTATCACAATTACAACTTTTGATTTGTATTTAAAAAATTATCTATATCACATCTATTTATAATATACTCCAATATGGTAGCATCATATCAAATAATTCCTATATAAAATAATAAAAATAGAAAAAGGAAATAAATCCTTAATATGATGAATGGATTTCGTTCCTGATCTCTTTCCAGCCCTTTCCGCCCTTGGCAGCCTTCAATACGACATCTCCTACCTCAGGACCATCTGCATATACTGCATAGTCCATTGATTCGGCGAAGACGGTATCTACTGAGCCACCTGCCACGATGAATGGCTGGTTGAATCCGGCAGCCTTCATCATCTGGGCGATCTTGGGGAATGCGCCCCTGGTCGATGTCATGAGAGATGTTCCAGATATCACATCGGGCTTTTTCTCCTTGATTGCTTCAAGGACCGCCTCTGGGGCAACCGACTTGCCTAGGTCCACGATCTCGTATCCCTTCGCCTCAAGGATCGTTGCAACGATGTTCTTTCCTATCTCGTGCACATCACCATCAGCAACGTGCATGATTATCTTTCCTTGCTTCTCTATCCCGCTAAGGGCTTCCTTGCAGTGCCCTATGCCTGCCTGCATCGCTCCGCTGGCAAGTAGGATCTCAGGTACGAACACATATCCGCCATCGTAGAGCTTGGCCACTGCGATTGCGCCTGGCAACAAGGCCTTCTCAACTATGTCGACAGCCTCATAACCCTCTCCGAGCAATTGGACCGTGATCTTTTCAGCTGTCTTGTTGTCCCCTTCCATGACTACCTGAGTAAGCTCTTTGAGCTTTGCGTCCTCTGGTAGGAACTCGGAGACGATCTCGACCTTCGGTTTCCTCTTCTTCTGCTTCTTCTCCTTGGGTTTGGTGGCCTCTACCATTGCCTTGATGTTCTCAAGCGGAGTGTATGGTGGTGTACCACAAGCTGGACATATGACGTCTGCACCGTCCCTTATGTGTTCCAAGGCCTCCTTGTAAACAAGCTCGGGTGAACCAAGCATCATGACACGTACGGTCTCCAAAGAACCTATGAGGGCCATCCTGTCCCCAACGGTCTTCTTTGCGTCTATCGTGTAGCATCCTGGAGCCTCGTATGAGAATGCATCGAAACCAGTGTCTGGCGCATACATCAGGAATGGGGAAGTGTTACCGCAAATGTGAAGGTAAGTTGGCACATCCTTTATGGCCTTTGTGAATCTCTTGTATATCGGCACCATCAAGCTGCTGAATGATGTAGGTGAGAGAAGGTCGCCAGATGCGGTCGGGTCAGGCATGTATATGGAATCTGCCCCATGATTGTCTATTGCATCCCTTGCTATGTCTATCAAGAAATCGGTCACGATCTCAAGAGCCTGTGTGGCCTTGTCTGGATTTGTCTTCGATAGTTCAAGGATAGGTTCAACACCCCAGAGGTGTCCGGCCACCGTCATTGGGCCTGTCAATACACGCGTAATTGCGACAGTATCACCATAATTTTGGGAAAGGATGTCAAGCGCCCCGCAAAGAATTGGGTTCCTGCCTTTTTCTAGTACATCCTCTGGCACACTGCATTCATCAGGGTCCTTTCCGGCCCAGACATGCTTCAGGACCGATATGTGCCTGTCCTTCTTACCGATGTCAAGAATGTCCGTACCACCGATCATTGATACTTCGCTAGCCAAGTCGTTGTGGCTCAATATGCTGTCCAAGCCACATACTTCGTACCTGCCTGCCTGAAACTTTGCCAGAACCTCTGGTTTTAGCTGGCAATCTGGCCATTCAACTCCCGTTGCCTCCATCAATGGAACAACGAAGTTGGAAAGCAGAATAGCAGACCTTCTGTCTGCCTTTCCACCGGTCAGGCATGCATGATGTCTCTTTTTTGGTGTCATTTCTCCTGCCATATTCCTTCCTCCAAAAGAATTTGGATTTATTAACAATAAATCTGACCTAATAACAAAATTTCATTATAAAAACGTTTTTATGGATAAACCATCCATGTACTCAATATTTACATATATTAT
>JAFGGT010000025.1 GCA_016930445.1 Candidatus Methanofastidiosia archaeon | reverse complement strand
TTCATCGCGCTTGCCGACACGCTCAAGCAGAATGCAGAGGTTGTCGTTCGCACGCTGAAGTCCAAGGGCATAGATGTGTGGATGATGACCGGTGACAACGAGACGACAGCAAGGGCCATATCCCATGAGCTGGGCATAGACCACTTCATATCGAACGTGCTGCCCAAGGACAAGGCGATGAGGATCAAGGGCCTGCAGGACAAGGGCAGGAACGTGGCAATGGTCGGGGATGGGATAAATGACGCTCCTGCCCTCATACAGGCAGACACTGGCATAGCGATAGGTTCCGGTTCCGAGATAGCGATAGAGGCCGGCGAGCTGATCCTTGTGCGAAACGACCTTAGGGATGTCAACGTGTCGCTCGAGCTTTCTAAGAGGATATACTCCAAGATAAGGCAGAACATGTTCTGGGCGCTCTTCTACAATGCTTTGATGATCCCCATAGCTGGCGGACTCTTCTCCTCCATAGGCATCAGCATGAGGCCTGAGCTGGCAGCCCTGGCGATGTCCATGTCCTCCGTCTCCGTAGTCACCAACTCCCTTTTGCTAAGAAAGTTTAAAATTAGGGACGATATAAGTTAATATGGAGGTGTTGAAGATTAACGAGGCTCTTGACATGGCTATCAAGACAGAGAAGGACGGCATAAAGTTCTATACAAAGGCCGCAGAGGGCACGAAGGACGCCCTGGGCAAGAAGATGTTCCTCTCCTTCGTTGAGGACGAGAAACGTCATCTTGATATACTCAAGAAGCTGTCTTGTGACGAGCATGTGTGCATCGAGGATATTGAGGACTACAGCCCTAGGGAGAATCTGAGGACCATATTCTCGGACATGCCCGAGGACATAAGGAAGATGGCCGTTGATGCCTCCTCCGACATCGTGGCCCTTGAGGTCGCGATGCAGATGGAAAGGCTAGGGTACGATCAGTACATGAAGGCGGCCAAGGAATCGGATGACAAGGAGCTTAAGGAGATCTTCGAGAAGCTGGCATTCGAGGAGAAGGAGCATTACGATATGCTGGATGAGGCCATGAGCTATCTTGAGGACACAGGCAACTGGTACATGTGGTATGAGTACAGTTTTCCAACATAAAGGTGGTGGAAGCGATTTTCGAAGAAGAGACAGAGGAACTGTTTTGCTTGGAATCGTCCAAGCACATCGGCAAAAGCAACGGCAGGGTGTTGTACTTCCTGTACAACAAATATCTTTAGGGTGATCCATTGGCTTACAGCGTCAAGGACATACTGAATATCGCATTGAGGTCCGAGGAGGAGGCAGAGCTATATTATATGCGCCTAAAGGACAAGACGGACAACGCTTTCTTCAGGGAGAAGCTCGACAAGCTTTCCAGTGATGAGAAGGGTCACAAGGCCTTGGTACTGTCCCTGATGAGGGAGAAGGGCGTCGGAGTCGAGATAAGCGTTGAGAAGGCGGTATCCATTGAGATGCCGTCACTCATCTTTGACAGTTCACAGCCCCTATCCGTGCTCATCAGGGCCGCTATGGGAGCTGAGGTGGCAGCAAGGAAATTCTACACGTCCCTTTCGGAGATAGTGGAGGGGGAGCGCGAAAGGTCGCTCTTGAAGTATCTGGCGTCGATGGAGGCATCGCATTTCCATCTGCTGGAGGCGGAGCTTACTGCTATAGAGCACTTCGAGGACTATGATGATTTCTTTGAGATGATGCATGTAGGGCCTTAGAACCCCTCATCTATCATTTTTTCCAGCTCTTCTTTTGATAAAAAGCCGTCCCTGGCCCCTACGGTGCTGACGTTCAGAGAGGAACATGCCACACCCCATCTTCCACAATCCTCAAGGCCTAGGCAGGATTCAAGACCGTAAATGAATCCGGCGTCAAATGCATCGCCCGCCCCGGTGGTGTCTGCCACGTTCCTGCCAAGGGTAGGCACTTCGATATCATGGTTTATGGTGCAGCCACCTCCGTTCCTGGTGACGACGATGTTTCTGGCCATGCGTTCGCCAAGGAGCGCTTCGCTCCTCCTTAGGTCGTCCTCGTTGAGGAACAGGAAGTCCACCATCTCAACAAGGTCTGGGTAGACCCTCTCCGAAGGGTCCCAAGATGCCCTTATATCATTTCTATTGGCATGCTCAAGGACCTTGTAAGCGAAGTCGTGCCCCACGGATGAGAGGTGTATATGGCTAGCGCCTTCATAATCCTCTTTCCTGAAGGCAAGGTCCTCATTTGCCCCATTGACCTTTATCATCCTCTTGTCCTGCCCACACGACATTATCGTGGCGATGCCTGTCCGCCTGCAGGAGAGTGCCAGCATCGAGGTGTCCACCCCTGCCCCCCTGAGCTCATTGATGGCATCCTCGCCAGCCCTATCCCTGCCAACGCAGCCAATGATCCTAGCGTCGATCCCTAGCATACCCAACCACCATGCTGTGTTGGCTGCCGATCCCCCCTGTCCGATATAGTAGAAGTGGCTGATCACCTTTTCATGGAAGGCGGGAAATCTATCTAGCGAAAATATGATGTCCTGATTGATGTTGCCGCACAGGCATACGGTCATGGGTGAATCTGTGGGCTCAGAGAATATAATCATTTTGGAATAGGGGCTTTTCCTGGATTACAACGAGTATCTCTCATAGAGAGGTATGAAGAAGATACCAGCAAGCCCGGTCAACAAAAGCACCTGCATCATGGGATTGCCATCTCCCATGAAGTATGTCTCGTACATCCGGCTCTGCGTAATAATCATCATGGACGCGCACACAAGCGCGATGTAGAGGGCCGGCGGCAGTAATCCTTTCCGGCTTCTTTTCGCGATCTTGGGCAATGCATGCCCCCGTGCCCTGTTGAGGGTGCCCTCAATAGAGATCAACATAGGTACGGCAATGGCCAGTAGCGATGCCAGGCTCTCATATCTGTAGATGCTGCCAGCTCCCAAGGCATGGCCCAATACCATGGATGCTACGATGATGGAGACCACGCTAAGGGTGGTATTCTCCAGGTATTTGGCCGCCATGGCCAACGCCGCCATCCCCCCCAATATTGCAATGTATATGGGGGCGCCATCAAGGGCATAGGCCAGCCCAATGGAGTATACGGTGAAAAGGATCCCTATCATCCCATCTCCCCCGCTATCTTTGGATAAAGTATGTCCAAAGAGTCGTCAGGCGTCTCCTCGATGAGCTTCACGCCCATCCCCTTCAGAATGGCAAGGGCCTTTTTCTTCTTCAGATAGTTCGAATAAAGGGACTCTGCAAGCCCGACATCCAGGTCCATGAGCGACATGTCGTACCATGGGGAGTAAGGGGTGACGAGGATCACATCGTTGCCCTCTGCAATGGCCAGCTTCAGGGAGCCTATAAGGCCCTTTTGTTGTGTTTCAAGGTCTGAGACCACGAGCAGGAGGGACTTTTCCTTCTTCCCCTCCGTCATGCTCCTTACTGTGCTGTATAGGCCCGATGCACTTATGATGGAGCCGATACCTCTCCTCGCCCCAGAAAGATATGGAATTATCTTGCCGAGAAACTCCCTTGACTCGTCATCTAGCTTGCCCTGTTCATAGCTTGGTGCCTCCTTGTACGTTGCCCTGAAGGCGTCCGGGAGGCCCTCGATGGACATGAGTATCCTGCCATATTGGCCCTTTGTCATGTTGGCATCGACCTTTCTCAGAACGGAATGCTCGTCGAATACGATGAAGCCTGTTGGATTGTCATGCTCCAGGAATATCTTCGCCATCTGCATGCAGAGCAGTATCGAGTGGCCGAACTTCGACCTGTCCCCATGTGTTGCCCTCATGGTCCTGGAAGCGTCGAGCAGCAGAAAGACTCGACCGTATCTCTCCTTTTCTGAAAGCTTCGTCAGCAGCTGTCCGAATCTGGATGATGCCTTCCAATCTATGTCGGAGATCTTGTCGCCAGGCTGATAATCGCGAATCCCGGAGAAATCGTAACCAGGGCTCAGCGAGAGCTCCTTCTCCAGTATCTCTTCTTTGGTCGAACCCTTCGCCATGCTCTCAGCCCTCTTTATGTTATGCCTGGAATCCTGGTATGTTAGCTCGTCCCTGAGGATGTATGAATGCTCTATGAGGAAAAGCCCCCTCTTGTCCTCCATAGATACCTCTGCTCCTTCGAAGACCGCCGTGCCCCTCTTGGTCCTTACAAGCTCATATCCATAGCTGACAGATTTTAGGGCATTGGCCATCTCAGTGTGCGTCTCGCTTCCCGAGAGGGTGAAGGACTCTTTTGGGATGACGTCCTTGATGCCCACCATCACCTCATCGCCGAAGGGGTAGGAATAGCTAACCTCAACCCTCACTGGCTCTTCGGCAAACAGGGACCTTCTCTCTATCGCCCTACTAAGCTTCGCATCCCCATTGCCTACGGCATTTGCAAAGGAAGACCTGGCAAAGAGAAGATATGAAAGCAACGACATTCCCAATAGGGTTGGGAGCACGTTGCCTGTGATGTAACCTTGGGCGAATAGCATGAGAGTGAAAATGAATGTCAATCTGGCGATTCGGCTCAGTTCCATCGGTCACACTACCTTTTTTCTAAGGGAACCTTAACGCTTTCTATGATCGAGAATATTATCTCTCCCACGGAATGCTCATCAGGGTCTATGTCCGGCGAGAGCACCAGCCTGTGATTCAGGACATCGTATGCCACGGCCTTTACGTCATCGGGAATGATGTAGTCCCTTCCCGAGATGCAGGCCTTTGCCTTGGAAGCGTAGAGCATGTGCTCTGACGCCCTTGGGGAAGCCCCGATGGTGATGAGCTCGCTGCCCCTTGTAGCCGATATGATGTCGTTGATATATGAAACGACAGATTTATCTGCGAAGGTGTTTTTATATGCCTTCTTCAGAATGCTAAGATCGAACGTCCTCAACGGGGTATCGTCAATGTTCGACCCGTTTGCCTTCATGATTAGCAGTTCTAGCTCCTTTTCCTTCTTGATATACCCCATATTTATCTTCAGCATGAATCTGTCAGCCTGCGCTATTGGCAGCTGATAGACGCCTTCGTGCTCTATGGGGTTGATGGTGGCTATCACCATGAACGGATGGGGCAGAGTGAAAGTGGTGCCTTCTATAGTGGCCTGCCTCTCCTCCATGGACTCCAAGAGCGCAGATTGCGTCTTTGGGGTGGTACGATTGATCTCATCGGCCAGCAGAAGATTGGAGAATATCGGCCCCTTCCTGAATTCAAAATCGTTAGTCTTTTGATTGTAGAAGAAATGCCCAGTAATGTCCTGTGGCAGCATGTCAGGGGTGAACTGTATCCTGTTGCAGTCCATGCCAAGGATCGCAGTAAAGGTCTTTGCCAGTGTTGTCTTTGCTATTCCCGGTACTCCTTCCAAGAGCACATGCCCATTTGAGAGCAATGCTATGAGCAGGTCCTCTACTATGTCCTCATATCCGATGACGACGCGGCCGATCTCGCCCTTTATGTCCTTGACCATGTCTATGATCTCCTGACCATAGTCTTCCACAAGGGAAGGCGTCTCGGTCTGCATCGTCATAGTTCTTATATCATATCTATTGTAAATGGCATATTCTTGGGGCTCAGCAAGCATGCCTTCATCCTGAGGAGGGGCTTCTTTGACGACCTCTTGAGCAATTTCCTCCTTAAGGTCTTGAATCACTGCAGGTCCTTCCAAATGCACATCGTCAGGGAAATATCCCCCAATGGCCTCTTCTTGCTTTACCGAGTCATCCTTAAGGCCTGAATCATCATGCTCTTTCCATTCTTCGGGGGCGACGCTTTCCACTTCCTCCTCCAGGGCCATATCCGCTTGTGCATCTTCGTCGTCCTGTGTTGGTGAGGGTCCATCTCCTGCCTCGCTCTCTTCCCTTTCCACTTTCTCAGGCGTCACCTCCTCATCGAATATCGATGGCGGCTCCTCCTTGGGAAGGTCCTTCTCTTTGGCCTCCTCAAGATTCTTCAGGGTCTCTTCCATCTCCTTGTATATTTGAGCAATGGTGTTCCTTACTTCCTCGTGGGATACGTTCTTTGTTTCTTCCATGTCCTCACCTGAATTTTGAGAAAAATGAATTAAGGCTCGACGACCTCCATTCGGGGTGGATTTCCTTAAGTGATTCTATCAGTTCCTTCCTGTCCGTTATCTTTAAAGTTGTTCCTTTTCCGAATTTAAATTTATGTATGGCCCACTTCATTGCGCCACCCGCCATCGCAATGGCATTGGTCTCAAGGAAAAGCAGCGCTACAAGGAAAGCGGAGGCCAGATATCGGAACAAGGTGTAATTAGGTGCCCTGACCACCACCTCGATGAACTCTATGTCCGCGAGAGTCCCGAGATGCGCCTCATCGATGTATACATATTTTTCATATCCGTCTGTAAGCTCCTCCATCAATGAGAAGATGTAGTCTGAATTGTCCAGCAGCCCTATCATGTTGTTTATGAAGATGCTAGGGTCCGATATGAGGCATATACGGCCATCCCCTACCTCTACCATGGCAGATATGTCGAACGGCCCCATAGGTTCCCCCTCATCATATGAACTATCCTCGTTCAGGTCCAGAAATGCCATCCTCGTCGTTATGAACATCGGATCTGAAGCACCCAAGATGTTGGAAGGGTAGTTAAGCAATAGGGTGTACTCCTCTAGGTAGGTGCCCTTGTACATCACGGGGAACGTGCCTGACTTCACATATACTGCGTCCATCACTAGCTTGTTGCTGAATCTCTCATCAATGCCGATGCTTTCAAGGATGCCGTTAGCGCTCCCGAAATCGTCTGCGATAAGCAGCGTCCCGCCATCGAGGACGAATCCTTTGAGGAATTCCTTCTCTTTCTCTGAGTATTCCTTGCTTGCGCCAATGCTGACTATTATCGTGTCATCTGCGCTTGTGATCGCAATGTTCGAGATGTCCCCTATCACAGTATTTAGGAACTGGCCATCCCCATAGCTCAGATTCCCCGTCTGCGCGTTCTGAAGTAGCTCCTTGTAGAATCTGGAAGTTCCGTTCCAGCCGTCGTTGAAGGCGCTGTAATCGGCGCTTCTGGACAGATATGGCACTATGAGGGGCAGGAACAGGAAAACGGCTATTATGGCAAATACCAAGATATATATGTAGAACTTCCTCATGCCCGCCGAGAGCATTACCTCCCACCCCCTATCCTTTCTACCATCCGTCGTATGGATAGGAAGAACGATGCCTTCCTCGATGTGTCGATCCCCCTTCTCGAGTACCTTGCGAGCTCGAAGGTGGATGTGATATAGGCAGCTTCCCTCCCGAGGTCGGGGACCTTGATAAGCGTACGGTGTATGTCCTTATGGGTCGTTGACGGATTAAGGGCTACGATGCCCTTGGAATGCAGGAAGTCCAGCATTCTCGAGTAACCGAGAATGACCGACTCCTTGAAGTTGCCTATCCTTTCAAGGATTCCAAGCTCCCTCATCAGGGTGTCGCGCTCATCCTCAATGCTTCCTGGGCGCTGTCCGGATCGCCCGGCATCCCCTCCAGTGGCCGTCATCCTCGTCCCCCTCCTGTATATGAGGACGACTATTGCTGAGAGTGCCAACAATAAAGCAATTGTCATGATGGCGCTCAAGTTTTCCTTTATCGCATGGATTGGCCCATTTTCAGGGATCTTCTGTTCTGTGAAAATGGTGAAAACGAGCGTCTGGGACCTACTTGATAGGTAAGGTTCGCTATCCCCGGGAACGTAGTCGGAGAAAACGGTGTATGTGCCCTTCTCATAGATGTTGTCCTGGAACGAATATGAGTATCTGCCATAATTGTCAGTCTCTAATTCGATAGTGCCCCCATTCACACTTATCGTTATGTCACGTGCGCTCAACCCGTTCCCATATACGTCCCTGAGTTGACCTGAAAGGAAAATGCTCGCTACATTTCCCGTTATGTCATAGGACCTAGACAATGACAGCATGCTCCCAATCTCAATATGCAGTGTGACAGTGTTAGAGACGAAAGCCTCCCCACTATATCCTGTTTCCGCAAACACATCCAACTGATTGAACCATATGTCTGCCGGGAGGATGTGATCGTAATGGATCCTGCCATCATGGTCCGTAGATATATTGAGCTCTTGCTCGTTGAAGTGAAGTGCTATTGCATTATCCGCAACTGGGAGGCCGCCATAGTAGAAGAAGCCGCTGACCTTCACGCCATAGTATCCCTGCGCTTCTGACCTCGAGACCATGAGATAGAGCATATTTCCCTCATAGCTTGTCTGATTCTCAAGCTCCGAGATCATCGATGCGTACCGGTTTAATGTCTCTTCAAGGGACCCTATCGCCACCATCACGCCAGAGATTTCATAACCCAATGGCACCAGGTCCTCCAAATATCCCTTCAATCCATCCAAATTAGAATTCACGTCTGCCAGAAGCACGTTGGCTATCAGCAGCTCTGCCCCGATGCCTGACCTGTCCTCCAGAGCCCATAGCTCAAGTAGTAGCGAGGAAAGCTCGGATTGGAGATTGCCTATGGCGTCCAGCTCATCGTACGTCCCCTGGAATGGCCCATAATATGTGGGCAGCAGCTGGCCTGAGAGCGCCTTCGTTCCGATCTCCAATGCGATCTGCTTTGGAATGCTCAGGTGCCTGGAAAAGAGAAGCTGCTCCACCTCCGCGCCAGCGAAGTCCTCATCCGCAAGGCATCCTATGACGACGGATGCCCTCGATAGTTCCTCCAAAAAATAGGAATATAGCACCTCGGGGTCCTCAAGGGCATCATTGATGTTCTGGTGGGGCGGCGAGCCGGAGACGAATAACGATGAAAATAACAGAAGCTCTATGGCGAGGAGGGCCACCAAGGGATATTTTCTCATCGTCAATGAGCTATTGTTGGATGTTAATATATTTTTCCTATATTCGCATTCTCACTTCTTGATTTCTCTGATCATTTTTTGCTGGAAAACAAAATGCCTTGCTGAGGTGTTATCATTCATTTAATTTGCTTATTTTCGTGTCATAGTCAATGGCAACATTTTTAAAAAGATGTTATCTGTCACAAAATGGTGTTACTAATGAATTACGATTTTAAGAAAATTGGAGGAGTTGCCCTAGTTGCGGTAATCGTTTTAGCAGCATTTTATCTTTATGATTCGGGACCTGATCAGGATATTTCGGAGGCCCTGGCCGAGAACACGGAACTCTCATCACTTCTGCTTGCGTTGGAGGCTTCAGGTCTGATGGACGGCTTGGACCCTGGGACAGACTATACGATATTTGCCCCGACCAATGCTGCATTCACCAATTACGATTCAGAGCTTTACGGGGGATTGTACGATGACATGGGCTTCTTGCAATCGCTGCTTTCCTACCATGTTGTGGAGGGAAAGCACTCTGTCGCGGACATCTCCAAGATGGGGGCCATTTCCACCATCGAGGGCGAATCGATAGTGGTCTCCACATCAGGGGCCGTGCAGGTCAATGGCTCTATCATCTCAGCAGATTCACAGATGGAGTGCAAGAACGGCTACATCATCCCTGTGGGCGAGGTATTGATACCCCCTACAGTCGAGGAAACCTACATTGACATGACGATAGTTGATGCGGCGGGAAGGGAGGTCTACATCAAGAAGGTGCCTGAGAGGATAGTGACGCTGGCGAGCTCTGCCACAGAGACCCTCTATGCGATAAATGCCGGCGATCTTCTGGTAGGAAGGGACAAGTACAGCGTCTATCCGGAAGAGGCCCAGCAACTGCCGAACGTAGGCAGCGGCTCCGCATTGGCACTTGAGGAGACGCTCAATCTCAATCCCGACCTGGTCATAACCTGGTACTTCAGTACTACGGCCATAGAGAGCCTCGAACAGAATGGCATAACCGTGCTTGCAATAGGCCCATCCTCCGTACAGGGTGTGCTGGACCTCATAACACTGTTCGGGGAGATATGCGGCCATAGCGCCGATGCCGAGGCAATAGTAGGGGACATGCAGTCCACGATAGACAACATAACATCGTATGTGGCATCAATCCCGGCAGAGGACAAGGTAAAGGTCTTCTATGAGCTGTCAACAAATTTCAAGACCGTCAACAAGTCCACCTTCACCGGGCAGCTTATGGAGATGGCAGGAGGCATAAACATCGCCGGCGAGGAAGGTACCACATATCCCATGCTATCAAGCGAATGGATCATAGACCAGGACCCCGATGTCATAGTGGTCGTCTCATACGGGGTCTCCCTGGATGAGGTCAAGGCAAGGGACGGATGGGACTCAATAGGTGCTGTTATAAATGATAAGGTATACTCTATTGAGAGCAACCTTGTTAGCGCGACGCCCAGGATGGTGCTTGGGCTCGAACAGTTTGCAAAATGGTTCTATCCAGAATACTTCGTGTGATCCTTGATGCAGGACATAAGCAAGTACTATAGTGGAGTCAGGCACAAAAGGCTGATGCTTTTAGTGGGCCTCTCCATCATCCTTTTTTTCGTAGCTGTTGTAGGTTTCATGGTGGGGCCGGTCTTCATCAGCCCTGGCGTGGTATTGAAGATATTGGCCTCCCAGATACCTAAGTTGGGCGACGGGATAGTACAGACCTGGCCGAACACCTACAACACGATAGTGCTTGATGTGAGGCTGCCCAGGGTGATCGTCGGCATGCTGGTGGGCATCGGGCTTTCTGTGGCAGGATGTGGGATGCAGGGCCTTTTCAGGAACCCAATGGCATCGCCCTATGTGAGCGGCATATCCTCAGGAGGTGCTTTCGGGGCGGCGCTTGCGGTGAACATCGGGGCGATCTACTACCTGGTGCCCCTCTTCGCGTTCGTCTTTTCCAGTGCCACCGTGTTCCTGGTGTACACAATATCCCGTGTCAGGGGGAAGGTCAGCATGGAGACACTGCTGCTTTCGGGAATAGCAGTCGCGTCATTCTTCTCAGCCCTGGTCTCTCTGATGATGTACCTTTCAGCCGAAAAGCTTGAGAGCATAGTGTTCTGGATGATGGGCGGATTTTGGGCCTCCGGCTGGGACGAGGTCATCATACTCCTGCCATTCCTCGTTTTGTGCATACCGATATACGTGTTCCTGTCAAGGGACCTCAACGCTCTGCTTTTGGGGGAGCAGGATGCCCAGGACCTTGGTATCAATGTAGAGGCGACAAAGAGATTCATTTTAGTCCTGACAGCCCTCCTGGTAGGCGCCTGCGTCGCTGTATCAGGCACCATAGGCTTCGTCGGTCTTATTATACCCCATATCACAAGGATCATAGTGGGCCCTGACCACAAGGTGCTGATACCTGCATGCATCTTCACTGGAGGCATCTTCATGATATTGACGGACATTATAGCAAGGATGATCATACAACCGTCGGAACTGCCGGTGGGGATTATAACATCGCTATTCGGCGTGCCGTTCTTCCTCTATCTTCTAAGAAGGAGGAAGACATCGATGGGGTGGTAGCATGGAGCTTCAAGTTTCTTCCCTGGATTTCGGCTACTTCACGAAGAACGTACTGAAGAACATCAGCTTCACCGCTAGGAGCGGCGAGGTGTTCGGCATCGTTGGCCCCAACGGTTCTGGAAAGACGACCCTCCTCAAATGCCTAAGGATGGCGTTGGTCCCAAAGCGCGGGAAGATAAAGCTGGATGGCGAGGACATCACAAAGTGGGACCGGACAGAGATAGCCAAGTACTTCGGCGTGGTGCCCCAGAACACCAACATCTCTTTCCCCTTCACGGTTCTTGAGATAGTCATGATGGGGAGGATCCCTCATCTTGGCAGAATGCAGAGCGAGGGCAAGGAGGATATTGAGATAGTGAAGAGGGCGATGAAGCTCACCGCCATAAGCGACCTCTATTACCGTTATGCTAGCAATCTGTCCGGGGGCGAGGTCCAGAGGGTCATAATCGCCAGGGCACTCGCGCAGCAACCGAAGATACTGCTTTTGGACGAGCCGACCTCGAATTTGGACATAAATCACCAGTTCGAGACCATGAAGCTTATCAGGTATCTCGCCAAGAAGGAGAACATGATAGTGGTGATCATATCCCATGACCTCAATCTTTCCATGAGGTACTGTGACAACCTGCTGCTCCTTGATGGAGGCAAGGTTTTCTCTGCCGGAAGGCCCGAGGATGTCCTGACGAGCGAGAACATAAGAAAGGTGTACGGTGTCGAGGCGAGGATCGACTACAACACCGCAATAAAATCCAATCAGATAACTCTTATAGATGTCGTGGAGTGATCATTGCTTCGGCATCAGAGGAATGAGCCAAGATGCAAAGGCCGTGGGGTTCCTTGTCTGCATGAAGACCTTTCCCCTCCCCTTGAGCTTGAGTACAAGTCCCTCTCCCGATAGGAAGGTCGATTTCATTCCGCCTATCCTCTTGACCTCGTATTCTATTCCGCCCTGGAATCCAACAAGGTGGCCAGTGTCAACGATCATTTCCCCGTTGAGCTCTTGCTCATAGAGGGCCCCGAACGCTGATATGAACAGGTCTCCATACCCATCTGCCTTCAGGAAGAACAGTCCTTCCCTGGAAACGAATCCCTTTAGCCCCTGGAACTTGGTGTCAAGGCTTATCTCGACATTGGACGCAAGGAACGCTCCCCCCTGAAGGAACCATGTGTCTCCCTCCAGGGATATCCTCTCCACATCACCGGGATAACCCGGTGCCAATGTAAGCTCTCCAGGGGCACCCTCGGCCTTGAACGTGTTTTGGAAGAAGGATTCTCCACCCAACGCCTTTCTCTTTAGGGCGCCAAAGGCTCCACCCTGCATCTTCGTCTCTATCCCGACGTTCGGGCTCATCGATACCAATGCTCCGGCCTCTGCCTTTATATCCTGTTCTCTTTCCAGATTCACCTTCAAAAGAGTGTAAGCTGGGCTTTTGAGAATCTCATATTCGTAATTCTTTCCTTTTGGCATAAATACACCAATTATAATAGCTTGAATATATTTATAATGTTATTGATATCTATGAATAATGCATTAAAAGGGGCTTTAGATGGAGCACTATCTCATCCTAGCGAGCGTGGCAATTGCTTTTAGCATAGGCGCAAACGATATGGCGAATGCCATAGGCGCTAGCGTAGGTTCGAACGTCATTAGGTACAGAAGGGCCGTCATATATGCTGGAATAGCTGTGGCCATTGGTGCAATATCGGGCGGAGGCGCTACGATCGAGACAGTGGGGAAGGGTATAATCGATACTTCTTCGGTGGACCTGATGATCCTAGGTTCCGCCCTCTTTTGCGCGTCTTTCGTAGTACTTGTCGCATCATATCTGGGATTCCCTGTCTCAGTGACCCAGTCGCTCGTTGGTGCCTTGGCAGGCACAGGCATTGCCCTGGGCATTGCGCTGAACGAATCGGTCCTGACGAACATTGCAATAGTATGGACGCTCCTGCCTTTGATCTCCCTATCCCTCTCGTTCTCCTCCTACTTCGTTTTCAAGGCATTCTTCGGGCGATTGCAGGCGCAGAGGAATAGAGCCTATGAACGCCTCATAAGATTCTTGGTGGTCTTTTCCACACTATTTGCGGCCTTTTCTCTGGGAACGAACAACATAGGGAATATCGTGGGGGTGCTCGAGGCCAACAGCGTCCTAAGGCAGGAATATGCCGTGGTCTTGGCCACATTGGGGATCGTCCTGGGATCGCTCACGTTCTCTAAGAATGTCACGTGCTCCCTGGGAAAGAAGATAACGCCCCTCGACCCACTGAGGGCGTTCGTGTCCCAGTTTTCTATGGCAATCTCAATGCTCTTATGCACATTTATAGGCATACCCGTGTCCATGAGCCAGGCAACAGTTGGCAGCATCATGGGTTGTGGCCTCACAAGGGGCAGGGCAGGGGTGAACAAGCAATATGTTCTCAAGGTAGTGGGAAGCTGGGTCATCACGCCCTTAGCTTCCGGCGCCCTCATGTATGTCATCTACTGGGCGCTCTGGTGATCCTTGTGCCTGGATTTCCTCCCTTGAGCGCAAGGGTCAGCGAACCTTTCCTTTCCAGGCTTGTCACAATTATCTCTGAGATGTGCCCCTTGAACTGGAGTATCTCATCGACCTTTCCCTTCATGCCGCCGGTAACGTCGCCTGTGGTCCCGGCATCTATGCTCGAGATCTGGTCAAATGTCATCTCCTTTATCAGCCTTGCCTCCCTGTCCTTCTTCGGGTCAGAGGAATAAAGCCCATCGACGTCTGTCAAAAATATTGCCCTTGAATTTGTGTAGTACTCGGCAAGCTTTCGCATGATCTGGTCGCCTGACACTATTGAAAATGAGTACTTGGTGTCATATACGACATCACCATAGACAATGGGGATGAAACCGCTTCTGGCGATGTCCCTTACAAGCTCATGGTCGAAACTTGTTATCTTTCCCCCATCGGCGCGCATGATCGCACTCGACTGCAGGGCAAAGGGCCTGCAACCCTCCCTCTCAAGGTGTTCTGACACGATGTTCGATAGCTTCCTCATGGCTATGTTTATCTTGGAGACGCCCAACATCTGGTCCTTTGTCACTATGGGGCCTACCATGTTGTACTTGAGGGCCAGGGGATGCCCGAAAGAACCGCCGCCATGGCAGATCACTACTTCCTCTCGGCTGCCTGAAAGCTCCTCGGCAAGGGTGCATAGAGCCTCCCTCTTGATCGAGAATGGGGTCCTCTTGTCCGTGATGGCGGACCCTCCGGCCTTGATAAGAATCATTTTCACACCTAGAACTTTAGGAACGAGATGGCCTGGGATATGTCATCCTCGCTTATTATGAATATCGTGTTAGTCCAGCAGCTCATGGTCTCCCTGATGTTAATGCCGTGCTCGCCGAAAAGCGAATATAAGTAAGCGGTGACCCCCGCAGTCGTCTCGAGCTCCTGCGGGCTCTTTATGGTGATCATCGCGAGGTTGTCGGACATCTTGACGAGGTCGTCGCCTATCATGCTCTCTACAGCATCCCTGTGCTTTTGCGTGGTAACGAGCGTTATTGCCGTAGACCCTTCAATGCTATAGAAAATGTCCTGCTTGTCCTTTATCTTGTCCTCAAGGGTGAGGATTATCTTTTGGGGGACCCCCTTCTTTATGATGGCCACGATGATCTTGTTCTTGATCTCAAGCTCGCTCTTCTTGAGGATGTCCATGACCTTTTCCTCGTGGGTCTTTTTCGGTTTCAGCTGCTCGAAGTATCTCCTGCTGGCAACTATTATGGCATCCTTGCTCGTCTTCTTCTCTATGTGCATCTCCTTCGCTATCTTCTCTGCTAACTTTGAGTAGTTAATCAGATTGTTCCTTATGCAGTCCTTGATGGACGGATGCGTGTCTATATACTCCTTAGTTATTTCAGCAGTTGTTTTCATAGTATCCTATAATAGTAATTTCTTATAAAAATGTTTTCAGAATGACAATGGCGTTCGATATCAAATTGTTTTATAACGTGTTTTTCGATGGCTCAAAAGTTCGAAATTGGTCGATACTTTTAAGTTGATATTCTCATCCTCACTCTCAGTGATATTAATGGAAAACAAGAAGATAGTCTTGGCATACAGTGGAGGCCTCGATACCTCGATCATCCTCAAATGGCTGATAGAGAAGGGCAACGAAGTGATAGCTTATGTGGCTGACGTAGGGCAGGACGACGACTTCAAGAAGATTGAGGAGAAGGCATATGCCTGCGGAGCCTCTAAGGTGTACGTCTGCGATCTTAAGGAGGAGTTCATCTCCGATTATGTCTTCAGGGCACTAAAGGCCAGCGCGACATATGAGGGTACGTATCTTCTGGGCACTGCGATAGCCAGGCCGCTCATAGCGAAGAAGCATGTCGAGATAGCCAAGGAGAACGGGGCTACCGTGCTTTGCCACGGCGCGACCGGCAAGGGGAACGACCAGGCGAGATTCGAGATCGGCTATATGGCCATGATGCCTGAGGCTGAGATATACAGCCCGTGGAAGGACCCTGTGTTCCTATCTGAGTTCAGGGGCAGGACCGACATGATAAACTATGCTGAAAAGCATGGTATCCCTATATCGGTGTCGCTAAGGAAGCCGTTTTCCATAGACGAGAATCTCCTTCACACCAGCTATGAGGCCGGTGTGCTCGAGGACCCTGCCAACAAGTTCGACCCTTCCATGTTCAAGAGGGGCATACATCCTAAGGACGCCCCTGACCAGACCGAGTGCGTCAAGGTGACATTCAGTAATGGACTGCCCGTGAAGGTCGAGAATCTTGATACAGGTGAATCGCACTCAGGCTCCATGGAGCTTTTCTGCTACCTCAACGAGCTCGGCTACAAGCATGGCATAGGCATAGTGGACATGGTGGAGAACAGGCTCATGGGAATGAAGTCCCGGGGCGTGTATGTGACCCCTGGAGGCACGATACTCCATAACGCCCACAACGCCTTGGAGACCATTACCCTAGACAAGGAGGTTCAGCATTACAAGCAATGGATGGCCTCTGAAGTAGGAAGGATAATCTACAACGGGCTGTGGTTCTCTCCTGAGATGGAATTCCTCATGGCCGCCATCGACAAGAGCCAGGAAAGCGTTAATGGCGAGGTCGAGATCTGTCTTTATAAGGGAAATGCGATGGTCACATCAAGGAGCTCAGTCAACTCTTTATATAATGAGGGGATAGCATCTATGGACGCACACGGCGGTTATGACCAGACGGATGCCAAAGGATTTATCAAGATATTTGGATTGAGGGTCAAGGGCAGGTATATCGATGAAACTATGGGAAAAGGACATACCCCATGACGAGGATGCTTCGGATTTCTCCGCAGCAAAGGACAAAGTGCTAGACAATCTGCTGCTGCGCTATGACTGCATCTCTTCGATAGCCCATGCCAAGGGGCTTCACAAGATAGGCATCCTTACCGACGAGGAGAGGGACAGCATTGTCCTATCGCTTGAAGGCCTGCTTGAGATGATAAACGAAGGCAGCTTCCGCCTCTCCGAAGAGGATGAGGACTGCCATAGTGCGATAGAGAGGCACCTTACAGAGGTCCTGGGCGATGTGGGAAAGAAGATACACACATGCCGCTCAAGGAACGATCAGGTGCTCTGTGCACTTAGGTTGTACTACATGGACCAGATGGAGGAGACGTCCCATCGTGCCATAGCCCTCATCACATCGCTCCATGATCTCTTGGAGAGGTGCGGCCAGGTGGAGTTCCCTGGGCACACCCATACGCGCAAGGCCATGCCGACGTCGGTAAAAGATTGGGCGATGGGGTACATTGCATGTCTGAAGGACAGCATCTCCTGCATGGACTTTGTTGTGAAGATGCTCCGTTCGAACCCTCTCGGCACGGGGGCCGGCTACGGCCTGCCGATAGAGACGGATAGGAAGTATGTGGCGAGGGAGCTTGGCCTAAGCTCCATAGATGTCAACGGCACATATTCGCAGCTCAGTAGGGCAAAGCATGAGAAGATGATGATGTCAGTCCTTTCTGCCACAATGTACGATCTGAATCGCATGGCAAGCGACATCATATTCTTCTCACATCCGGACATAGGCTACTTCGTGCTCGACAAGGCCCTTACGACGGGTTCCTCCATCATGCCACAGAAGGCCAATCCAGATGTCCTAGAGATAATCAGGGGTTACTTCTCGGCAGTGCTTGGCAACGAGATGCAGGTGTCCTCGGTCGCGCACAACCTCATATCCGGCTACCACAGGGACCTCCAACTCTCAAAGTCCACGGTGTTCGACACGCTGGAGATACTGGAAAGGTCGCTAATGATGATGTGCAAGGTCATCGATTCCCTCGGCGTCTCGGAAGAGAAGTGCAAGGAGGGCCTCACCGAGGACGTATACCTTACCGAGAAGGCATACGAACTGGTAAAACAGGGCGTGCCGTTCCGTACTGCGTACAGAAT
>JAFGGT010000107.1 GCA_016930445.1 Candidatus Methanofastidiosia archaeon | reverse complement strand
TGCTTGTCGATGAGCTCGGCATGCTTGAGCGAGCCCACTGTCTCGATCATGTCAAAGAGAGAGACGATCCTTCTTATCTTGCCACCTTGCAGGGTGCCTATGAAGTGCCATCGCACCCTTTCATCTATGAGAGGTATCAGTTCCTCGGCCTCTTGTAGGTAATTTTCACCTATTATCCCGATGCCCGCCCTTATCGCTTCAAGGACCTCTTCGAGGGCCCTGGTCTTTGCCGCGGCCTCAATGGCCACATTCCTTGGAATGCTTGAAAGCAGTTCTCTAACATTACTGTCTATGCTCATTGAAAACGATGGGAAGTTATTTAATTCTTATAAATAATTTCTTATTCCTAATCAAAGGTGATATGATGAAGGTCAAGGTGCTTTTCGTATGTGTGCACAATAGTGCAAGGAGCCAGATGGCCGAGGAACTCCTACGACTGCACGGCGGAGATAGGTTCAGTGTTGAGAGCGCAGGATACGAGCCTGTAGAAAAGGTCCATCCTCTGGTCGTTGAGGCAATGAGAGAAAAGGGCGTCGATCTGGAAAATAAAGGGACTCAGAGCGTTTTTGATGCTTTTAAGGACGGTAAGGCCTACGATTACGTGGTGACCGTATGTGAGGAATGCCTGCAGCAGGGATGCCCATTCTTCCCTTATGAGAAAGAATTCCTGAGATGGTCGTTCATCGACCCGACCAAGCTGGAAGGATCCCATGAGGAGAGATTGGAAGGGACCAGAAAGGTAAGGGACCTTATAGATGAGAAGATACTGGAGTTCATCAGCTACGTCCCAGATTGAGCATCTGAAAATATGATATAGAAAATTTTATAAACAAATTTGTTTAAGTAAGTGCGCTTTTTATCATGCGGCTGTAGTGTAGTGGCCCAGCACTTGAGCCTTCCAAGCTCATAACCCGGGTTCAAATCCCGGCAGCCGCACCAAATATGTCTCTTCATATTCTTAACAAAATCAATTTTATAAAAAGTAAAAAGTAGAAAAAAGGATAAAAAAATTAATCCTCTATGCAATGTATGTCGAATGCCTCTTGAATTTGGGTCATCTGATCGATCGCCTTGCTAAGCTGCCCATTCGCATATATTGGGTTGGTCAGCGTGATGGCCCCGTTCATGAACGTTTGAACCGAATCGATGAGAAGAACATTTTCTTCTGTTATGTCCTCAGGCAATTGTGAGAGGATGCATTCCCACATCTCCAAGGCCTGCTGAAGTTTTACCCTGTACAACGGGATGAATGATGCAGGAGTAACATTATTGCTGCTTGGGACAACGATATCGAAAGACTCAGCGTTTGTAGATATGTACTGATATATCTGTATAGATTCGTCGGGAGCTAGGGTTATCTGCTCCTCCTCTGTAGCACCATAGATGAATGCGACGCCGCTGTCATCATTGCCACCAAAAGGAACGTAACCCCACATACCGACACTGGCCCACGCACCATAGATGAACTCATCGGGCACGGTAGGTGTGAATATATCACCAATGAAAGGTATGTATATCGAAAATTGGTTGTTGGGAGGTTTTGTATCTGTAACTTCCAATGCTAAAAACGTCGGCGGATACCATCCCTGGAAAGAGCCTGTCCATGGTAAGGTTGGATAGATTGTCCTCATTATGGCATCGTCCGCATCGGCGATCATCAGGTCCCACATATCAAGAAATCCAAAACTGATAGCCGAGGTCGAATTATTGGTAAATGTTGTCTCTATCTCTATATATGACGTTTCATACGTATCGCCATATATGGTGAATGTTCTTGAGATTATGAAGGGATTAGGGATCTGTGAATCACTGCCTTGATCCGATGGCACTTCATCATTGAAAAAATCCTCACCAAGTTCCCAAGATACGTTTATGGCGTTGGTGTCAGTTGCTGCACCCTGATAGTAGGGATACAAGTCCCATAAATAATATTCATTGCCACCACTTGAATAGAATTTCATGGCAAACCAAGAAGTACCAGCATCCGCCCATTCTCCTCCGAACAATACATTAGTAGTTGGATAAGGGTGTAAAGTGCCAGTGCCTACCGTAAATGCCCCATAATCTGAATCGTCGTCAACAAATAAAGTATAATAACCATTTGTCACAAAAACTTCTGCAGCTGCCATACTTATCATGGCAATTGATATAATTGATAACGCCAATAATGATAATTTCTTGTTCATGATACCTAAATTAATGAAATAATA
This sequence comes from Candidatus Methanofastidiosia archaeon, assembly GCA_016930445.1. Classification (GTDB taxonomy): domain Archaea; phylum Methanobacteriota_B; class Thermococci; order Methanofastidiosales; family NM3; genus JAFGGT01. The sequence continues at coordinate 904 of JAFGGT010000107.1, read as the reverse complement.
TTTATTATTTTCCATATCGAAGATAAATTCAATTACCTGGAGCTCAGGCTGAGACCTACCGTAAGGCTTTCATCCCATCTTTTTCTATTGACATTCAAACATAAGTAATAAATATCTTAAAACAAATATTGTAATGATGATTTACATGAAGAGATGGATGATAGCAATAACCATGATATTGGTCGTGTCCTTGGCTTCTGCCCCTGCAGTCAGCTCTAAGCCTTGTACAAATGGCTTCTCCCCGATATCATTCTATCCGCTGTATTTTGGCGCCTTGCAGGATGTCAACTCGTTGTATGGCCAACTGCAGGAGGCTCTGGGCCAATATGGCGACGTGTCGCCGTTCGAGGGACAACTAGAGGCCATCAACAACATGATGAGCATGGCCACGACAGGAGCGAACTACCTGCACTTGAAAGACCTGTTGCACGTTGTCAAATACATGCTTGAGATGATGATACCTCAAGTAACAGCCTAAAGCCTTCTTTTATATTTAATATTTTATCTTCTTTTATTCGAAATATCTGACGAAACATATATATGGTGCGCTTTTGCTCTCTTAATCCTAGAGAAGTCATAGATGTGGGACAATGTATGCGATCCAGGCCCAAGGGCTCAAAAAGGCGTTTGGGAACATCAATGCCGTCGACGATGTGAGCTTCGATGTGAAGAAAGGCGAGATATTCGGTTTCCTAGGCCCCAACGGCGCCGGAAAGACGACGACGATCAGGATGCTGACGGGCATCTTGCCGCCGGACTCGGGGCATATAGAGATAGAAGGCATAGACATCGTGAAGGATGGAATGCATGCAAAGGCCAAGATAGGTGTCATCCCAGAGACAGGCAACGTGTACACCGACCTCACCGCAAAGCAGAACCTATCCCTGGCCGGCAAGTTCTACGG
>JAFGGT010000106.1 GCA_016930445.1 Candidatus Methanofastidiosia archaeon | reverse complement strand
GGTTTATATGAACATATATCATGAAAGGCTTGCAAAGGTGCTCGTGAACTATTCTTTAGAGTTGAAGGAAGGCATGAGTGTCGGCATCGTGGGTATCACCGAGACCGAACCGGTCATGATGGAGGTATACAAGGAAGCATTGAGGGTGGGAACGTACCCAACTCTTTTACCGCAGTTCTCACACGCTGACGAGGCATTCTTTTCAATAGCATCCGATAAGCAGCTTGGGAAGGCAGACCTCTTATATGAGCTTATTGCAAAGAACTTCGATGCCCTGATAAACATATGGGCGGACGTAAACACCAAAGCTATGACAAATGTCAATCCAGAAAAGCTTACAAAGAGACAGATGACGAATATGCCCATAAGAAAGATTCTTCAGGAAAGGGAAAGGAAGGGCGAATACAATTGGGTCCTTACAGGCTATCCGACAGATTCAAGGGCACAGGATGCAGGCATGTCCCTAATGGAGTACGAGGATTTTGTCTATAAGGCAGGCCTTCTCGATAAGAAGGATCCCGTCACTGAGTGGAAGAGCATCTCAAAGAAGCAGGAGAAGATCTGCAAATGGCTCGATAAGAGAGAGAGCTTAAGATACGTTGGGTTGGACACAGACCTCACGTTCTCCACCAAGGGGCGCAGATGGATTAATTGCGACGGAAAGAAGAACTTCCCTGACGGGGAGGTATTCACATGCCCTGTCGAGGACAGCGGGGAAGGGACGATAAGATTCACATATCCGCTAATATACATGGGCAACGAGATAGAGGACGTGTCGCTTAAGTTCAAGGACGGCGAAGTAAAGGGCTTCTCCGCAAAGAAAGGCGAAAATCTGCTGAGAAAGCTCCTCGAAAGCGAGGAGGGTGCAAGAAGGGTCGGAGAGGCAGCGATAGGTACGAACTATGGGAACGACAGATTCACCAAGAACATGCTCTACGATGAAAAGATAGGGGGCACCATTCACATTGCGCTGGGTTTCTCCGCAGACCCGGAGATGGGAAAGAACATGGCGCCCATACACTTGGACATCCTTAAGGACATGAAGGATGGCGGGAAGATATTCGCCGATGACGAGCTTTTCTACGAGAACGGCAAGTTCATATTGGAGCTCTAAAATTTACTCTTATTTTATTTTCATAATTTTTGAAGACAAATAAGATGACTTTGCTTCATCCGTATGAAGTTAACTCAAGATCTATTGTCATTTATCTGATCTTGAAAGTTTCAAGTAATCCTCCCTTGGAGGGGAGAATACCTCAACGACCATGGAATCAGCTAACACATGCGCCCCATGGACAACATCCAAAGGGATGCACCAGGAGTCGCCGGCTTTGACGTCGAATATCTCGTCGCCTATTGTTAGCTTCATATGGCCGCTGAGCATGAAACCAGTCTGCTCATAGGGGTGCTTGTGTATTGGAAGCTCACTGCCACCCATTAGCTTGAACCTTGCAAGAAGGGTATGCTCGCCATGGCACATGAGCTGCATCGTTATACCATCCAAGACATCCTTGAATCCGTAGTCATCATGCTCTTTGAACATTCTTATCGACCAGACGTATTAAAAATCTTTGAACTATGCTAAAACATCATAATATAAAAATATGGCGGGCCTATGCATGCCCGTTATCCTTATTTAGAAAGATTATATTCTTCTTCTTATATTTCTCCCGTTTTATGACATCCCTCTCCTCCATCTCCTGGAGAATGCGGGTTATCTTTGACTTTGAGAATCCTGTGGCATCTACAAGCTCCTTGTGTGTCTGAACCCCTTGTACAAGCAATCTCATGACATGCTCCTCATCAGTCTTGAACCCAGGTTTGACCGCATCGGAATTCTTGGGCCTTCTTCTGCCAAACAGGTATCCTGCCAATAATCCGGGGATGACCAGTAGGGATAAATACCAAGCAGAATTATCGGCACTTCTCATGTCATTAATCGCGCAGAGTATATAGAATGAGCTTTGGCTTGATATGTTCTCCCATAAAATGATTATCTCGTCCCCCTGGGAATATACCTTGTTGGGGGAAGGCACCAAGGGGGTCGTTATAGACATGCCCTCATCCAAAAAGAGCCTGCATCTGAAGAATGCAGGGGGCATTGGGAATGAGAACGTTGGAGAATATATCATCTTTCCATCGTCCAGTATCGAGAACTCATCGGTCTCAAAATCGATGGAGATGTTGTGGGGGCCGGCTAGAGCAAAGCTGAATGTCAGATGATAGAGAGAGCCATTGCCCGTGTATAGGTAATTGTCGCCCTCATCCATCATGATAGATAGCTTATCCAATGGTGTCGAATAGTCCAGCGTTATCTCTACTCCCTCTTCAAAGGTGGTAAGTAACATATAAATGGACTCATAGGCACGCTCCTGACCTATTGGGGTAATGTCTATCATATAGTCATCTATGGAATATTCTTCCTGAGAAACCACAGGAGAAGCTCCCACCAGCAGAATGGCCGATATTAAAATAATACAGGTAAGGGTCTTCATGCATAATACCTATTAAAAAAAAGGTAAGAAAAAAGTATATCTACTTTTCCTTCCCCTTGTCGTCGTTACCTTTGCCGTTATTGTCTTCATTGCCCGCTTCATCATCGTTGCCTTTGCCTTTATTGTCGTCATTGCCACCCTTGTCGTTGCCATTTGATCCCTGCTCTCCAATAATAGATTCAATCTCATGCTCGATCTGTTTCAATAGAGCTTTTGCTTCACTGATCGTTTCCAGCGCACACACGTAGTCTTCGTTGTCATAGCATTCCTGGGCGGCCCCTATCAGAGCATCTAGATCTGCCATCAAGTTGCTCAGTTCCTCTGGCAAGTCTGTAAGCTCAGAAATAAGCTCATCAAGTTCCAGCCTTGCTACTATGAGCTCATTCAGCTTCTCCTGAGCGTTCTCACCCATCTCACAATCAACACTCACATCCATATCGAGGAGCACCCCTAGCTCATTGCAGATATCGATCAAGAGGTATTTGGCCAAGGCTATATTGTTAAGAGCGCACTCGTAATCCCCCGTTTCATAACAAGTGCTGGCCGCCAAGATATATCCGTCAAGTTCGGCCACCATGACGCTCAATTCTTCAGGGATCTCATCCAGAAGTGCAAGGTACTCATCCAGCTGTGCTCTCTTATCCCTGAGCTCCTCCAACTGGCAAGCCGATTTTTCAGCAAGATTACCCTTATAGAAATTGCCTTTATCGACCATCTTCAAGGCATTGTCAGCGAGCGTGATCCCTGTAATGGCGTAACAGTAGGCCTTTCCAAAATCCCCTTCTTCATAGGATTGTTGGGCATCCTCATACTTCCTTAGCGCATTGGAATGCAAGGCTATGAACGGGTTTGATGGATAGTCTGGCAGAATTATCAATAACTCGGATAACTTGTCCCCTAGTGAATCCAAAGCGGTTTTTGCATCGGCCTGTATGTCCCCATTACCATTTCCTTTGCATTCATTTACTATCGAGTCGCCCCAGTAGAGTCCCATGTCGCTTAAATCCGAGGTTACATCGGACCCATCCCCAGGCCTATTTGTATAGACAAATACATTTCCATTTTCAAGCGCATTTTGGAGTGCCTTTCCTATTTCGTTCTCATCCTGCCCATTTACAACATGGACATTGCTCTGCTGAAACATCTTTCT
>JAFGGT010000105.1 GCA_016930445.1 Candidatus Methanofastidiosia archaeon | reverse complement strand
TTCCTTAGACGCTGCATCGAGCAGAAGGGAAATGTGCATCCCTTCGTCATGACCCTCGGCAGGGATACCGATGGCGCCTTGTACGGGATGGATGATGTTCTATCCCAATACATCCTTGATATGCTGTATAATCTGATGCTGGTAAAGATGGAAAGAAGACTGAGGGCGGATATTAAGGAGGAATTTGAATATGACAATTGTTCAAAGCTCAGCCCTGGGTCGCTTGAGTACTGGCCTCTTAGCCAGCAAAGGCAGCTTTTCGAACTTCTCTCCGACGGCGTGAGCGCCATCGATGTTTCACTGGATGATAAATGCATCATGCACCCCACAAAGTCTCTTTCGGGCATAATTTTCCAGACCAGGATACCTTTCAGCTCATGTATATTCTGTTCTATGAGGGACTGTCCGGGCAGGGAGCAACCATATCAGATTGAAAAGATGGAATATTATCTTGCAAGGATATAGTGGTCTAAGCACGGAGCGTCTAGGGATGATACCTTGTCAGGTGCCTGAAAAGGAGCTTTCTATACTTGCTTTGAACAGTTGCGATGCCACGAATATGGGTCTGTGGCAATGGGACCATACATGGTTCTAGGACTTGGGCACTTCCCAATAGGGAACTATGGGCCATTTGGGATTTTTCCCTGGAAAATTTGATCAATAGTGATTCTTCAGGGACTCAATGGAAGAGGGAAATTAATAGACTACTTGATCTTCTTATAGTACTCGTTCATTATCTGCAGTAGCTCATCGTTCATCTTGTTGAGGTCTGAATTTATCTTTCTCAGTTCGAAGAGGTACTCATTCGTTATCTTCTCGTACTCTTCCATCTTTATCCTGTAGATCTTCAATCTCTCTATCAACGTTTTGATCTTTTCTTCCATACTATCACTATGTCAATACATCTAAATAAATCTGTTTGTAGCATAAGGCGTTTTTCAACCCTGCCTGAATTCCTACATTATCTGCCTTGGCATGAAAAAAGAACAGAAATAAGGTCTAGTCGATATTTATCTTGAATCCGCCCTTCTTTTCGGGTGTGGCCTTCTTCATCGATATCTCCAGGACGCCATTGTTATACTCTGCCTTGGATTCAGATGGCACCACCTTTTCAGGCAGACTGATGCTTCTCGCATATCCCTGGTAGCCCCTTTCCTGGAAGAAGTAACCTTCCTTCTCCTCCTTCTTCTCGGTCTTTCTCTCTGCCCTTACCTCTATGGAATCCTCGTTCACCTGTATGGAGATGTCCTCCTTCTTCACGCCTGGAAGGTCCATTATAGCCTTGAGCTCGTCGCCCTTATCGATTATGTCGGACAGAGGTTCCGAATATTCCACTAGTCCTTTCTGCTCAGGATATCTCTTTGATGGCAGCAATCTTCTGCCAGACTGCCTGAACTCTCCGAAAAGCCTGTCAATCTCTTCCTGCAAAACTCTAAACTCCTCCCATGGGTCATATCTCATGCATATCCCTCCTTAATCTAACATTAAGTTAGATATACATATTGTAACTTTTTTCTGATATATATTTTTTTCTATAGATCTGCACCCGATGAAGTGCGCCCAGGATAAGACGATGTTGCCAGCATTATTTTTCTGTGATTTTTATTACTATTTTATGATTGTAAAATATTTTATCATTATATAATATCATGAAGATTATTCCTTCCTACTACCACTATTTCCATTATTTTATCTATATAGGTCCTTTTTCGGTACACGGTAAAATTGCCCCTTACTATTATATGAACATAAAAGTGTATAATTAGACATCAATAGAATTAATTATACTAAATTTGTGTCAAGAAAACTATTTATAGTAGCCTTGTCCATGTATTATTGTCAACAACACATGGGAGCAGGGGGATGGATTCAGTCCGCTATCCCTGAGCGCAGAACATGTGGGCTCTGTGATCGCCTCGGCGGTCAAAACTGTCGAATTCGAAAGAGTTGGTGCAGGGAGCTGTTGTAAGGGTCAGCACCTGAAAAGAGGGGTATACATACTGAATGTACACCTTAACCCAATGGTTGGGGGTGCTGACCTATTTTTATTGTATCATGTTTTAAATATGTAAATATATGATATAATCCCATATTCTATAATTTACCTTTGCCAATTCAAAACTTGTTATTTCCGAATTGCAATGACACCCAAGCACTTATTTATATTGTCTTATTTTATATGTTATGGGATTTTGCTTAAACTACAGATCTTTATTCTGATCATTAGAAAAGAGAGGAATATCTAATCCAAGGGATAACATGGAAAGGGAGAGGGCTAGGTATGTTGACGTTCTCAGGAACAGGAACTTCGGCCTACTTTGGGCAGGCCAGGTAGTGTCGAACTTCGGCGACAGATTCACCTATATGGCAGTCGTGGCCACAATCGTCTTCAACGAGGGTGGCAGTGCCATGGAAGCGGGGGGCATATTCATCGCATGGTCACTCCCTGCGCTCATATTTGGGCCGATAGCCGGTGTGTTTGTCGACCGCTACAACAAGAAGCGGATCATGATCCTTTGTGACATACTGAGGGCAGGGATCGTGTTTCTCCTGCCATTTACATATTCAATTATTCAGATTTATGTCCTGATGTTCTTAGTGTCATCCGTATCCCGTTTCTTCTATCCGGCCAGGAATGCCATGATACCCCAACTGGTGGAGAAGGGGCAGCTGTTGGTGGCAAATTCCCTCTCCCAGTCCACTTATGAATTCTCGGCAATCGCTGGCTTTGCCATAGGGGGGATGCTAGTAGGGATAATGGGGCCTAACAATGTGTTCTACCTGGATGTCGCTACATATTTCGTGTCTGCCATCACGATATACTTTATAGCATTCGTTCCGATAGGAAAGAAGCTCGAGGATGCCGGGAATGCGCTCTCAAGGATCAAGATGGAGCTTTTGGAGGGATTGGTATACTCCTATAGGGAGAAGAGGGTGTTTTTCATACTGTCGATATTCTCGATTACTATGCTATTCTTTGGTG